>JAENYQ010000102.1 GCA_016841675.1 Desulfotomaculum sp.
AGATCCTTCGCTATCGCTCAGGATGACAAGCTTAATCTGAACAAAGGTAAGTTGTATTCATTTATCGTGGTGCGAGTACGCATGGTCATTCTGAACGAAGTGAAGAATCTAGATCCTTCGCTACGCTTAGGATAACAACCTAAAGTCTACTTTCAAAGTAGATTGACTAAAACTTAAACTTTGATTAGCCGCAGCTGCTGCATCCGGAGCAGCAATCGTCACTACAAGATGATTGTCCTCCAGAAATAGCCTGGGAAATGATATTATTAATTTCCTCCAGCACTTTTTCAAAGCCTTGTTGCGCTTCAAAAAACTTATAAATCACGGGGTGCTCTAACATGCTCTGTTCCATGTCTTTTACTTCAGTTTTTTGACTCTCGGTCAGTTCCAGACCTTGCTGCTGCATGGTCATGAAGTTTTTTTGCTTTTCATTGAAATCTTGGATAATTTTTTGCGCAATTGCATCACGCATCAGTTCCTGTTCGGCTTCTTTCATGGCACTTAGTTCTTTGGATGTGGCAATTTCCTGACCTAATTCAAAGGCCTTTTCCAATATAGACATAGCTAAACCTCCATAATATTATTTCTCCGGCAATAACTCTCCATTTAGGTGAGTAAGGCTATAACCGGTAATGCGTAACGGTAAAGGCATACCAGTTTGTTCCGACGCTCCGCGATAAATCACTATTTTCCCGGTCCTGGTACGGGCACCCATTAAATCCTTATTGGTCCGACTGGGGCCTTCCACGAGGCATTCCAGTACTTTTCCCATATCGGCCCCGTTCCTGCGCAGCGTAATACCGCTTTGCAGTTTAATTAATTCCTGAATGCGCGCGCTTTTTATCTCGGCCGGCACTTGATCGTCCATCCTGGCGGCCGGGGTGCCTTGGCGTTTATTGTAAATAAATGTAAACGCATTATCGAACTCCACCCTTTGCACCAAGTCCATTGTATCCGCAAAATCAGCGTCAGTTTCCCCGGGAAACCCTACCATAATATCGGTGGTCAGGGCCACATCGGGTACTGCCGATTTGATTTTATCCACCAGTTCCAGATAGTATTCCCTAGTATAACCGCGGTTCATTAACCGCAGTATATTATTGCTGCCAGCCTGGAAAGGCAGGTGGATATGCTCACAGACCTTCGGCAGTTTGGCCACCGCTCCCACCAGTTTATCACAAAAGTCCCGGGGATGAGAAGTCATAAATCGGATTCTTTCAACTCCATCTACATCGTTAACCGCCGACAGTAGATCCGCAAAATCCATACCCCCGGTCTGATCTTTACCATAAGAGTTAACATTCTGACCCAGCAAAGTAATATCCTTATAGCCTTCCCGCCCCAAAGTAATCACTTCGCTAATAATAGATTCGGGCGTCCTGCTTCTTTCCCGGCCTCGAACGTAGGGAACGATACAGTAAGTACAGTAATTATTGCAACCGTAAGTAATGCTCACCCAGGCTCTGACCCCTTGCTGCCGCCTGGCGGGTACGTCCTCCACCACACCCCGACTGTCGGGCCACACTTCGATTACTTGGCGCCGCTCTGCCTTGGCCTGTTCAATTAAATCCGGAAGCTGATGGATGTTATGGGTACCGAAAACCACGTCGACGTAGCGAAATCGCTCCTTGATCCTTGACCCCATATGCTCCTGCTGGCTCATGCAACCACCCAGGCACAGAATTAAGCCGGGTTTTTGCTTTTTTTGCTTGCCCAACCGGCCTAAAAGGCCGAATACCTTGTTTTCAGCAGTTTCGCGAACGCAACAGGTGTTCAATACTATGATATCGGCATCATCCTGATGATCTGCGGATGTGTAACCAATACCCTCCAGAACGCCGGCAATGTGTTCGGAATCATGTTCGTTCATCTGGCAGCCAAAGGTAATTACCTGATATTTGAGTTCTCCATTGTCCCCTTGGTACATGGCGGTATCTCCTTGATAATATCTTTCGTTGTTCAGCCCTTAATATTACTGCCCCTTTTGCGATTATACCAAACCGGGGAAAATAATACTCATTAATAGCAAAAAGTTAATACAAAAAAGCGGTCATATTGACCGCCAATAAAAGGATATATGATTATTTGCCCGTAAAGCCCGCCTTCCTCTTTTCCAGGAACGCAGCAATGCCTTCATCACGGTCTGCCGTAGAAAATACCAGCCCGAACAAATCGGCCTCGTGGACAAACGCTTTTTCCAGATCCATCTCCAGTCCGTCGTTTATCGCTTCCTTGGTCAATTGTACAGCCCTCGGACCGCGAGCGGCAATACGACCCGCCATTTTTTTGCAGAAGTCCAGTAAATCAGCGGCGGGAACTACGTGATTTACCAACCCGATACGCTGAGCTGTGGCTGCGTCATATACATCGGCGGTAAACAAAATTTCTTTGGCCATGCCGGGGTTCACCAACCTGGTCAACCGCTGAGTACCGCCAAAGCCGGCAATCAAACCCAGGCTAACTTCAGGCTGGCCCAGTTTAGCGTTTTCCGAAGCCACGCGAATATCGCAGGCCATGGTTAATTCGCAGCCACCGCCCAAGGCGAAACCGTTGATTGCTGCAATGACTGGTTTGGACAGGTTTTCAATCCTACTGAAGGTCTTCTGGCCGAGACGGGAAAAATCCTTGGCCGCCATCGGAGTCAACTTTTGCATGTAGGCAATATCCGCACCAGCTACAAAGGCCTTCTCGCCGGCACCAGTGATAATAACCACCTGCACTGCGCTGTCGTTATCCAGTTGCTCTATGGCCTGGTTTAGCTCTGTTAGCGTTTCCTCATTCAAGGCGTTTAAAAACTTGGGACGGTTAATGGTCAATACGGCCACTGGGCCGTCATTTTCCAGCAATATATTGTTCCATGCCATGGCGCATTCCTCCTTAATTGGGGATTACCATTATGCTATTTTTCGTATACGTAAAACCCGCGACCAGTCTTTTGACCCAGCCATCCGGCGGCCACGTATTTGCGCAACAGCGGGCAGGGACGGTATTTGCTGTCGCCCATACCTTTGTGGAGTACCTCCATGATATACAGGCAGGTGTCTAGACCAATCAGGTCAGCCAAGGCCAGAGGGCCCATGGGATGATTGGCACCCAGTTTCATTGACTGGTCCACTGCTTCCGGAGAGCCGATTCCTTCGTACACGCAAAAAATGGCCTCATTTATCATCGGTATAAGCACCCGGTTCAACACAAAACCCGGCCCGTCGTTAACTTCTACAGCCACTTTACCCATACGATCGCTTAAGTCTTTAACAGTTTGATATGTTTCATCTGAAGTTGCCAGGCCGCGGATAACTTCTATCAGCTTCATTACGGGCACCGGGTTCATGAAATGCATGCCAATCACTTTATCCGGGCGTTTGGTCACCGCTGCTATTTCGGTAATAGGTAACGAAGATGTGTTACTGGCCAGGATGGCATGCGCCGGGGTAATGCTGTCCAGATCACGGAATATTTTGCCCTTGATTTCCATGTTCTCAATGGCTGCTTCGATAACGAGGTCAACGTCCGCCGCGTCCGTTAAGGCAACAGACGGCTTAATTCTGCCTAAAATGGCGGTCTTACCGGCTTCGTCCAAGCGTCCTTTGCTAACGTTGCGGCTTAGATTCTTGTCGATAATCCCTAAGCCCCGCTGGACAAACTCGTCCTTAATGTCGTTTAATACCACTTCACATCCCGCTATAGCAGCAACCTGAGCGATGCCGGAACCCATCTGACCGGCCCCGATAACCATTATTTTTTTAATCTCCATACTGACCCCCCCAGACATGATTTATTTTATTTTTAAACGTTTTCGATCACCATGGCTGTTCCCTGACCGCCACCGATGCACAGCGTAGACAGCCCGTATTTGACACTCCGACGTTTCATTTCATAGAGCATGGTAATCAGAATCCGGGTCCCGCTACAACCGATGGGATGGCCAATGGCTATGGCGCCACCGTTAACATTAGTTATTTCAGGCGGCATTTCCAGTTCCCGCATCACGGCCAGCGCCTGAGCGGCAAACGCTTCGTTAGCTTCGATAAGTCCCATGTCAGCTATAGTCAGGCCAGCTTTGGCCAGCGCTTTTTTGCTGGACGGGATTGGGCCCAGTCCCATGTAAGCAGGATCAACACCCGCTGTCGCGCTGGCACGAATAACAAATAACGGTGTCAGCCCCAGCTCCTTGGCCTTATCCGCAGACATAACTACCACTGCAGCTGCAGCATCGTTGATACCTGAAGCGTTACCGGCGGTGACAGTGCCGTCTTTCTTAAAAGCCGGTTTTAGTTTGGCCAACCCTTCGGCGGTAGTGCCGCGGCGGGGAAATTCATCGGTATCGAAAAATACCGGATCTCCTTTTTTGGTGGGCATAGCTATTGGTAGGATCTCGTCTTTAAAGCGTCCTTCGTCAATAGCTGCTATTGCTTTAGTCTGGCTGCCGGCAGAAAAAATATCCTGGTCTTCCCTGGTAATGCCATATCTGGCAGCAACATTTTCCGCCGTAATACCCATATGTACGTCGTTAAAGGCGCACCAAAGCCCGTCTTTAATCATAGCGTCCACAAGTTTACCGTCACCCATCCGGTAGCCCCAGCGGGCTTTATCTACCAGGTAGGGAGCGGCAGACATATTTTCCATACCTCCAGCCACAATGATGTCGGCGTCACCCACGCTAATCATCTGCGCCGCCATCCCCACCGTTTTAAGGCCTGAACCGCAAACTATGTTCAGTGTCCAGGCCGGCACTTCCTGTGGGATACCGGCTTTGATTGATGCCTGACGGGCGGGGTTTTGCCCCAAACCGGCCTGCAGCACGTTGCCCATGATTACTTCGTCTACCAAACCAGGCTCTACACCGGCCCGACGCAGGGCCTCTTTTATGACTGCGGCTCCGGCATCGGCCGGCGCTATTGATGTCAGGGAACCGCCATATTTGCCAACTGCTGTGCGCACTGAACTTACTATTACCGCCTCGCGCAAAAAAATAACCCCCCCTGGTTTAATCTAAATAATATTTATCTACTTACAGTCATCCCTATCCAACGAACTATTGACTTAAGCCGGCAGGCCAAAAACCTGCCGGCTTTGTTACTTGATTAAGTATTAACTCTTTATCCACACCTGTAAAAGGCGGGCTTCATAATGGAGTCGCAACTAGGCCATAACCTTTTTCAGTTCTTCGGTGAGCACGGGTACCACTTCAAAGAGGTCGCCCACGATACCATAATCAGCTAATTTGAAAATGTTAGCTTCTTCGTCTTTATTAATAGCTACGATGCACTTAGCGGAGCTCATGCCGGCCAAGTGCTGAATAGCTCCGGAGATACCGCAGGCGATGTACAGAACCGGCGATACGGTTTTACCCGTCTGGCCAACCTGGAAGCTGTGAGATACCCAACCCGCGTCCACTGCCGCACGGGATGCGCCTACCGCAGCACCTAACACGTCGGACAACTCTTCCAATGTTTTAAAGTTCTCGGGCCCTTTCATGCCCCGGCCACCGCTAACGATGATGTCAGCTTCAGTCAGTTCAGGGCGTGTAGAAATCTGGCGCACGATGTCTTTGATTACCTGGCGAATGTCACCGGTATCGGGGGTAACTTTAACCACTTCCGGGGTCTTGGCCCCTGCCACGGCAGCAAAAGTGTTGGGACGGATGGTAGCCATTGCGGGGCGGGCTTCAGGGCAAGATGCCTTTACAAAAGCCTTGCCGGCGTATACTGGTCTGGTGAATACCAGTTGTCCATCGGTCAGTTCCATATTGATGCAGTCAGTCATCAATCCGGTTTCCAGACGCTGGGCCAAACCAGCGGCCAAGTCACGGCCGGTTACAGTGCAACCAAGCAGCAGTGCGCTAGGTTCATATTGTTTAACCAGGTCGGCTACGACTTTTGTGTAGCCATCAGTGGTGTAGTTTTCCAGAGCGTCGGCTTCTACCAGGTATACTTTATCGGCGCCATATTCACCAAGGGCGTCAACTAAACCGGCAACATCTTTGCCCACTAAAACGGCGGCCAATTCTTCTCCCAGTTGATCTGCTATTTTACGTCCTTCACTTAACAGCTCAAATGCGACTTTTTTAACCTGTCCTTCGCGCTGTTCGGCAAAAATCCAAATTCCTTTGGCCATTTCTGTTTCCCTCCTTAGTCTATAATTATGCTAGATAACTTTTGCCTCTTCGCGCAGCATCCGAGCCAATTCGCGAGCGGCTTCAGCAGGTTCGCCCGGGACAACTTTACCGGCTTGACGCTGTTCAGGCAGCGAGAAAGAAAGCGCTTTTACCTTGGGTGCCACATCAACCCCGAGGTCAGATACGGATTTTTTATCCATAGGCTTTTTCTTGGCTTTCATAATCCCCTTCATAGACGGGTAACGAGGCTCATTCAAGCCTTTTTGCGCGGTAAACACAGCCGGTAGGGAAACTTCCACCACTTCACTACCACCTTCGATTTCACGGGTGGCAACGGCTTTACCATCTGCTATTTCGAGCTTGGTAATTACGTTAACTATCGGAACGTTTAATATTTCCGCCACTCTGCCCATTACCTGGGCCGAGCCATCGTCAATGGCCCTAAAGCCGCCCAGAATAATATCATATTCCAGCTCACTAATGGCTTTGGCCAGTACAACGGCGGTAGCATACTCGTCCATTTCAAGTTCACCGGTTTCCAATAGCACAGCTTTGTCAGCACCCATAGCCAGCGCTTGGCGCAGGGCGTCTTGAGCTTTTGCACCACCGGCGGAGATTACGGTTACTTCACCCGCGCCGCTTTCTTTAATCTTTAGGGCTTCTTCCACGGCATATTCGTCGTAGGGGTTCATAATCATGGTTACCCCTTTGCCGTCAATTTTGCCATCGCCGTCAAAGGCGATTTTGGCTTCGGTATCAAAAGTTTGTTTCATGCAGACCAGAATCTTCATTCTTATCCCCCTTTGCAATTAAATAATGTAGTTATTGGTGCCACTTTAAAATATTGGCTGCAATTACTGATACGCTGTATTGCGCTGTTCTCCTCGTCAATCTCATTTTTTTGGCTTCGCGCATCATGCGTTCTACTGGATATTCCCCTGGTGTAACCGCAGCCGCCTAAGATTGTACAGCCAGAGTGGTAACCCACATGGAGCACTCTAAAGGCGTACAATTTGGCCATGGCAGCTTCCTTGCCGTAGGACTGTTTGCTGTCTTTTAGATATGCGGCCTAAACCAATCAGCGGGTTCGATACGGGTGAACATATCAGCCGGCATCCACTAGATACCTTTGGTTGGAACTTGTGGGCTTTCCGAATTGCTCTTATTTTAAGGCCTCTAGTAGGTGACCGAAGGCCGGTTACCCATCTTCTGTTCCTTGCTGCCAAAGACAAATCCCTGGGTTTCTTTTTCGACAATAAAGGCCGATAGTCCTTTATGTTTTTTAGATTTATCTGTGCCAACTATTAGATACTTTGATAGATACTTTGACGGAGTTAATCCCAATCCTCTTGCGTTTTTTATGTTATTTTGCAAGAAACATACCAACTTTAGGATAGCCGCTACCGTTGGGACAATAGAAGTAGCGTAACAGCGCTAGTTTTTTTGAAAACCAGTTCATAATAACCTGCAGCAAACAATAGCATTAGTAATGCTTAATACAACAGGCTATTTATGTGTAAACACACATGGATAAAAAACTATCTATAATCATCCACCACCTTGTAAACAGATTTCTTTATCTTAAATAGTAGCTGATTAAGCTTTCAGCCAACTACTATTAAATTATTTCATCCGGACATTACCGTCAATAGGTAAATAATATTTAATTAACGGCTTAAGGTTATTATATTACCATTCATCATATTAATCCTACCATTGGGCGGATTTATTCGACTGTTTAAGGAAGAAAACAAGCAGCAGGCACATGCCCAGCACCTGCCCGCTGTTTAAATCTAGCTAATAGATAAATGTCATAACTGGAAACCCATATCCAAAAGGCGTGTTTTTATCGTCCTTTGGCAGCACGCTTTTTATTTCATTTACCATTCAGGCGGTCCTGGTCCATTGATTTAGTTTCTTGATGCTTTCACGGTATAATTGTAGATATTCCACCGCCGACCGGGCCCAGGAATAATCTATTTCCATGGCCGCGCGTACCAGCCTGCGCCACGCGGCGGGATTTTGCCCATATAATTTCAGGGCTCTGGAAATAGCGTCATATAAAGCACCACTGTTATACTCTGAAAACACAAAACCATTACCCGAACTGGTGACCGGGTTATAGTCATTTACGGTATCGGCCAAACCCCCGGTAGCGCGAGCCACCGGTATAGTGCCATACCGCATGCTAATTAATTGCCCCAGACCGCAGGGCTCAAACCGAGATGGCATCAGGAAAAAATCTGCGCCGGCATAAATTCGCTGGGCCAGCACAGTGTTAAACCCAATTCGAGATACCATTTTTTCCGGGTATGTTTGACTGAAACTGCGGAATTGCGCTTCATAGTAAGGGTCTCCGCTACCCAAAAGAATAAATTGAATATCCAAGGCCATCAAATCATCCATAATTCGGGCCAACAGGTCCAAACCTTTTTGGTCCACCAGGCGTGATACCAGCCCCAGGACGGGTACTTCCCTGACCGGCAGGCCTAATTCCTTCTGCAGAGCGAACTTGTTCTCTTTTTTATTTTCTAGGCTGTTGCTATTGTAATTGCGAAAGATGCGGGGGTCCTTATCCGGGTTAAACTCGTGATAATTTATGCCATTAATTATACCATAAAGATCCGCCGACCTTTTTCTAAGTAGGCCGTCCATCCGTTCACCAAATTCCGGGCGCTGGATTTCCGCTGCATAAGTGCGGCTAACTGTGTTTACAACATCTGCATACATAATGCCCATTTTCATGTAGCTTAATAAACCGTAAAATTCCAGTTGCTCCGGGGTAAAGTATTCCTCACCAACACCTAAAAAACGCAGCGCATCCGGGGAGAAATTGCCCTGATATTGCAAATTGTGAATCGTAAACACCGTAGCTATGCGGTTATAAAAATCATCCTCGGGGTATTTGGTCCTGATAAAAAACGGTATCGGTCCGGCCTGCCAGTCATTGCAATGTATAATATCCGGCTGCCATGCAAGGCGCGGCAACATCTCCAGCAGAGCCATACAAAAAAAAGCAAATCTTTCGGCATCATCCTCGTACATATACATACCGTCACGATAAAAATAGTGGTGATTGTCAATCATATAGACCGGGATCTGGCGCTGTTCACCTCGATACTGGGCTTCTAAGTTATCTTGGCGCACAATGGCCGTTTCGGTACGCCTGCCAAACGGTACCGGAAAATCCATCAGGTATTTGGCACCTTCGGTTTGTTTATAACGGGGCATTACTACCCGCACATCGTTACCGCCGTAGATATTGCCTCCGGCGGTAGCCAAGGCCTTGGGCAATGAACCTGCCACATCAGCCAGCCCCCCCGTCTTGGCAAAGGGAGAGACTTCCGACGAGACCAGTAATATTTTAAGCGGACGGTCAAACATAAATGCACCTCCGTCATTTTATCGCTGTCATACGTTGGGGACATTCATACGAAGAAGGTGTGTCCCCTTTCCTACTTCGAAGGTGTGTCCCCTTTCCTATTAGGGTGTACCAATATCTTAATAACAAAGGTTGCCCCGAACTATTAATATTTTATGCAAAACGACATCAAGGTTGAAGGCAAAGCAGGATAATAGAAACATTTTATCGAATTTTAAATAAAGAGACATATTTTTCGAACTAGTGTCCCGATTAAAGAAACTATGTAAATACTGGCATTGGATGTGGGTATTTTGCCTAGAGAAGCTGTTAACATCAAGGGAACCAGGCAAGGTTTGGTGATACTTTTTGATGCCGACCAAAGGTTCGAGGATATTAAAGCCGGTTTAAAGTATAAAATGGACTCTTCCAGAGGTTTTTTTATCGGTGCCAGGTTTACCCTTTACGGGTCTAATCGATTGGTGCCGACTCAAATTAAGGAACTGGAAGCCATATGCGCGGAATACGGTCTAATCCCAGACCCGGACGTGCCTTGGCCACCCGGCAAACCCAAACAATCACGCAGAGTTGAATCAACACCTTTAAAGCGCCCCCTGCCCGGTGAACCTACATTACTGGTTAAACGAACGCTGCGCTCAGGTCAGGTGATTACCCACCCGGGACATATAACTGTGCTGGGCGATATTCATCCTGGAGCCGAAGTGGTTGCCGGCGGCAGTGTCTTGGTTATGGGTACCTGTTCCGGATTTATTCAGGCCGGCGCGGGCGGCGACACCACGACCTGCATTATGGCTCTTACCATTTTTGGCGCCCAGTTAAGAATAGCAGATAAAACCATCGGCGTGTCGGACAAACGACCGCCGGGCAGTCCACTGATCGCCCGGATTAAAAAGAACCAGGTTGTCATATCTGAATATGAACTGTAATAAAAAAACATGATCATACCGTTAATTCAGTAAGTGGTATAGCGTCGGCGTCACGTCATTGCTATGAATACAAGAATTGAAGAACCTTTTAAGCCTGTCATTCTGAGCG
>JAENYQ010000103.1 GCA_016841675.1 Desulfotomaculum sp.
GATGGAAAATTGCAAGGGTTTAATGTTTAAAGTATTTTGATGCTTCAGCTCTGCCACTACACAGTAAGACTTGACATGCTTGGCTTCCGGCACCATCCATAACCAGGCCCGGGATTATTGAAAAATTTTTTAATCCTAGGTTTGGAATCAAACAAGAAAATTTTCCATAATTTATTGTAGATTTTTGTATAATAAGAAGGGTTTTCTTAACTACCATTGAATATTATTGTTATCACTGAGCTTAGGCAGCCAGGAAATAGTGACAGCGAGGTATCAACGTTTGATTGAGAACGTAATGTTTATAGTCCAGGGTACGATTGAAGCAACAGGCCTCATCGGTTTTAGCTTGGCAATTGCTAGACGTCCAATTAACTGGGCCCGTACTTTACTAGTAGCAGCAGTTTTAGCTATTCTTTCTTACACGATACAATCTCTTTCATTTTTCTTTGGTTTTCACACTATTCTAATTATGTTTTTAATAATGCTTTACTTAACAAAAGTAGGACAAATTACAATAGTTAAGGGTTTTTTAATGATATCTATCTCGGCGGTCGTCCTTGGTACATTAGAATTTTTATCAAATTCTGTTTTTTTTAACTCATCAAACATAAATCCGCAAGACGTAGTATCTAATCAATTTTTATGGGCATTGATGGGCATCCCTCAAGCAGTAATCATTCTTTTACTCGCTATTTTGATCTCTCGTATATTCAAGCCCATACAATAGGAGTAAAACTATGAGTTACTTGTTTTTCAGTTCTAAAATAGCCAGCTATTTAGTTAAAAAAGCCAAATTAAACAATGAGAAGGAAGAAGTATTAGCCTATGCTATAGAAGTTCTAAGCCTAAATTTAATAAACATAGGAATGGCACTTTTAATTGGTTATATGCTTGGCGTAATCCCCGGCACAATTATTTGCTTAATTATCGTAACTATAATTAGAACTTTTGCGGGGGGAGCGCACAGCAACTCTCCTTGGCGTTGTGCAGTCATTACATCATTAGTTTTTCCTGTTATGGCATTATTAGCTCAAGAATTAGTTCATTTTGATTCTAATATTCTTGATATTTTTCTTGGTGTTGCAATTATTACTGGTTTTGTTACAGTGTTCGTTTTAGCTCCCGTTGATTCTCCCAACGCACCCATAGTTTCTGATAATAGGCGTATTAGATTAAAAAAACTTTCCCTGCTTTCGGTAATAATTATCTGTGCTATTGCAGTATTTATTCGATACAGCATCCCTAATAAAATGGAAATACTACTCTGTATAGGATTTGCGGTACTTTGGAGTTCGTTTATACTCACGAATACTGGCCATATTTTTTTTAAAGCTATTGATTGTTTAAAAATACTTAAAAGGAGGGAGGTGTAAGAGTAATGAAAAAACTATCATATAGAATATTGGGGTTTGCCATAACCAGCCTGGTTTTCCTAGCCACTGTATCTTCAGCATCTGCATGTATCTTTGGTCATTATCAGCCCCAAGTACCCAAGTCTTTGCAAAAATAAGAGAAAGAGGTGATTTTTCACCTCTTTTCTTTTTAGGAGTGAAAATAGTTTGGATTCCTTCCCAGAAGAACGACAGGATTATATTCATTCTAATATATTTATAACTCATTTAGCTTGTATGTTTATATTACTAGCTGCTATTTTTAAGCATTTAGGCCTGACCGCTGTTGATGCACATATTTTTATTAGATACTCCTTAACTTTTACAATATTATTTTTATTAGAATCTACTTTAGTTTATTATTTAAAAAAAGGAGTGTTACATTCTAAAAAACTTAACTCCTTTCTTTTAAATATGATTTATATAACGTTTCCCTTGGCGGCTTCAATGTTAGTCCTTTTTATTTACCAAGAATATGTTTATGATGTTAAAGCAGTCTTACTAATACCCGTTTTTATTGCCGGCTCACTTATGGGTAAAAAAATTGCATTGATGCTATCATCATTTAATACTATCATAATAATTTTTTATGATTTTTATAGAATAGGGACTTTTGATTTTGTTCAAGCCATTGAATTGAACTTCATTATCATTAGTCTAATGCTCTTAATTGGTTGGTTCAGTGGGGCCATTTCAGAGTTTGAGTTGGAATATAGAAAACACTTGACCAACCTTGCCAATACCGACAACTTAACCCAGCTTTTCAACCACCGTTATTTGCAAGAACAGTTGCGTGTCCTCTTTAAAGGCGCTGACAATAAAAACCCTCTGTCATTAATCATGATTGATATAGATGATTTCAAAATCTTTAACGATACCCACGGGCATCAGAAGGGTGATGAACTGCTCGTTCAAATAGGCCAGAAAATAGCTAAATCCGTGCCCCAGTCCGGTTTTGCGGCCCGGTATGGCGGAGAGGAATTTGTTGTAGTTCTTCCCAGCTTGGATTCGGCAAAAGCAGTTGCTCAGGCTGAGAATATTCGCCTTAAAATCGATAACTATGTTTTTTGCGGTGAGGAACATCAACCGGCCGGCAATGTTACTGTATCCTGCGGAGTGGCCACTGCCCCTGAGTACGCAAAAACCCCGGAGGAACTGATCCAGCGCGCCGACCAAGCACTTTACAGAGCCAAATCACTGAGCAAAAACAGGGTTGAGCTTTATTCATCGGTATTTGAGGAACTGCTCAAAACCGCCCGGGGGGAAGAGAAAAACCTGATTAATTCCTTTCAGACTCTGCTGCAGGTTATTAACGCCAAAGACCGTTACACCTATGGCCACTCTGAAAGGGTAATGGAATACAGTGTCAAACTGGCCGGCGAAATTAACCTGCCCGAAAGCGAAATAACACTTTTACGTTACGCCGCTTTCCTGCACGATATCGGTAAAATAGAAATAGACCGCAATTTGCTTAATAAAGCTGATATATTAAACGAAAGGGAGTTTAATACTATTCAGCAGCACTGTCGCTGGGGTAGTGAAATCATCAAGGCCGTGCCCTTGTTGGCTCAAACAACCGGCATCATATTGCACCACCACGAAAATTATAACGGTACGGGGTATCCGCATGGACTGAGCGGCGAGAGTATTCCCCTACTGGCCAGGATTATCAGGATTGCAGACAGCTATGACGCCATGACCTCCAACCGCCCCTACCGCAAGGCCATGTCCAATGAAAAGGCCTTGGAAGAGCTTAAAAGGTGCTCCGGCACTATGTTCGACCCCAAATTGGTGCCATATTTTATTAACATAATACCGCAACTGACCCCGCATTTTTGCGCCTTACTTGCGTTTATCTTTGTATTCGCTTAGTGCCGTGTAAAGAGATGGCACGATAATTAGCGTTAGCATAGTGGAAAAAACCAAACCCGAAATAATGGTAATCCCCAGTGGCGCGAAAAGGGGGTTGCCGGAAAGAGCCAGCGGCGAAAGGCCGGCCACCGCCGTCATGGATGTCAGCAGAATGGGCCGCAGCCGCGCTTCACCACCGCGCAGCACCGCTTCCTTCAACTCAACGCCCTCAGCCCTGGCCTTTTCAATAAAGTCTATTAACACAATACCGTTACGCACCACGATACCCGACAGAGATATCACACCCATCATGGACATAAAGCCCAGAGGCGTACTGGTGATGAAAAGGCCAATCAGGCTGCCCGCAGTAGCCAGGTAAACCGTGCTCATTATCAAAAGTGGCAGGCTCAGGGAATAGAATTGAATTACAATTTGAATAAAGATCAGGAATACTACTATTATCGAAAGCTTGCCCATGCTCTTGAAAATATCGGTCTGCTCGGTCATTTCGCCACCGGATTCCCACCGGTAACCCTGCGGCAGTTTAGATTCATTCAAAATTGCCGTTACATCCGTCATAACCTCTGTTGTCGTCCGCCCGCGCACGTCGCCGGTAATAGTAACCGACCGGCTAAGGTTGCGGTGCGGGATGCTCTGAATCCCAAAGGATGGTTTGATGCTGACTATTTCAGACAGGGGCACCTGGCTCCCCACGGCATTGGGCACAGTAAGGTGCTGGAACACTGTCAGCGGGTCGTTACCCGGCTTTTCCGCGTACATATTAATATCGATTAAATTTTTTCCGTTGTCAAACTGGCCGATGGTTATACCCCCCCCGGCCAGCCTCAGGGTACGTGACAGGTCGGTATAAGTAACCATTTTCTGTTCCATCATGGCCTTGTTTACCTGGAACTCCAGGGTGTTGTTGTCCAGGCCAAAGTTATCCTGCACATCGCGTGCACCGGGCACTTTCGAGATCTTCTCTTTAAGCTGCTGCGTCAGCGCCCTTAGTTCGGTGATATCCTCGCCATATAGGTGTACTTCAATGGGCGAGCCCACCGGAGGACCGGATTTTAGTTCCCAGGGGTAAATATCCACCCCCGGATATTTACTACTAAGTTCGTCCTTCCACTGATCAACCAGTTCGGTGGTATTAACCTGATCCAAATCCATCATGGCTACCAATTGCCCATTTTCATTGACTACACCATCCAGGCCGGTTCCGCCGCCAAACCACAAATTAGCCTTAGCCCCGGCACAGGCCGACACCTCTTTTACACCGGGCTGCTGCCTCAACCAAGCCTGAATCTCCTCTACAACAACCCGGGTTTCCTCAACATCACTACCCTTGGGCAGGCGTATTTCTATCGGCAGTTCTTCACGGTTGGCGGCGGGGAAAAGTTCCACCCAGTTTATCTAAAGGATGTTGGCAGGGTCACCCTGACTACATTAAAGACTGACGTATACCTCTACCAGGACGGGAAACCAAGCGTGGTAATGGGCCTAAGCGTGGAGGAAGGTACCGACGTCCCGTCACTACATAAAAAAGTAGAGGAAAAACTGGGGGTTTTTGCGCAGTCCCTGCCCGCTGGTTCAGAAATAATACCGGTATTCTCGCAGAAAGACAATGTTGTCGATATGGCCCATGAACTTTACCGGGAAATGTTCATTGCCATCCTGGCTGTTCTGCTGGTGTGTACCTTGGGCTTGAACCTGGCCACAGCGGTACTGGTGGCCATAGCTATCCCCGTTTCCATGGCGGTAGGGCTGATTTTCCTGCCGTTTCTGGATATAACCCTCAACATGATGTCCATTTATGCTTTAATTGTGGTGCTGGGAGTATTGGTAGACGAGTACTCTGTGGCATCCACCTTGGCCAATACGGTGCCGGCATTAACCGTGTCGCCTTCTTTAAAGCGCATTTCCAGAAGACGCCCGGAAACTTCAAAAGCAACTGCAGTTTCTTCCCCTGCTTCAAGAACACCGGAAAGCTCGGATACCCGTTCCATCTTCCCCTGCTCCACCGCCGTTATCTCTACAAGCTTGGCCTGATGGTCAATAGCTCCAGCAACCTCGGCAGGCTTTTCCCTTGCGAATAAAACAAAAGCAACAATTGCAATTACAATTACCAGGGCAACGCCAATTACAGTTTTCTTGTTCATCGCCACTGCCGTGTTTTTTCCGCCACCGCCCGCCGTGCCGGGATACGAAAAAGGCAGTATTCCCCCCTTTACCATTAGGCTAATTTAGATTACTTGTTTTTTAAATCACTAATTTTTTTGGAGACCTTAAAAAAGGTGGTCAGGCCATTAACTCAACTAAAGAGTAGCGGTCTGCCCCCTGGTACTATACCGGAACCCGCCCGGTTAATTTAAAGTTCAGGTGGCTCCTAGAGGTAGCGCCCCTGTCATGTATAACACGTATACCATCACCAATATAGCCGAGTAACTAACCCAGCGCGGAACCTTGGTAGTAGTATGAAAGAGTTCGGCTGCAAGCAGGCCGATTAAAAACCAAAGCCAGGATATCAACTTACATCACCCCTCGGGAGTATTCTTCGGGCCAAGGGTTAAATCCTGCATGAATATGATTGACAATTCAATAAACATAATCTTATAATGTCTATGTATTTATCAAACGTTAACCACTATTGTTGTTTTATTTTTGTCTTAGCGAAGGAGATAAAAAAATGCATGACCTGTCTAATTTATTTTGGAACGCCACTTTAGATGAGCTAATCAAAGGTTATGTATATGAACCGGAATCCGGCATTTATACATGTCTAATTTGTGGCGAAACATTCGAGAAAGGGCGCATCTACAACGTTGAAAATTTATATTATGATGCGCAAAAGACCTCTGAGAAGCACATGGCAACAGCTCATTCCTCCGTGTTTGATTACCTGATCAATATGGACAAGAGATATACCGGGCTTACCGAACACCAGAAAAACATTATGACTTACTTTTACAACGGTTACAGCGATAAGGAAATCACTACCCTGCTGGGTGGCAGTGCATCCACAATACGCAATTACCGGTTTAGTTTCAGGGAAAAAGAAAAACAAGCCAAGGTTTTTTTGGCCATTATGCACCTGCTGGGGAAGTGTTCCCAAAAGGAAGCACAGTTTATTGATTTTCAGCCCACGGTCACCATGGTTGACGACCGCTATGCCATTACCGGGGAAGAATTTGAAAACATTATTAAAATATATTTTAAAGAGGGTCCCGGCGGACCGTTGAGCACTTTTCCCAGTAAAGAAAAAAGAAAAATTGCGGTGCTGAAACATTTAATTAAAAAATTTGCCACCAGCAAGAAATATACCGAACAAGAAGTAAACGCTATTCTGAAAAGCGTTTACCACGACTACGTCACCCTGCGCAGGTACCTAATTGCTTACGGTTTCATGGACCGCGCCCGGGACGGAAGCGCATACTGGGTTACAACCTAATTAAATTGATCAGGCGGCAGCAAAGCCGTATCTAAAGGCTAAACCTCAAGGAGGAATTGAAAAATGGTTACGGATAAAAAACAAATTAAACTTGATTATAAGCAATCGGTCAAACCAATGGGTATTTTCCAAATAAGAAACCTTGTTAACGGCAAATTATTTATCGGCGGAACTTTTAACCTGGACGTCGCCTATAACAAGCATAAGTTTCAATTAAACCTCGGCTCGCATAAGAACAAGGACTTACAAAAAGAATGGCGAGAACACGGCCAGGAAAACTTTATCTATGAAATTCTGGAAGTGCTGGAACAGGACGACAACATATATCGCGATTATAACGACGAGCTAAAAGTCCTGGAAGAATGTTGGCTGGAAAAAATACAGTCTTTCGGTGACCAGGGTTATAACAAACCACCCCGAAGGAAGTAACGATCGGGGTCAGGCTCTTAACTTATTAACTTATTTCATGAATTCCGCAATAAGTTAATAAGTTAAGAGCTTGACCCCGTTTTTATTCGCACCTGATTAAACTGGATGAAAAGGAAAAGGTTACGCATTGTTTGATGAAAAGAAGGGACAACTGCATCAAGGTAATACTATCACTTTGATTGACGTAATCTCAAAGAAATCACTGATGTGCCTTTTAAAAAATTAAGTGTTCGAGGCGCCAAATCTTTACCGGGTTGAAACAATTGTTTTCAACCCGGTCTGTTTATTTATTGCGCTTGAATAGTTATCAATTGAGGGCACAAGAAATAAAATAACAACTTTGTGAAAAAATCGACACCGATTTAAAACCCTTCATACACCAAAAACATTCATCAAAGTTGCAACCATTGCCAGTTTCATTGCATTTTGCATAAGATTTAATCAAGATATAGTTAACGTGCCTTTAAAGGAGGTGTTCTCATGCAAGAGCAAGCGGAAGCGATTAGGGACTATATGATTCCCTTTTCCGACTACCCCAAAGTAAATCATAACGTAACCCTGGAAGAGGCTGTCAACCTAATGCATACAACTTCTAAAACTAAAGGCTACCGCTGGATTGTGGTAATGGACGATGAAAAGAAAATTGCCGGTTTTTTAACCCTGCGCAGTGTGTTCGAGGCAGTCAGCAACTTGGCACCCAAGGCTGGCGGGTGGCTGGGTGTGTTTAACTATGCCAAACCCGGCCTGTTTTATTGGGAAGGAGTGCAGTTAATCAAAGATACTCCGTTAAAGAAATGCATCCGGCCACTTGTTGATGTTTATGTCCATGAAAACGACCCCCCGGCCAAGGCAGCAGAGATCATCATCAGCCGGCGCATTACCATTGTTCCGGTGGTTGATGCTCAAAATGAAGTTATTGGTATTGTAAGGCCCGTCGATCTTTTGCCTTTTATCAAAAGGCTGTTTGACAACGCCCCAGCCCAATAAATAGCCCTGCAATAACATAATTAATACCCCTTGCCAATAAACCTTTATTAATAAATAATTACAAGGGGTGAGCTTCATTGGCATCGGAACAACAAAAAACCAGGAACGGTTCGCAAAACGAGCACATTCGTAGGTGGTGCGCCCTGCCGGTTCCATATCCAGAGGTAAAGGTACAAAGGCCCAACCGTTTTTATGCCGAGCTTTTATTAGAGGATTACGCCGGTCAGGTCAGTGAAATGACTGCCATTAACCAGTATTTCCACCACCATATCATGTTTGAGGAAAGGTACCCGGACCTTGCGGAACTTGAGGAGTGTCTTTCCATTATCGAAATGTGGCATTTCGAGATGCTGGGTGAGACCATTCGTTTGCTGGGGGTGGATCCTCAGTTTCGCACTCTCACTACTAACAAGCAAACATACTGGTGCGCCAACTATGTTTATTACGGCACCGCCCTGTGCGACCGTTTGGCCGCCGACGTGGCCGCAGAGAAAGCGGCTATTGCCAGTTACCGCGAACACCAGCGTCTAATCAGGGATCCCTATATTGTAGAGATGCTGGAGAGAATCATCATGGACGAAGAGCATCACCTCAAATTATTCACCGAAGCCATGAACAAGTACTGCAATCCAAAGTAGCATAAAACCCTAAAAACGGGGTCAGGCTATTAACTTATTAACTTATTGAAATAAGTTAATAAGTTAATAGCCTGACCCCGTTTAAAATAGAGGAATTAGGAAACAATGATTGAAATACTTAGTAAAACTACTAAAGACATGTAAACATTTCGTCGAAAAGAGGCTGGCTAGTCATGAAAATGAATAAAAAAGCCCTAGCGCTTCTGGGCACTGGTCATTCCATAACCGATATTAATCAAGGAGCACTGCCTATTATGCTGGTTTTTCTACAACCAGTATTCGCTTTGACTCAGCTGCAGGTAGGGATGGTCATGCTGGCCTTTAACCTTAGTTCCTCGGTTATTCAACCAATATTCGGTATCTTGAGCGATCGTTTTCGGGCTGCCTGGCTGGTTCCAGCTGGTTGTCTTATCTCCGGGCTGGGCATGGCATTTACCGGTTTCAGCCCTAATTTCCCCACTCTACTGCTGGCAGCGCTAATCAGTGGCCTTGGTGTGGCCGCTTTTCATCCTGAAGGCTCCAAATTTGCCCGCTTGGCCAGCGGCGACCGAAAGGCGTCTGGAATGTCCATGTTTTCGGTGGGTGGAAACCTGGGTTTTGCAGCCGGCCCGATACTGGCCAGTTTATTCTTTGGTCTGGCAGGTCTGGGCGGGTCAGCAGGTTTTTTTGTCATTAACGGTACCATGGCCGCCATTCTGTGGGTTTACCTGGCCAGTTTCACCGGCTCCACTACCACCGCCACAGCTCCGACACACACACAGACCAACAAAAAAAAGCGAAGTACCAATATCCCCGAGGTCAGCGCTTGGTTCCTGTTTGCACCGGTGGCCCTTCTGGTTACGGTGGTAATCATGCGTTCTTTCACCCACTTCGGCATGGTCACCTTTCTGCCCCAGTATTACGTCCATCACCTACAGCAAAGTGAAGCCCAGGCGGCAACACTTACATCTATATTTCTTTTTGCCGGAGTTTTCGGCACCCTGGTGGGCGGACCGGCGGCGGACCGCTGGGGCTTAAAAACTGTTATTGTGACCTCTATGTCCCTGCTGGTGCCCATACTGTACCTGTTTACCAAGACCGAGGGCATTCTGCTGGTGGCGTTGGTGGCCCTGGCCGGCTTTGCGGCTATCTCCACCTTTGCGGTAACTGTGGTATTCGCCCAGGAATTACTACCGGGCAATGTCGGTTTGGCCTCGGGACTGGTGCTTGGATTTGCCATAGGCATGGGGGGGGTCGGAGCAACCGCACTGGGTTGGGTGGCAGACAACTGGGGCTTGCCGACTGTATTCCACGTGATGATGCTGTTCCCAGTAATCGGCCTGCTATTGGCTTTACTGCTGCCAAACCGTGAACAACTGGCCCGCAGGACAAATATATTGAACGTCGAATAATTAATTATAGGTTTACTTTTTAACTATCTATTCTCCGAAAAAGCAGACTTCATTGGTGTTCGGTTAAGCCATAAATATACCATTACCAACCAGAGATGGTGTTT
>JAENYQ010000104.1 GCA_016841675.1 Desulfotomaculum sp.
ATGAGCTTTCCATGCTGGCCGGCGCGAGGGCTGAGGGAGAGGCTAAGGGTAGGGCTGAGGGTAGGACTGAGGGTAGAACTGAGGGTAGGGCTGAGGGTAGGGCTGAGGGTAGGGCCGATGCCATCTGCAAGTTTCTTGATGCGAGGTTTGGGGAGGGTTCACATGGCTTGCAGAGAAAAGTCAGATGTATTAACAAATTAGAGATTTTGGATAAAATTATTAACAAGATTTATACAGCCGATTTGTTGGAAGATGCTGAGACCATCATTGATGGTGCTACAAAGTGAACCAGGAGAACCTGATCGGGATGTTTGACCCTTACTGCGTTAAAGCGTTAGCGTAGTAAAGTGGAACTCCCCTTGCCACTGATATGTGGCATTATGTAAACTAACCGCTTTTCACTGACCATGACAATGCTTTTTGTAAAATGACTTGCATAAATATTCGAATCGACTGCTATATAAGATGACCCGCGCATCATTCAAAGTTTGGCAAGGCTTTTTAAGGTCCGGAACATTGTAACTAGGGACATTCTACCGGACCGGCCCAGTAAAAACTTGGTATACCAGTTAGGGGAGATCCCACCAGGTTGAAGTCCGCATGGTTTTTGATAAAATATGTATTAACTATGGCAATCACTCCAATTAAAGGGGTGTTTTTATGTTTAAAAAAAGTAAAGATGTTTTTGTAATTGATAAACATCTCGTTAGGTTGGAATGCCCACCCAAGGAGACCAGACCGGGTAAACTTATCCCAGTAAGCAAAAAAGACAACGAAAACAAGTAGAACGCTTGCCCGGTGAATAAGTTAATGCAAATAATATCCTTAATAAAACCCCATTCGAAATGGTTATTGCCCGGAGAATTAAACCAACCTCTAATGAAAAGCGAATAACCGTTAAAACACCCACGCGACAGCAGTGACCGAAATGTTTTGGGAATTTTCATTGGCGTCCCATTCAAGGATAACTTTAAACTGGCGCTTTTTTATTTTATTAATACCTCTTGAATATTCGTAATTATGGTTAATGAAATGTATTCGATCAATACTATCATAAAAAAAGGCGTAAACGAAATTTTACGCCAGGGCGATACGAGTGCAATTTTGCTCGCAAAATTCAACAAGAACCCCCCGACTTGAACGGGGGGTTCTTGTGTTATTGCTGATTATTTGTTTAAATGTACATCCATTTGAGGGTATGGGATTGATATATTCTCTTCGTCAAAACGTTTTTTAACAGTTTCTATGGTATCAAAGTAAACTGTCCAATAATCTTCTGCTTTGACCCATACTCTAACTGTAAATACTACGGCACTATCTCCATGCTCGGACATTCTTACAAATGGTTCCGGTTCTTTTAAGGCCCGGGAGTGATTGCTTACAATTTCTTGTAGTACATTTGCCACTTTATCGGCATCGACTTCGTATCCGACGCCAAAATTAAAATCTACCCGGCGAGTATCCTTAACGGAGTAGTTTATTATGCTGGCATTTGAAAGGCTGCCATTGGGAATAAAAGTAACCTTGTTGTCGGGGGTCACCAATTCCGTATAAAGAATCTGTATTGCTTGCACGGTGCCGTTGTATCCATTTGCTTCAATATAGTCGCCAACTTTAAACGGTCTTAATGTTAGCAATAGTATGCCGCCCGCAAAATTGGCTAAAGAGCCTTGAAAAGCCAGCCCAATGGCAAAACCCGCCGCGGCAATTACCGCTACAAAGGATGTCGTGTTGATTCCAAGGATGCCGATTATTGAGATAACTAAAAGAACCTTAAGTGAGATATTAATTAGTGAGCAAATAAATGGTTTTAAAGATACATCAAGCGATGTTTTATCAACAGCCCTGGTTATCCTTGCAGTAATCCATTTAATAATCATTAAACCGATGATTAATGTTAATATAGCCAGAGCTATATTTTGTAAAACAGGCAGGGCAAGGTCAATTAAATTATTCATAATATGACAATCCTTTCTTTTTCAACTTTTTCCCGGGCTGCTAAAATGCTAACAGGAACTGGCACCCTATCTTACAATTTTAATATTATTATCATCATCATGATTAGTAAACACCACTTTCTCCATCGGTGACATAACTAAATATTTCCGGTGCCAATAATTACTATAACACCATCATATATCTTCTTCAATATTTTTTTCTTTTTCCTGCCCGGATAATCTGGAAGACCTACGCTCTTCCAGATTATCCGGGCAGGGGATTTGACGTAACACTCATTATCGAAAATACTATAAGCTGCTATTCTTTTAAATCTAGTCAGAGTGTTAAGATGCCCAAGGCTAATCGTGCTGGTTGCCAATGGTGATCGGGATGTTTTGGGAATCCTATCAGCATACTTTCCAATCTTGTCATTCTGCCGAGTTGGAGCGTGATTTTGATTTCAAGCCTAGCACGAGTATTGAGGGTGGGTTGATGAGGTTTGCCCGGTGGTTTAAGGGGTATTATGGGTATTAAAAAGTGGCCAACTGGGCCCGGATCCACTGCCAAACCAGGGGTGCAGTGATCAGTTCCAGGTGGTTTACCGGCATTTTCCCCACTGCCAGTAAACGTGCTCCTTTGCTGGTTAAAGCCTCGGTATGCAGGGCGCTGTCTACGAATATCATGCCATCGGACGGGCCGGACGTAATCCCCAAATAAGGAACGAAATCATTTTTACTCCCGGCTAGAAGTGCTATTTGCACGTCTTTATCCACTCCCGCTTCTTCTAGTATCTCTATTAAGTAGCCTCCTTCTGCGATAGCCGGGTCTATTCCTCGGGAATGACTTAACAGGCCTTCTCCTCCGTAATAAGTTGTCCACCAGTCTGGTTGTAAAATTTCCAGGGGATATTTGGTGTCCCAGCGGTAAAGCAGCTGGCGCTGCCCCGGGTAAGAACCATTTAAATAAACCGAATAATTGCTGGTATCCACAACTTGCCCTAAATAAAGCATTCTCTCCCAAGACATCGGGCCGCTAGCCTTAGTGGCGAAAATAAGATAATTTACCTGCGGTTTACGAAAGGAATAATCTAAACCCCGGTTGGGAACGCCAAGCATGACCAGACGCCTGACATCGCCCCGGTAGGGGGTACCCCATGATTTTTTTACACCGGACAGGTACAATCGAGCCGGGATTCCCCCCTTACTGTGCGCCACCAGGTCTACCCGGGGTTTTCCGGTTGCCATAGTTACTTGTCGTATGGCTTCGGCAAGTTGTTCGGCCTGTAGGTAGTTGTCGCCGTGGGGGTGGGAGAAGGTGATGGCAAATACCGGGTAGGCATTTGCCACCAGGAAATGCAACAGGCCGTGACCGCCGATCTGCAAAGGGTCCGCCCAGATATTGGCATTATGCCCGGCGCCGTGGATCAGTAAAACAGGCGTGCGATTAATTCTTAAGTTGTTACCCTGCCCGTGGTGCAGCAAGAAAGAGTTAGCCGGGGGGCGGGGCCCCCCGAAGGCTTGCACAATGTCCGGATCAAGATGTTCGTTGCTTTCACAAAATCGTTCCTCAATCAAAGCACCGGGCAATATAAAGTTGTGCCGGGTTATGGCGGCCCAGTGATCGATAAAGAATGTTGAACCTTTATGCGAGGGCACTGCCGGACCTCATTTCCAACCATTCTCCAATCGCCGGGTATACTTGCTTAATGGCGGTGCTACCGAAAACCAGCCCGCCGTGGCCCACCGGGAATTCCAAATATATTTTATCCTCGCCGGGAACATGTTGCAAAAGCGCCTTGGTTTGTTCAGGCAGTACAATATGATCATTTTTGCCTCCCAGGACTAGAATTGAGCTGCAGATCTTAGACAGGTCCACTATCCGTCCACGCAGTTCAAACTCTTGCTTAACCAGCGCATTGTTTTTATATAGCCCCAGCCACTGGCGGTAGGCCTCGCCGGGGAAGGGCAGCGGGTCGTTAACCCATTTATTTAGCAGCATCCAGGAACGGGTAGGTAAATCATCGTTAAGCATTTTCCAGAGGCGTGTATATGTGCCCCAATAATTGTTTACCGGGTTAAGCATAAAGACAGTGGAATTAATAAAGGTTTTGGGAACCAGCCCAAAAGTGTCAACTATTTTATCAATATTGAATTCATCCCTATTAATATAGGTGCTGGAAAGGCCGGCATTTGCAAAGTCAAAGGGAGAGGCTATGAAAAGCATATTTTTTATCTTGGGTTGCGGATGCAATGCGGCGTACATAGTGGCTATGGTGCTGCCCATACAGTAACCCAAGATGGTAATTTCATCACTTCCCGACGTTTGTACAATCTTGGCCACCGCCTTGGGTAGATAGTCCAGGACTAGTTCATTAAACGAGAGGTCCTGGTCTTCCAGGTCCGGAGTGCCCCAATCGATTAAATAAACATCAAAGCCGTTGTCTACCAGATATTTTACCAGACTGGTTTCCGGTGCAATATCCAGGATATATGGTTTATTGATCAGGGCGTAAATCATTAATACCGGAATTTTATGTGTTTTAGGGGTAGTGGCCCGGTAATGGTAAAGTTGAGCTTTATTTTTTCTCCAAATAATATCCTTGGGGGTCATGCCAACTTGAGGGCTGGGTGCGGAATTGATAATTTCCAACCATTTCTGGGTGGATTCCATAGCCTTTTCCCAACCTTGTTGAAACTGCTCGGCCATTTGTTCTGAGGATCCGCCATAAGGTGATGACATTTGGTAACTACCTCCACTGTATTGTTTTAGATACTGGACTACCAGCGCGGCATTTGTTTTATGTTGATTGTGCCTTTGGCGGCATGACCAGGGCTTCTCCATCCATTACTATTTCATTTTGCTGGTTAAAACAACAGGTTTTTAGTTTGACCTGGTTTTTTTCCGGAAAAATCTCGATTACTTCAACTTCTGCTCTTATAGTATCCTGAATTTTGACCGGTTTTAAAAAATTAAGCTCTTGTTTGAGGTATATAGTGCCCGACCCGGGAAGCCTGACGCCAATGGCGGTAGAAATAAGCCCGGCCGTCAACATACCGTGGGCAATACGTTCTTTAAATATGGTTTTGGCCGCTGCCTGTTGATTCACGTGAATTTCACTAAAATCCCCGGTGATACCGGCAAACATGTAGACATCGCTTTCGGAAATTGTCTTGGAAAAGTAGTCCCGATCACCGATTTTAAGTTGGTGTATGGTTTTACCTTGCATTTTAGTCATCCCCCCGCTGGTATTGTTATTGCTAAAATTAATCTTTCGGTTGATCGTCTGTTTTTTCTTCTGCAGGTGCGGTTGCGGTCTGACGTCGCTTTCCGGCCTTACTTTGCCCTTTGGGACTATCATTGTTTGCACTGGATAACTGATCAACCTTTTCCATTAACCTGGCTAAACTCTGGTGCATGGACTCCACGGCTTCCCTGGTCTGGTTAAATTCGCGTCTTATTTCTAACTGCTCATCCTGTTTGGGGGCCAGGTTATCAATTAGTGAGGTAATGTTTTGGATTAATTTACCCATGTTTTTTTCCATGCTTGATTCCAGATTGTCTACTTTGTCTTCGACGCCGATAACTAATTTTGCTACCCGGGCGATATCATTTTTGGATGGTACCGGTACCGTTTCAAAGTATTGGTCCATCATTTTGCGAGATGTTTTTTCGTAATCCAGGTAGCCATTCATCCACTGCATCATGTTTTTGGAAAAAGTATCCGAGGAGATTACATTTGTTGCCAGGTTGGCATAGCTTTTTTCGGTTAGATAGTACATGTTTTTCCATAACTCAAAAGCTTCTGGCATGTTGTTTTCCTGATTGTTTTGCATCTCTATTCTCACTCCTTGAAAACTGGCATCAGCATAATTAAGCCCCTGGCCGGAAAGCTATTTGTTCCGGCAGGGGGGATTACAGTTTAGATCTGCGGGTAAATGGTTGGGTACTTACGATAGGTTTATTTGAATTGTCAATTGATTGCTTAATTATTAATTACCTTAAAAAGAATGTTCTACACTTTTGACTCCTTGAGGTCTTCAATTTTCTGTTCTAACTCATTTAACTTTTTTGAAATATTGCTCGATTCAAAATAATCCGAGAAGGGATGCTCGGAAAAAGCTTTTTTAATGCTCTCATCTACAACCTCCCTTATCTTTTGTTGGTTGTTTTTGGCTTGCTTTAGCATTTCTTCCATTAAGCCGGCTGCTTCTTGGCGGTTAATTTTTTTCTGCTCAAGATATGCCTGCATCATTTTTTCAGCCTGCTCCTGAGTCCAGGAAAAATTACTTAACGAAGTAAAAAATAAATCCCACATTTTATCAAAGGTAAATGTGGATATTTGCAGCATTGCCTCCGTGTTTTTATTTAAAGCCAATATGATATTGCCTCCCCTGAAATAATTTTATGATTTGGAACTCGATCTGGAACCTCAACCATTTACCCGGCATTTTTAGACCCAGTAACCATTATAGCACATAAATGTAATTATATGTCTATAATATTTAGTGCTCATATTTTGATTTGTAATGGGTCAATAAACGCCCGATAACTAACTTATGCCGGTTATACCTGTTTTAATTACAGGGATGTTTTGGAAAGTGTGCCAAGGGGACGGTTCCTTTGGCACACTTTTTTTCCTTTATTACCACGGCGATATGAGCCGGTGGCTTGCAGACCTTCGATAGTTACTAGTTGCCTCCTGGGCTCTTTGCAGGGTGTTTCAATGGGACGGGGTTGTTGACACCCCATGAGATAATTCACAATTGACACGTATAATAGTACGTGTTAATGTATTTATACGAGGAGGAGAGGGAAATTGAAATCGTATTCCTCAAAGGAAATCATAAAAATACTTAACGCCGATGGTTGGTATAAAGTTAATTCAGTTGGTGACCATCACCATTTTAAGCACCCAACAAAAAAAGGTAAAGTTACTGTTACTCACCCTCAAAAGGATTTACCTATTAAGACTTTAAAAAGCATATTTGAGCAAGCAGAGATTAAGATTGATTAATCTCTGTGATCTCTTTATTTATAAATTTAATATAATATAAATATTTTATTACTTATTGGAGGGTTTAAAATGAAAGATCATTATATTTACCCTGCTATATTTGACTTTGCAGATGATGGTATTTCCATAGAGTTTCCTGATTTACCTGGTTGCCTACCCAGTGCCCATAATGTTGACGATGCAGTAAAGCATGCGAAAGAAGGCATGGCATTGCATTTATACAACATGGAAATTGATGACGAAGAAATTCCTAATCCGACTCATATAGATAAATTAAAACCTTCCAATAATCAAGCAATCCTGCTTGTTGAAGTATGGATGCCTATATATAGAAATGCCATTGAAAATAAAGCTGTTAAGAAAACTCTAACCTTACCGAAGTGGTTGAATGATTTAGCGGAGAAAGAAAAAGTAAATTTTTCATCTGTTTTGCAAGAAGCATTAAAATTTAAATTGGGTATTACAAACAGAAAATAATAGATAGTGTGCCAAGGGGACGGTTCCTTTGGCACACTTTTTTGAACGGGATGTTTTGGGAATCCTTTCGGTTTCCCAAAACATCCCGGATGGGGTCAGTTCCTCGCTAATGCTCGGAGAATTTGAAAGACCTGACGGTCCTCCGGATTTTCCTGAAAGGGGTCAGCCCCTTGCTAAGGCAATACGTTTAGCGGGCGTCTAAAAAAGCTACTCCCGTTAAAGCCCGTCCCTTTGACACATTGAAAAACTGTGGATAACTTTTTCTATGATGTCTAGTTGAACCAGGCAGATACCGTCAACCCCGGAGCAAACGGCTTGGCCCTAACATATCAAGTTTGGGGTTGTCTCTCTTAGGGAATACCGAGGCTTTTTCCAGGCTTATTTTAAGGCTTTTTACTTTTTTTGAGTATACCAAAAAGGGGACAGGCATTTTTTTCAAAAACCGAAAAAAGCAGCTGTCCCTTTTTTCTGCCAAAAACCGAAAAAAGCAGCTGTCCTTTTTTTTTGCTGTCCCCTTTTTTGCAGGCATCTTTTTTTTCAAAAACCGGAAAAAGCAGCCTGTTCCCTTTTTGTCTTCTCATTAAGATTTTTCACTACGTTTTGAGTGAATTTAAAAATTATCTTGTTTATTTGATAAAATGTTGCCGAATGAAATATAATGGAGACAGTATTCGAAGGCTTTAATATTTATTTGCTAATTTCATTGCTTATGAATGTTATTTGATTGGCATCCTTTTGCAAGCTAGTGCATAGAGGGAGGTAATAAATGGCTTCTGAGGCTGAAAGGTCAGGTGCTGACCAGGGACTAACCCTTGACCAGCTTGATTTGGATCAGGTGATTATTAATTCCTATGATGCCCTTTTTGTTACCGATAAGTTTGGTAATGTGCTGCTAGCTAACCCGGCATCGGGGAGATTGCTGGGAGTGACGACTGAGGAATTGGTTGGGAGCAACGTAAGGGATTTGGTTAAAAAGGGGGTCTATGACCGGTCTACGACCTGGGAGGCCATCGAAACGCGTTCGGTGGTGACTGGATTAATTGTCAGTTGGCACGGAGTTAATGTGATGGCTACCAGTACACCCCTGATGGATGAAAATGGCGAAATAACTATGGTTATTACCAATTCACGCGATAAGGATTTGGTGGATAATTTTTTAGCGGTCTTGGAAGAGGAAAGAAAAACGGCTGATCGATACAAAACTGCTGTGGAATATTTAAGCGAAGGGGATTTGGATCCCAAAGCAACGGTGGCTGAAAGTCGGCCAATGCGCCAAATTATTGCCACCAGCAGCGTGATCGCCAAAACCGATAGTACTGTTTTGCTGCTGGGCGAGTCAGGTACCGGCAAAGAAGTCATCGCCAGGTATATACATCGCAATAGTCTTCGGGCCAAAGAACCGTTTATTCCGGTTAACTGCGCGGCGATTCCCCATGAATTACTGGAGTCGGAATTTTTCGGCTACGTTCGGGGTGCCTTCACAGGCGCAAGTCCGCAGGGGAAACCCGGATTGTTTGAGATTGCTGATAAGGGGACTTTGTTTTTAGATGAAATTGCCGAATTGCCATTAACTATGCAGTCCAAGATGCTAAGAGTATTGGAAACCGGGGAGATACAAAGGTTGGGCGGTACAACGATGCAAAAGACCAATGTCCGGTTGATTGCTGCTACCAATAGAGATTTGAAAGCAATGATGAACCAGGAATTGTTTAGAAACGACTTGTATTACCGCCTTAATGTAATACCGATCTATTTACCGCCCCTGGCGGAAAGGCCGGAGGATATTTTGGTCCTGGCCCAGAAATTTTTGGAGGAATTGAATCGAAAATATGCTCTGAAGAAGAAGTTCACTGCCCGAACTACGCAGGCCTTTCTTAATTATAGCTGGCCCGGGAACGTCCGGGAATTGCGTAATGTGATCGAGAGACTGGTGATTACTTCAACGGGTGATAATTTGAATTTTGAGGATTACTCACTGGTAAGTGGTAAGACCAGTGCCCAGTCTGCCGATTTTCAGTATCAAGGGACTTTGAAAAGTGTGCTTAAGGCGGTGGAAGAGGAGTATATAAATCAAGTGCTGGCTGAATGTAACGGCCGGATAGGCGAAGCGGCCCAGCGCTTGGGAATTCATCGCACCATGCTGTACCGAAAAATGAAGCAGGATAAATAATCATTATGGGTTGCATTATTGATACATTGTAGATAAATTGCAACCTGTAATTGTTGTGTATTTGCAACTTGGGGTGGGGGCCAGCGATTACGGTTTAACCAAAAGAGCTGTTAATTAATTATTGAGGGCTGTCTCAATTGGCTGTGTGTTGAATTAATTTGGACTTCTCTTATTTTTGTGACAATTTTTGCGGCTGTTACACCTGATTTGGTATGCATTTTGCTTTGATTAATAATCAAAGATTATTACAGCATCATGTATTATGAACCGCCCACAATGTCATTTTGAACCGTTCACCATGTCATTCTGAGCGCAGCGAAGAACCTTAAAACCAGATCCTTCGCTGCGCTCAGGATGACAAGCTTAATCTGCAAAGTGAGTAATTTTGTCAATTATAAATAGCACAACCGGTAAGTTGTATTCGTTTATCGTGGTGCGGGTACGCGTGGTAATTCTGAGCGCAGCGAAGAACCTTAAAACCAGATCCTTCGCTGCGCTCAGGATGA
>JAENYQ010000005.1:0-83222 GCA_016841675.1 Desulfotomaculum sp.
ATTCTGAACGAAGTGAAGAATCTAGATCCTTCGCTAACGCTCTTAGATGACAGCTTCACCCCGCAATGCACAATTGTTTGTTAAAAATGTTTATCTCATCGATGGGGATTACTGAGTAAAGGGAATAATCATGATTTATTTTTGTTGAAATCCTTCAAGATAATTTCAATAAAAAATAATTTCAACGTCTGACACCAAAAGGAACTGCTGCGAATTATGTAGAATACTCCTGGTGATGGTTTCTATAAATTACGACAGTAATTGCGATAGGGAAGTGTTGATATTGCGTGTAGCCATAGGCAGTGACCATGGCGGATTCAATTTAAAACTGGAAATAATGAATTACCTTAAGGAGCAAAATATTGAATATCATGATTTCGGCACCTACTCCACCGAATCGGTAGATTACCCGGATTTTGCCGCAGCTGTGGCCGGGGCAATAGCCGGGGGTGAGTTCAAACGGGGTATTCTGTGCTGTGGCACCGGTATCGGGGTCAGTATAGCGGCCAACAAAGTGTCGGGCATCAGGGCGGCCCTGTGCCATGATACCTTTTCAGCCCGGATGGCCGGTGAGCATAATATGGCTAATATTATCACCCTGGGCGAACGGGTAATTGGGCCGGGTCTGGCCAGGGATATTGTCGGCGCCTGGCTGGGTGCCAAGTTTGCCGGAGGCAGGCATGCCCGGCGTTTAGAAAAAATTACTGCCTTGGAGAGTGAGTAAGTGCTGCCAGTAATTCCGCGGCCTGTTTGTGCGCAATTGCATCTCGGTCTAGCGGCGGGTAGCGCTCAACTGTATATAAACCGGAATCCGGTGCGTAGTTTTTAAGACAGCCGGAAACTGTTAATTAACTTGGGAGGAAAGAAAAATGAATTTTTACCGCCCCCTGGAAGAGGTTGATCCCGAAATAAGCCAGGCTGTACAGCGGGAACTGGACAGACAGCGTAACACCCTTGAACTTATCGCTTCCGAAAATATTGTCAGCCGGGCCGTTATGGAGACCCAGGGTTCGGTACTAACCAACAAGTATGCCGAGGGGTTGCCGGGCCGGCGTTATTATGGTGGCTGTGAGCAGGTGGATGTCGCTGAAGAATTGGCCATCAAGCGGGCCAAAAAACTTTTCGGCGCCCAACACGCCAATGTCCAGCCTCACTCCGGATCCCAGGCCAACACGGCGGCGTATTTTGCCTTGCTTGAGCCGGGTGACACAATTTTGGGTATGAACCTGTCCCATGGCGGTCACCTGACCCATGGCAGTCCGCTGAATATATCCGGCCGTTATTTCAAGATAGCCTTTTACGGGGTGGAGAAAGAAACCGGTTTAATTGATTACGACAAAGTCCTGGCCGCGGCCTCAGAATGCAAGCCCAAGCTAATTATGGCCGGGGCCAGTGCGTACCCCAGAGAGATAGACTTTGCCCGGATGGGGGAAATAGCCCGACAGGTAGGAGCTTACCTGGTGGTGGATATGGCGCACATTGCCGGCTTAGTTGCCACCGGGCTGCATAACAGCCCGGTACCCTATGCCGATGTAGTTACCACCACCACTCATAAAACGCTGCGCGGCCCCCGGGGCGGCTTAATTTTGTGTCAAGAAAAGTATGCCTCCAAAATAGACAAAGCGGTATTTCCAGGCATTCAGGGCGGACCGCTGATGCACGTAATCGCCGCCAAGGCTGTGGCCTTCGGCGAGGCGCTGCAGCCCGATTTTAAAACATACCAGCAACAGATTGTTAACAATGCCGAAGCGCTAGCCTCAGCATTAGTAAAACGCGGATTCGAGCTTATTTCCGGCGGTACCGACAACCATATGATGCTGGTGGATCTGCGTAATAAAAACATCACCGGCCGAGACGCTGAAAAGGCCCTGGACCTGGTGGGGATTACTGTAAACAAGAACGCCATACCCTTTGACCCACAGCCGCCGGTAATCACCAGCGGTATTCGCATTGGCACCCCGGCGGTAACCACCAGGGGGCTGAAAGAGCCTGAAATGGACCAAGTAGCGGAAATGATCCACCTGGCTATTAGCTTTGGCGATGACGAATCTGGCCGTAAGCAAGCCGCAGATATGGCCGCCGAGCTATGCCGCCGGTTTCCCATTTACAAAGAGGGTGGAGTGTATGCCTCGTCCCGCCTGGGATGATTATTTCATGGAAATAACCGGCGTGGTGGCTAAGCGTTCCACCTGCCTGCGGCGCCATGTGGGTGCCATTATCGTGCGGGACAACCGCATCCTGACCACTGGATATAATGGCGCTCCCTCCGGCCTGGCCCACTGTTTGGATATTGGCTGTATGCGTCAGCGCCAGGGTGTTCCCTCCGGAGAACGGCACGAACTGTGCCGCGGTCTGCACGCTGAACAAAACGCTATCCTGCAGGCTGCGGTACATGGTATTACCATTGCCGGGGGCACTTTTTACGTCACGCACCAACCCTGCGTGCTGTGCGCTAAAATGATGGCCAACGCCCGGATTAAAAAAGTGGTCTACCAGGGTAACTACCCGGACCCGCTGGCCCTGGCCATGCTGGAAGAAGCAGGCATCGAACTAATCCCCTTTGGTGCCAGGTGTTGAAAGTTGATTTTGTTGCAAGTTGCCGACACAGGAGTCAAAAGTCAGTAGTCAGTAGTCAGAATAAGATAAAAGACGAAAACATATATTGGGACATTCCTTGACCCAAAAGCCTGTCCAACAATCAGGGGTGTATCCCCTTTCTATTAAAAACTTACTGGTATGGTAGAAGACGTGTTCGTGTTTGCGGTTTTTATCGTTTTTTTAAGCCTTTCGAAAAGTATGAGCTCTAACGGCTTATGGCATTTAGAATTCTGACTACTGACTACTGACTACTGAATTAATGCCTGACCCCCTTTAGGAAGACGGTGATAATCGGTGCAAAAAAAAATTGTGGCTCTGCCCAGGCTGAATAACCTCACTCCCACTATGGAATCCACCGCTCTTAAACTAATGGAGGAGGCCGGTGAACTAGCTCAGGCCATTGGCAAACTGCGGGGCATGAGTGGAGAGCGCTGCGAATTTAACGAGGGGGAAACGCTGGACCGGATTACCAGAGAATTGCTGGACGTGGCCCAGACCGCCGTTTCCATGATGTTCGTGCTGGAAGAACACTACGGGGTGAATATCGATAAAGCTTTGGAAGAGCACATCGAAAAGCTGATCCAAAAAGGGTACCTGGTGCCCCAACCATAACCACGACATCATCCGAATTGTAGGGGCACCCCTTGCGAGTGCTCCTATAACAATATGCAGTTAATATAGTTTGGTTTAAATTATAACCCCCGGGGGTGTTTTGTTTTTATGAAGGTTTTAGTTGTGTTCGGCACCAGGCCCGAGGCCATTAAGATGGCTCCCTTGGTAAAACTTTTACAACAGGATGACGCCCTGGACTGTCGGGTGGCGGTGACCGCCCAGCATCGGGAGATGCTGGACCAGGTGCTGCAGTTGTTTAACATCCGACCCGAGCATGACTTGGACATTATGCGGGCGGGGCAAACCCTGTTTGATATCACCGCCCGCGCCCTGGTTGGTCTGAAGCCCGTGCTGGAAAAGGAAAAGCCGGACTTGGTGCTGGTGCACGGTGACACTACCACCACCTTCGCAGCCTCGCTGGCCTCCTATTATATGCAAATACCGGTAGGACACGTAGAGGCGGGGCTGCGCACCGGCAACAGGTACTCCCCGTTTCCCGAGGAAATGAACCGCCGCTTAACCGGGGGCTTGGCCCAGTGGCATTTTGCCCCTACTACAGGCGCCCGGGCTAATCTGCTGCGGGAAGGGGTGGATTCCGAACATATCTTTGTTACCGGCAACACCGTAATTGATGCCCTGCTGACCACAGTGCGCAAAAAATACCAGTTTAGCGACCCGCTGCTGGACCAGATGGATTTTAACCGGCACCGGGTGTTGTTGGTAACCACTCACCGCCGGGAGAACCTGGGTAATCCAATGCGGGAAATTTATCTGGCCCTGAGGGATATCTTGGAGCAATTTTCCGACGTGCGGGTGATTTTCCCGGTGCATAAGAATCCGGTAGTGCGTCGGGTGGTAGATGATGTATTGGGCGGTTCGGATCGGGTGCATTTGCTGGAGCCAATGGACTATGAGCCATTTGTTAACCTGATGTCCCGCTGTCATCTGGTGCTTACTGATTCCGGGGGCATGCAGGAAGAAGCGCCCTCTCTTGGTAAGCCGGTGTTGGTGCTGCGCAACACCACTGAGCGCCCTGAGGCTGTGGATGCCGGCACAGTGCGCCTGGTGGGCACCGATTATACCGCTGTACGTACTGAGACCGAGCGCCTGCTTAACGACGAAGCTTACTACCGGGCCATGGCTGAGGCTGTCAACCCGTACGGCGACGGTATGGCCTGCGGCCGGATAGTGCAGGCCGTCAGGCATGCTTTTAAGCTATCCGACCGCAGGCCCCGGGAGTTCGGTCTATGAACGGCGGTCTTTAATATGGTTTAGAATAGTTCAACGATGATGTTGGGCAAGCCAGCATTTAGAGAAAATATCTGGAGAATGTACAGGCATACCTCCTTGTGGTATAATCCTAAGGTGAAACTAATTGTAGAGTTGGATAAAACAATTAACTAATAAATGATGCGGATACATTTTAAATATGAATATGGCACAGCTTTTGCAATGTAAATAAATCAAACTGTTTGTGGTGGTTTTCACACCATTTGCACCATTTACATTAATAGTATTTAAAAAGTATTTAAAAAATTAGGAGGGAATTAGAGCATGGATTTTGGTTTAACAGAAGAACAAGCAATGGTACAGGATATGGCTCGCAATTTTGCAGAAAAGGAAATTGCTCCTTTTGTTGAAGAAGATGAAAAAAACCATCACTATCGCAGAGAGATATTAACTAAAATGGGTGAGTTGGACCTGTTGGGTTGGAGCATTCCCGAGGAATACGGCGGAAATGGCATGGGTTGGATGGAAGGCGTTATAGCACTGTATGAAATAGCCAAGGTTCATACTTCCTGGAGACTTTCGATCAGTGGTAACAACTGGGGTCCAGCGATGACCATTAATGAATATGGTACTGAAGAACTAAAGCAGAAATATATCCCTGGACTATTAGATGGGTCATCGGTAGGTAGCTTTGCGATCACCGAAGCTAATGCGGGTTCCGATGTAGCTAGTATGAAGACGTTTGCAGCCGATAAGGGTGACCACTGGTTGATCAATGGCAGTAAGATGTGGATATCCGGAGGACACACTTCCGATGTTGGATTACTCTATGCTGTCACCGAAAAAGGCGCCGGTGCCAAAGGGATCTCCTGTTTCGTAATTGACTATAACAATACCCCCGGCGTTACGAGAGTTCCAATTCTCGAGAAAGTCGGTATGTGGCCTGCTCCGACTTCCGAACTGATTTTCGAAAATGCAGTGGTTCCTAAAGAGAATCTTTTAGGCCCATTAAATAAAGGCTTCATGATTTGCATGTGGCAACTTAATAATACACGCATGGGTTGTGCCACTGGTTCGGCAGCTCTTTCCAGGGCCTGCCTGGATGGTTCTGTTCAATATGCTAATGAACGTACCCAGTTTGGCAAACCAATTGGTAAACATCAAATGATTCAAGCTCAGATTGCTGAAATGATATTAGAAGATGAGGCAGCTAAAAATCTCGTTTATCGCGCTGCATGGTTAAAAGATAATAAATTACCCAGTCAGCAGGCAACTTCTATTGCTAAATTAGCAGGTTGTAATGCAGCTGTTCATGGTGCCAACTTAGCAATGAAAATTTACGGTTCATATGGATATTCTACTGAATATCCTTGTGGCAGATGGCTCCGCGATGCTAAACAGTTTGAAACCCTAGAAGGAACCTCCAACATGCATCAACAGATTATCGCCAACATTGAACTTGGTTATTCGCCTAACCGCTAAGGCCGAAGGTTATTTAATTAATTGTTAGTAAAAGTATGCCAAAAAGGGGACAGGCTGCTTTTTTCGGTTTTTGAAAAAAGATGCCTGTCCCCTTTTTTTGCTAACCAGGTGCATGGCTGGTAGCAGACATAAGAAGGTACCCCATCCTATACTGAAAATAATTACTATGTGCCTAGCAATGCATAAACGCATCGCTGTAAAGTAGTGATGTCAACGTATTTGTGCAGACACCTTGCATTAATGCATCGATAATGCATTAATGCATAACAATTTTACTCCAAACAGAGCTGTTTTTCTATTTTAGTATTTTTTGTATAGGATGAAAATCACTATTTTAAACAGCTTGGACGCGATTTGCTGTTGGTCGCGCTGCAATCCTTGGGCTGCTGGCATGTTTATTGCGATATAAAGTGTGGTATGATAGTCGAGCCCTAATTTGATGGGCTTGTGCTCTTATAATTTATAAATTGGCAGGGGAGGAATAAGGTTAGTAAGTCCGGACATTCTTTGATCAAGTGCTTATTGTCGCGCTATTCCAACAGCATTTAAAAAAGTGAAACATTTAGGGAGGTTCAGTATGAGTAAGAAATACGAAGAACTTAAGAGCAGAAGAGAAACAATTTACCAAATGGGCGGCGAAAAAGCCGTTGCCAAACAGCATAAAGAAGGTAAACTTACAGCCCGTGAAAGGGTAGATTACTTTTTTGATCCCGGTACTTTTACCGAAATCGGCACTTTTGTAAAACACCGCATCACCAATTTCGGCATGGAGAAAAAGAATGTTCCCGCTGAAGGGGTTGTATGCGGTTATGGTAAGGTTAACGGCAGGATGGTTATGGTGGGCGCCGAGGACTACACCGCCATGGCCGGTACTTTCGGTGAATACCACGGCAAGAAGTTTGCCAATGCCATCGACAAAGCCAAGGATATGGGCATTCCCTTTATCGGCTTGAACGATTCCGGCGGCGCTAGACTGCAGGAAGGTATCGATACCCTGGAAGCCTACGCCTGGCTGTTTAATTCACAGAACCTGGCTTCGGGGATTATCCCCCAAATCGCGCTGCTTTTAGGGCCATGCTTGGGCGGACAGGCCTATCACCCGGTGATGCAGGACTTTGTTATCCAGAGTCGCAATCACGGCTACATGGGCATCGCCGGCCCGGCCTTCGTTAAAGCTCAGTTAGGCATAGAAATTGACCTGGAAACACTATGCGGCGTACAAGCGCATGCCGTCAAGTCAGGCTGCACCCATATTGTTGCCGGAGACGACAAGGACTGCCTGGACAGAGCCAAGGAACTGCTGTCCTACCTGCCCCAAAACAACAAGGAAAAGCCGGCCCGGGTCGACACCGGAGACGATGGCATGCGCATGGTACCGGAATTGGACGGCATGATCCCCGAACAAACTATGTATCCCTACGATATGCACGAAGTTATTGAAAAACTGGTAGACAACGGCGTGTTCCTTGAAATTATGCCCGACTTTGCCAAAAACGTAATCATCGGCTTCGCCCGTTTCAACGGACGCAGCACCGGTATTGTGGCTAGCCAGCCCAACTGGATCGGCGGGGTTATCGATTGCGACGCCGCGGACAAAGTGTCCAGATTTGTTCGGTTCTGTGACCTGTTCAACATTCCGCTGGTCAACTTGCACGACACACCGGCTTACATGATCGGCCCCGATCAAGATTGGAAGGGCATTCTTAGACACGGCGCCAAGATGCTTTTCGCCTATATCGACGCCACTGTGCCTAAAATCACGGTCATTATGCGCAAATCTTTTGCCGGCGCTTACCTTGGTATGTGCTGCAAAGGTACCGGCGCGGATATAGTATACGCCTGGCCCGAGGCCACCATCACCATCGTGGGGGCTGAAACCGCCGCCAGTGTAATTTTCGCCAAAGAAATCAGGAACGCCGAGAACCCGGACGAAGTTAAGGCCCAAAGGATCAAGGAATACAGCGACCTTTACGAGAATCCCTACCATGCCGGTGAGCGCGGTTATATAGATGACATTATCCTGCCTTCGGAAACAAGGAAAAAAATCTGCGCCAGCCTCGACTTGCTGGAGAACAAAACCGTGGTCAGGCCCTGGAGAAAATTCTCCAATATCAATATGTAACTACTCACAAGTCAGGAGTCAGAAAGTCAGAATTAGAGAATCGGCGGTTTATCGACTATCCAATCGCGGGACATTCTGAATTTTTGACTACCTGTGCAGTAACATAGTAATGCAGGCAAGAATTGAAGCTGGTTGCCGCTTAACGGTCGGGTGCAGCCTTGTGGACGGGGGTTATTATCCCCGTGCCCGGCTGGGCGGTTGCCGGTGCTAATTAGGTAGGAGGTTAATAAAATGGTTGACTGGGGTACAGCTTCAACGGTGGCCATCTCAGGAGTATTATCTGTTTTTGCGGTGCTTATAATACTACAGATTTCAGTGCAAATCACCAGTTCGGTCGTTTCAAGTATGGATAAAAAAAACCAGGAAAAATCAAAAGCAACTAGTTAGGAGGTTGTATAGTAATGGTGCAAATTTGCTCTCCCATGGTAGGTAAAGTTCTTTCGGTGGATGTAAAAGTAGGCGCCGAAGTTAAGAAGAATGATGTAGTGGTAACCCTGGAAGCCATGAAAATGCAAATTAAAGTCTATGCGCCGTCGGATGGGGAAGTGGCCGAGGTAAACATCGGTATCGGTGATGTGGTCAGCACGGAAACCGTACTGGTAGCACTGAAGTAGTAGCTTGTTCTCTCACCCAATTACAGAGGGGTGTTGTTATCGGCATGTATTAAACATCAAACCCCTCTTACCAAGACTTAATTAAAAGACAAGTAGCTACTTTAAAAACATAAAAGGAGCATGGGTATGGAACAGCTATTAGAAATCTTTTTTAGCATTGGAATATTCAGCCTGACTCCCGGCAACGTTGGGATGTGGGTAATCGCCTTTGTCCTCTTTTACCTAGCCATCAAAAAGGGAGTTGAACCGCTACTCCTGTTACCCATCGGGTTTGGGATATTCGCGGCCAACTTTCCACTGACTGGCCTTACGGATGAGGGCGGGCTGTTTTATATTTTCTATCATTACGGCATTGAAACTGAATTAATACCACCTCTAATTTTTCTAGGTTTGGGGGCGATGACAGACTTTGGTCCGCTAATCGCCAACCCCAAAACGTTACTGTTGGGAGCGGCGGCCCAAGTTGGGGTCTACGGCGCTTTCCTGGGGGCGCTGTTAATGGGCTTTACCATTAACGAAGCAGCCACTATTGGTATTATCGGTGGTGCGGACGGGCCTACTTCAATATTCTTGTCGGCCAATTTGGCCCCGCACATGATGGGTGCTGTATCAGTGGCCGCATATTCTTATATGGCACTGGTGCCTATAATTATTCCGCCTATTGCCAAAGCGCTTACCTCAGCCAAGGAGCGGGCCATGGTGATGACGCAAATGAGAGTTGTCAGCAAGACAGAAAAAATAGTATTCCCTGTTGCAACTTCCATTATCATCATGCTGCTGGTTCCCAAGTCTGCACCTTTGATTGCCATGTTTATGCTGGGCAACCTGTTCATGGAGAGCGGCGTGGTAGAAAGGTTAACTAATACCAGTCGCAATGAACTTATGAACATCGTGACCATTATATTGGGTGTTGCCGTTGGCTCCACCATGAGTGCAGCGACTTTCTTAACAGTGAAAACCATCGGCATATTTGGCATGGGTGTTGTGGCTTTCGCTTTCGCCACCGCCAGCGGTGTTTTACTTGCCAAATTCATGAACCTGTTCATCAAGAACAAAGTGAATCCGCTAATCGGGGCCGCTGGTGTATCCGCAGTTCCCATGGCGGCTCGGGTGGTACACAATATGGGTACGCAAGCCAACCCGCAAAACTACCTGATGATGCACGCTATGGGTCCCAACGTAGCTGGGGTTATCGGTACTGCGGTAGCGGCCGGTGCGTTCATAACAGCTATTCTATAATCAACGTTTGAAAGTTTTGATTTAATTTAACAGCTAGTGCATACATTATACTTCATGATGTATGCACTAGCTGTTTAGGGGGTCAGGCTCTTAACTTATTAACTTATTGGCTGAATTTTGCCAATAAGTTAATAAGTTAAGAGCCTGACCCCCTTTTGACCCCCTTTTTATATCTCGTACCCTTCTTGTTTGATGCGATTCATTTTCCTCACAATGGTGGACTGGTCTACGTGCAGAGCTTTGGCTGCTTTATATGTGCTGCCCAATTGTTTAATGGCGGAGCCGATTAGTTGGCGTTCCAGCAGGAGCTGTGCTTTTTTCAGGGGCATAATGCCGTTAACGGTTACCTCGCTGTAATCCGGCTGCGGTTGGGGGGCAATATCATTGGGTATTTCGGCGATGTCTATAACTTTAGCGGAAGTAGTAACCAGCAGCCGTTCCACCACATTTTTTATTTCCCTCACGTTGCCGGGCCAGGAGTAATGCTGCAGGGCTTGATATGTCTTGGATGAAAAATCTTTTTCCAATTCGTAGACTTGTTCAAAATGTTTTTTAAAAAAATACACCAGAGGTATGATATCGTCCTTTCTTTCCCTTAGCGGCGGCACCCTGATCGGTACCACGTTCAGCCTGAAATACAGATCCTCGCGAAACTTACCCTGCTCGACCAACTCTTTTAGTCTCTTATTGGTAGCCGCGATAAAACGCACATTTATGGAGCGGGGCTTTATTCCGCCCACCCGGGTAATTTCTTTTTCCTGAATGGCCCGCAGTAATTTGACCTGGAATGATGGGGGCAGGTCACCCACTTCGTCCAGGAACAGGGTGCCGTTATCGGCAAGCTCAAACATACCTGGTTTTCCTTCCTTGTTGGCACCGGTAAAGGCGCCTTTGTCGTAGCCAAATAACTCCGACTCCAGCAAATTCTCGGGTATGGCGCCACAGTTAATCGTGATAAACGGCTCTTCGCGCCGCTTGCTCTGCCGGTGAATGGTCTTGGCCACTACTTCCTTGCCTACTCCCGACTCGCCCAGAAGGAGCACCGAAGAGTCTACCTGGCTCAGACGTAGAGCTACGCCCATAACTGTTTTCATAATTGTAGATTTAACCACCACGCCGTCCTGATCCATGAACCTGCTACGCAGCTGGGTTAGTTCACCATGGTATCTTTCGCTAAGGGCCAGACTTGCTTCAAGCTGGTTTTTTAGGTTGTTCAAGTCAGTCATATCGCGGATGTTAATTACCACCCGCACTATCTCACCTTGTTGGTTAATAACCGGGCTGCCAGTGATTAGCAGGTCATTGCTGTCAGCCGTTTGCTCCGATACGGTTACTGCTTCTCCTTTTTCGATCACGTTCTCCACAACCGAATTAGTATATACATGTTTGTCAACCAGATCCTGAATAGTCATGTTCTGCAGAGCATCCCGTGGTATGCCGGTAATTCTTTCGTTGGCCCGGTTGGCGCGAATTATTTTACCGCTGCAGTCGGTGATTAAAATTCCGTCATACGAAGATTCAATAATGGTCTCCAATTCTTTATTTAATTGTTTTACCGAGCTAAGTTCTTCGGAGATGAACTCGAATTCGGAAATATCCTGGAATACGCCGATGGCGCCCACAACCTTGTTATTTTCCTCAATAGGGGTGCGGTTGGTCAGGTATGTGTGGGTGCCTGAAGTGAAATCGACGGTAAATTTTAAATGCGATTGGTACTGGCCTTCCCTGAGCACGTCCAGCAGACCTTGGGGAACGATTACTTCAGAGAGGTGGCGACCCATGGCCTCGCTTTTTCCCCGGCGGGTAATTTTTTCCGCCGCATGGTTGAACATGGTGACAATGCCGTTTTCATCAATGGCGACTATGCCGTTATGCGCCGCGTCCATAATGGTATCGATCTTTTGAAACATACGGCTGGCTTCTCTGAACATGGCCTGTCCTACGTCTGACCGATCCAAGACGCCAATGGGATGCCCCTTATCGTTAACTACGGGAAATATGTTGTCCGGCATGGTCCAGGAGTCGGACACAGGGGTATTTTCTCTTAACACCAGGACGTCACTGCGCATGATGGATTGAACGGATACATTACCTGAGAGTGCCTGGGGGCCGGCGAAAACTATTTCATCTCTGGAGACGATGCCTACTACATTGTCATCCTGGTCGGTTACCGGAACACCGGGTAGTTTGGAGTTTATAATTATATCCCACGCTTTAAGCGCATCGTCGTCAATTTTTAGCGTCAATTCGCTTTTAATCATGATGTCTTGAACTCGCATTAAACCGCCTCCAATATTCATTGCACGAAACTCAGGTTTTATTTATCATCAATCATAACATATATTGCTCCGTCCATATATGGTGGCAGGAGTTTCTAAAACTATTGCATTTGTGAGTTTTTGTGCCGCTATTATCCAGCGGGTAACTTAGTTGAATGTATGGTGTACCTGTTTTTTTGTGCGGGTTCTATATTGCTCTTAATTTAGTCTTAATTCAAAGTAAAATCAATCATTTTAGTGCTGTCAAATTTTAAATCCACTACATATCCCAACAACATTGAATTTCTTTAAATAAAAATACAACATAAAAAGGATAATCAAGATTTGCGTTTAATGTAATAAGTAACTATTATGAAAAGACAGTTTCATTTAACGAAACAGACAAGGGGGCGATGCTTTTGGGGGACTTTGACTCTTCAACGGAAGGTAAATCTGCTTCAGGCGTACGGGCAGTGGAGCGGGCCGCCGATATTCTAGTCAGCCTTGGGGAAGGGGAAAAAACTTTAACGGAAATCAGCAACGGGCTAAACCTCAATAAGACAACTGTTTACAGGTTGCTTGGCACACTGCAAAAAAAAGATTTTGTTCTCAAAAATGCTGAGAATGGGAAATATTATCTACATTGGGGCTTGATTGGATTGTTTCACTCCGGTTTGGAAAGGAGTCAGGGGTTAGTACAAAACGCCTATCCCTTCATGGAGAAGCTATGGAAGTTAACTAGCGAGACAGTTACGCTGTACATAAAAAAAGGGCAATACCGAATTTGTGTGTCCGAAATAGTAAGCGAGCACCCGTTGAAATTTGCTGTGGGCGTAGGAACAGTGGTGCCGATAAATGCGTATACCGGTTCGCCTGGTAAAATATTTCTGGCTTATATGACTAGGGAAGAAGTAACCGATGTCCTGAGTCATGAGAAGACAAGCCACGGTTTTAAAGTCACCGATCAAGGCTTGTTGCTCAAAGAACTAAGTGAGATAAAACAGCGGGGGTGGGCTGTCAGCTACGGGGAAAGGATTAAGGGTGGAGCCAGTTTATCGGTTCCCATATGGAACAGGCAGGGAGATGTAGTAGCGTCACTCAACATATTTGGGCCCTATGCTAGGCTGAACGAGAATGTTTTACTTGGGTTTCTTGATTTGTTAAAAGAATGCGCGCAGGCTGCTTCGGTTCGACTTGGCGGCGTACCGAACAAATTCTGGGGAGGTGGGGATGAGAATAGCAGCTTTTAATTGCAATGATGAACCCGTAAAGGAATTAGTTTAATTCGTGTGATAGCCGAAAGCTCATCATTAGGGGAGGAACTGGTTTTGAATGGCAATAATAATGCAAACAAGCAGATGACATTAAAAGATGCCATAGGGAAGTATGTTAAAGACGACTGCAGTATCACTTTCGGCGGTTTTATAGGCAGGGACTGCGTTGCTGCCGTGCATGAAATAATCAGGCAGGGTATTAAAAACCTAACGGTTATCGACGACAGTAAAACAGATATGATGGATTTACTGGTGGGAGCCGGCGCGGTTAAACGATGGGAAGGTGCCTACTTAGGTTACGGAGCCATCGGTTTAGCGCCTAATATCAGACGGTCGGTGGAAAAGGGGATTCCCGCTAAATTCGAACTGGAAGACTGGTCCAATGCGGGAATCAGCATGCGCTACCTGGCCGGCAGCCTGAACATCCCGTTTATGGCCACCAAATCTATGCTGGGTACTGACATCTTAAAGTATAACCAGCGGATTAAAGTCATCAACGATCCTTATGCAGGGGAACCGGTGGCCCTGGTGCCGGCTGCTCACCCGGACGTTGCGGTTATTCACGTGCAGCGGGCGGACGCCATGGGCAACGCTCAGGTATGGGGTTTTACCGGCAACGATGAAAACAAGGCCCGGGCCGCCAAACATACTATAATTACCTGTGAGGAAATTGTAGCCACAGATGAAATTAGGCGCCAGGGCAACATGACTGCCATCCCCTTTTATTGCGTGGACGCTGTTGTGCAGGTACCTTATGGCTGCCACCCGCAATCCTGTTATGGCTATTATGCCTACGATGTGCTGTTCTGTGGCGATTACCACGAGGCAGCCAAGGACAGGGAGCAGTTTTTGAGCTGGCTGGACCGTTATGTTTTCGAATCCGAAGACCATGCCGCTTACTGTGCCAAAGTGGGCTGGAGTCGGCTGCAGAATTTGATGACCATGGAACGCCATTTCAACCGTATCCCGGGTTAAGGAGGATCAAGATGGGCAATCAAAAATACACGGCTTCTGAATTAATGGCCATAATGACCGCTAAAGAATTTAGGGACTGGGAAGTGGCGTTTGTGGGAATAGGTATACCCTTGGTAGCCGGCATAACCGCCAAGCGTTTTCACGCTCCTAACCTGAATATAGTCTATGAATCCGGCTGCATTGGACCGCAAAAATACAGGGTTGATTTTAACGTTGGTGATTCCTCAGCCGCCGACGGGGCACTTTGCCTTACTTCCGAGTGGCGGGTATTCAGCGACATGCAGTGCGGTTACTATGACGTGGGTGTGCTTGGCGCCGCCCAGGTGGACAAATACGGTAACCTTAATACCACCGCTATTTTTGGCAGCCAGGACTATCAATCGCCTAAAGTGCGTTTGCCGGGCAGTGGTGGCGGTAACGACATCGGATCCAATATTGGTCGCGTAGTGGTGATGCTCAGGTTGGAGCCTTTGCGCTTTGTAGAAAAGGTGGATTACCTTACCACCCCGGGCTTCCTGGACGGGGCGCCGGATGCCAGAAAGAGGGCGGGCCTTTTGGGCAGCGGCCCTGCGGCAGTGGTTACGGATAAGGCATTATTCAGGTTTGATGCATCAACCAGCGAAATGTACCTGGATACCATCTATCCAGGGGTGGATGTCCAGGATATTAAATCCCTGGTGGGCTGGGAACTTAAAATATCCCCCGACTTGAAAGTGGCCTCAGAGCCTACCGATGAAGAACTCGCTGCTGTACGGGCGTCGGACCCGGCCAACCTAATTATGGGTGGAGTTGCCGCCAGAAAAAGGCTGTCGGGCCTGGATGAATATATTGAAGTAACTATAAAGAACTCAGGCAAATAATCAAGTAAATATAAATTAACAATTCTACATCAGGGGCGCTTCGAGGCCCCTGATGCCCATTAAGATGGGTAATATGTGGCTAACAGCTAACAGCTAACTGGTAAAGATTTTTCAATCTGTCTTTGTTGTGGCGTTGGTATCTCAGCAGAGCTTCGCCATAAAGGATAGTAATTGCATAATGTTTTTTAAAATGTCTCTTTATTGGATGACACTATGCCGGTGCTCTCCCGGCCTATCCTCACACCACCGGCGAACAAGGTTATGTGGCAAACCAAACTGGTCCAGTATCCGCCCAACCAAATGATTGACCAGATCATCAATGGTAGCCGGGTGATTATAAAATGCTGGCATAGGCGGGACAAGGCACGCCCCTGCCCTGGTTGCCGCAAGCATGTTTTCAAGATGGATAACGCTTAAGGGTGTTTCCCGCGGAACTAGAATTAGCTTCTTCCGTTCCTTAAGCATCACGTCGGCGGCACGGATAATGAGGTTTTCGGCCAGGCCATGCGCAATCGAAGCAAGTGTTTTCATGCTGCAGGGAATAACGGCCATGCCGCTTGTTTGAAATGAACCACTGGCAACCGGTGCCCCAACGTCACGATGGTCGTGGGAAAAGTGGGCCATTTTACGTACCGCATCAACGGTTAAGCTTGTCTCCAGTGCAATTGTTTTTTCGGCCCAACTGCTCAAGAGAAGGTGTATTTCCACCTTCGGACATTCCCGTAAAGCCTCCAAAAGCCTGATGCCGTAGATTGCCCCGGTAGCTCCTGATATTGCAACAATAATTCGCTTAACTTCCATTTTTACACCTCCACTGTGTTAATTTAGGTTGAAATTTTGTTTCTATTCTGTTAACTTTCTTTTTAAGATTTTACCAGTGGGGTTTTTAGGTAATTCTTTTAAAAACTCTATGTTGCGCGGCACTTTATACGAGGCCATTCTTTGCTTGCAAAAGTCAATTAGTTCCTCGGTCGTCATCTCTTCGCCTTCCTTTAAGCGGATATAAGCTTTCGGTACTTCACCGCGGATAGGATCTTGTATTCCCAATACAGCTACTTCCATTACCTTGGGATGCTGGTAAATAACTTCTTCCACTTCTCGGGGATAAACATTGTAACCGCCGCATACGAACATATCTTTCTTGCGGTCTACGATATAAAAGTAACCGTCCTGGTCGTATTGACCTAAATCGCCGGTACGGTACCACTCCCCGTCAAACGCATCCCTGGTTGCCTCCGGCATTTCCCAGTAGCCTTTAAAGATACCAGGGCCTTTTACCAGGATTTCACCCACCTCTTCTGCCGGTAGATTGTTGCTTAACTTATCGACTACTTTAACTTGGACACCGTTGGCTGCCGGTCCAACTGATCCGACCCTGCCATGCCCGAGCCTGTTATAAGTTATGGTCGAACTGGTTTCAGTCGCGCCATATGTTTCGCAAAAGCCCACACCAAACGTATCCGCAATTTCCTTGATATGACCAACAGGCATTGAAGCTCCGGCGGAATGGGCAAATCGCCATGCTTGCAAATTATGTTTCTTGCTATCGTATTGCTTCAGCATAAAAATATACATAGTCGGAACACCGGCAAAATGGGTAGCCTGATAGCGGGTTAATAAATCCAGGGCTAAATCAGCGTTAAAACGCTGCATAGTAATAATGCCCGCACCGGCGTAGAAAGGACCGAGCACGGCTAACACAAAAAATATATGGCAATAGGGGGCGGCTGTCATAAACAAGTCCTGGTCGTTAATGTGCAATAATTGCGCGCTTATATCAGCGATGGACATAAAATTGCCATGGGTGAGCATAGCCCCTTTGGGCTGCCCGGTAGTACCCGACGTGTACAATAGTGAAACCATATCTTCGGAATCACATTCCACTAGATTATAATATTCCGAAGCTTCGGAAACTAATGAGTAAAAGTCTACAGTGTCATTAACCTGGCCTCCAACGGTAATAATTTTTTCCAGTTGCGGAAACCGATTGGCTACTCCCATTAAATTCTGTTCAATTTCAGTCGCCGAACCGATTAAAACCATGGCCCTGGAATTGTTAAGGATGTAAGATATTTCGCTAGTTTTATATAAAATATTAAATGGTGTGACCGAGGCTCCTATCTTTACCGCTCCAAAGTAAGCAAATAAATATTCGGGTGAGTTCGGCAGGTAAATGGCCACTCTATCGCCTTTTTTTACCCCTATATTAACCAGAGCATTACTTACTTTATTGACGATTTTGTCAAACTCGGACCAAGTGAACTCCCTTCCGTCATCCCCGCATATAATAGCTTTGTAGTGGGGTTGTATAGAAGCATTATTGGTAATTAAATTAGAAATGTTCAATTTTAACCTCCAGATTTAATATTAATACTAGATTAAATCAAATTGATAACAATAGCCACTATCAGAGCTTTCTCATTTTTTAGGGAAACATACCGGCCTCTTTTTTTATATTGCCGGTACAAACAAAGATCTCCTGGGCCAGAATGGGGTAGAGTTACATCATATAATCATTTGACTATTGTTTCTCTAAAAAAATGTTTCTCTAAAAAACACCTATTATTTTTCTGCCTTCTTTTTTTATTTTCCAAGTGCCAGGTCTAAAACCTTCGCCTTTAGGCGAATAGCTTTAGCGACTATTTTACGGAGAGCAGGGATATCGTTCACCTAAGAGGTGAGTGATATGGCAGAATATCAAAAAGGTAGCCATACGATATTCGATATAAAGTACCATTTTGTATGGGTGACAAAGTATAGATATCATGTTCTTAAAGACGAAATAGCGCTTAGGCTAAGAGAATTAATCCGGCAGAGCTGCCTCAGTAGGGGTATAACGATAATAAAAGGTAGTATAGGGAACGACCATATACACCTTTTGCTCGGGTGCCCACCGCAGCTATCTCATCAAAAATAGTACTGTACCTTAAGGGGCGTTCATCAAGGTTACTACAAAAAGAATTCCCTCATCTAAAGAAGCGGTATTGGGGTCAGCATCTTTGGGCCCGTGGGTATTTTTGCGCATCGGTAGGCACCGTTACTGATGAGATGATAAGAGAATATATCGAAAAACAACAGACTGATGGTGATGAAGAGAATTTTAAAATCACCACATGAGTTTCAGTCATGAGCTTTAGTTGGCAGCTGTTTTCATCAACTTCCGCCAGCCATATTGTCTTATTACCGCAAGCATAGTCAATAAAAACCACTCTTTTCCCGTCATGGAAATAGTGACAACAACGGTTAGCTATAGCGATTGTTTTTCCGCTATTCTGGGAGTAAAGTATCGATTTGTGACAAGTACAACTAATAGCAGTGCAACACCTAATAAATCTGTAAGCGTACCGGTACTAATCAGAGTTAAAGCCGCTACAAGTAAGAGAACTCTCTGCCACCAATAAACCTTCGCAAACATAAATCCTGATAACCCGCCTGCCAAAGCCCATATCCCTATCACACTGCTTATTATAGCTAAAATCACTGCAGAAACAGAACCATCCATTAATAATTCAGGTCCGTAAACAAACATAAAGGGAATGATAAAAGCAGGGAATCCTAGGCGAAAAGCTGTAATTCCTGTGGCAAAAAGGTTGCCCTTGGCAATGGTTGCTGCAGCATAGGCACTGATGGCTACAGGGGGTGTAATCATGCCTATAATTCCATAGGTAAAAACGAACATATGCGCAGCTATCGGTATAACACCCATTTTAATCAAACTTGGGGCAATCATGATGGCCAGTGTAATATAAATAACTGTAGGTGTAAGTCCAAGTCCCAAAATGAGTGCGATAATTGCAGTGATAATTAAGAGCAACGGTAGAGAGCCACCGGAAAGTTCAATGAGTATACCGGTCAGGTTAACCCCAAGCCCCGTTATCTGAACAATCCCTGCTAATATTGATATGGCTGCAGAGGTAACAATAATTTCAATTGCTGTGCGTGCACCACCTTCCAACATATTTAGGAATTTATTAAGGTTTATCTCTTTCCTGTTCTTAAATACAGCGATAATAATGATGGTTATAATAGATAGGAGAGCAGCCCTGGAAGCGGAATAATTTAAACCCACCAGAGTGTACATTAATACTATAAGAGGGATCAAAAACAGGTAACCCTGGCGCAGGGATTCTTTAACCCTTGGTAACTCATTCCGTGGCATGCCTTTCAAGCCGTATTTTTGTGCCTCCATATCTACAGCGAAAGTAAGCGCAATAAAGTAGAGAAAAGCCGGTATAAAAGCAGCTTTAATAACAGTGCCATATGAAACATCAAGATACTCGGCCATGATAAAAGCAGCCGCTCCCATTACCGGGGGCGTAAACATCCCCCCTGTGGAGGCTGCAGCCTCTACCGCACCAGCGAAACGGGGAGAATATCCTAAATTCTTCATCATCGGGATGGTAAAAGAACCGGTAGTCATAACATTGGCAACTGCGCTTCCTGAAAGCGAACCAAAAAGAGCACTGGCCCAGATAGAAACCTTCGCTGGCCCCCCTCTGGCCGAACCAAATCCCCCCATGCACAGGTCAATCACCAACTTGCCAGCGCCCGATTGCTGATAGAATGTGGCGAATAATATGAAAATAAAAATATATCTGGCTGAAATACCGAGAATTTCACCATAAATACCGTTACCCGAGAGGTAAAGATAACTAAGCAGCCGTTCCCAGGAAAGCGCCCGGCCGGCTAAAGGTCCGGGGAAGTAATTGGCATAAAGCGAGTAAAATAAAAAACATAAAATAATTATGGGGATTGACCACCCTATGGTCCTGCGGGTACCCTCCAGTATGATCAATGCCGTTAACACGGCAAGTATGATTTCTACAGTGTTAATATCACCCATCCGGTTAACTAGGGTATCCTGCCCAATTTCATAGTACCAGATTAGGTATATACTGCTTATTAACCCAACCATCACCATAACGAGATCCCAAAAAGGAACTTTACCTGATTTTTTCTCTTTCTTCCCGGAAGGGTAAAGAATAAAGACAAGCACCAAACCAAAGGCCAGGTGAATCGAACGAAATGTGGTCGGCATAAGGTCAATGAAACCTGTGGCCATTGCTAAATGAAACAATGATGCTATCACGGCTACCCAGAATGTAAATTTTTTTATGTTACCTTCCAAAACCCTGTACATATTTAACTTACCTCCCCCAATACAAGACAGGATTTGAGGGGCCGTGAGAAAGATTTTCAATATCAAATTCGGCCCCTCGTTTAGATTGCACCAAAGCCTGATGTAAAAAGGAAATTTTTAGTCTTTCCATACTCCCTTTTCTTTAAAATATTTTATTGCCCCTGGATGGTATGGAATAAGCTTACTAGAGGTTGCTCTCTCAAGGGTTATCCACTTGCCGTCGGGGTGAACGGCCTCAAGTTCTGAAAGGTTATCAAAGATTGCTTTAACAATCTTGTAGGCCGTCTCTTCGTCTATCTTTTCATCGATTACTATGCTTGAGCAGTTACCAATAGTTACAAAATCGTCCTTTTGTTCCGGGAAAAGTGCTCCTGATGGGTCTACCCGGGTAGCAAATGCAAATGCAGGGTTTTCCTTGACTGCCTCTTCGGCAAGCTGTTTGTCCACAGGTATCCATTTCACCTTTATGGAAGACATAAGGTCGGTGGTGGCTGAACCCCGAGGATAGAACAGACCGTCTAGATTACCGTCTTTAATCTGCTGTACCGTGCTATTCAAATCAGTAACCGGCACAGCATTCACGCTGTTTTGCAGCCCATATTTGGCGGTTATCGTGTTCCACAAATCCCTGGCACTAGAACTGCTCACAGGAAAGGCCGCAATTTTTTTACCTTTAAGGTCCTGCCAGGAATTTATTCCTGAATCCTCCCTGACTACCAGATAGTGTGGGACATCTTGCGTCACGAATAGCATGCGCAACATAGGGTACGGCTTATCAAATGTTCCTTTGCCCTGAAACGCCTCGTAAGCCGTTGGAATTATGGCATATCCCATCTCGGCTTCACCGTTGCCGATCATTTTAATGTTTTCTACCGAGGCTCCCGTGGGTTGGGCGGTTACTTTTATACCGGGTGCTTTATCACTGATAATTTTTGCCATTCCTACCCCTAAGCTGTACATTCCAGCACCTTGAGGCGCGGTACCAATTGTCATAAAATTTTGTTTTTCGGAACCACTCTTTGTTTCATTGCTCTGCCCGGATTGGGATGCTTGGTTTCCTTTGTCGGAAGCACCTTGTTCACTAGAGCAACCGGTAATTCCAATTAACAAAACCAAGGCCACGAAAAAAAGCGCTGACAATAAGAATCCCCTTGACCTGACCATACTATTAACCCCCCTGTATAATTGTTTTTAGAACTACAGGACAACTTTAATTCCAGTTAAGAAATGGAATGGATTATTGTAAGTTCGAGCCGATCCCCTATATTACGGGTACACTACTGAAATCAGCGCTTTCGCAATATACTTGATTGGTTGTAATATAAGCAACTATTCTCATGGCAGACATTGACTCCTATGGTCCCCATTACCCTGTGCACCGGCCCAGCGATAAGCCGGGCGGCCTTGCACGGGGCTGGGAATGCCGCCTTGCTCCGTTCTATCTCCCGCGTTGGGTTAAAGCGCCTATTCTAAGGAGACCACCTCTTTCTTTAATGTATAATGTAATTTAAGCTTTGATTTCACTGCGAAAGGTCTAAATTTAAGCTATTATTGTCTATACGTAGTTATAGTAGAATTTCTGATGGCTATATATTGTAGATGATTTATAGAAAATAGGGTTTATGCAGCGAAATCAAGCTTTGCAACCGGTCGAGATAGACCACGACCTCCCCGCAGTCTTCCAGGTTGCAGCTTTTTTTCGTTTCCCGTCAGTCCAAGACAGTCGCGCAGCACTTCCAGCAGGGTCTCCAGTGCTCTTGAATCTCTGCGTGGCATTCTCGCCCATTTACTATCAACGTTACCTCTCTCTTGACAAAAACTACCTCCTACGTTATCCATCCTGTGCCTTTAGGTAAATTACAATTAGCAGCATTCGACAATCTATTAACTATTCTGACTAATCACACATTAAGCAGTTCTTTTACACGCGAGAGGGCCGAATAGATAACCGACGGTTTATATTCTCCTTTGATGTTGCCCGATTTTGAGGACATCGCCTCGTGCCAAAAGCTGTAGCTTGGGTCACAGAGAAAAATGAAATTTTAGCTACCGACAAAAAATCGCGCAACAAAGAGAGACATTAGAGCGAGATGTCAGGCAAATGCTAGCCAAACGAAAACTTAAATCTTTACTGCAGGTGACTATCATACCCGTCGAGTTAAAGTTTTTCAAAAAAGACGGAACAACACGTACGGTAAATTCGTTTAAAAAAACCTTTTTTCGGTTTAAAATGGATCCCATAAGTCTGCCTGACTGGCTAATTTTAGTGCCAGTGGCAATAAATCAATGAAACCGGTACTGATAAAATAAGATTCCAAACCCTCCTCAAAATGCATACCTAAGTATACCCCCATGCCGCCGCACGGCATCAGCAGAGAATGAAAATTTACAGTTATTTGTTATTCTAAACGAAGTGAAGAATCTAAGATCCTTCACTTCGTTTAGAATGACAGTCCCTTAACATTAAGTCGAATGCGCCAGAGAACTGGACGCCCGACAAGTGCATCATACCCCATAGCGAAAGAACGAAGAACGAGACAACTTGGCTTATGCCCTGCATGAACCCTTCGACCTTGCCGATTTCCCCCTTTGGTGTCAGCGTGTAGAGCAGCGAATTAGTCGTAATCGGTCTGTTGACTATTTGGAAGCCATAAGCGCAGCCCAACAAGATGACCGGTTATGACGGCGCTTCTGCACCTGAAGACAAGCTGACGAAGCTGATGACCGCCAGGATGAAATGCGAGCAGATCCGTCTGTTTAAGGTTCAAGTGTTTGACCTGTTCCAAATAGGTCGGGATCTACCTTACCAAGCCCCAGACGACAAGATTGGTGAAGTAGCCAAGCCGAAGATGAGCTAGAAGCGCCCCAACTGAATGATTTCGCCCATCCGTTTGCCCTAATACTACTCTTACCTGAAATTAACTCTTTTCATTTTTCTGTTTAAAACCATACTCGTTCCAGCGTTTTGCAGTAAGCTGATCCATTTCGTCACTGTACCAAACAACAGGAGGATAGCGGTGACCGGCCCATTGTTCTCTTGGTACAAAGCGCCAATCACGGGTCGCATCAATTAACAATCGGTTCCATCTAGCTCGTCCATGTACATGCGGGTCCTTTATGTCGGGGGGCGTACTCGGATCTAAACCCGATCCGGGGAAACCAGGGAAAATGACTATACCATCTTCCTTAGCGTCAACCCTATAGGCAAAAGCCCATTCCACTTGAATTGGATCATGAATATCAATGTCTTCTTCAACTACAATTACATTTTTAAAACAGCCGGCTTGAACAGCGAACAACCCCGCAGCAACTTGTTTAGCATGACCCTGGAACCCCTTTTTAATTTGAACCCGAATATTAGTGCCAAAACCAGTAGCCAGAGGACAATACACGTCGGTGACGTCAGGGATGCCCATGGCGTCCAAAGTGTTCCAAGCATAAGCAGACAAGTTGACGGACTCTACGACATTATCTTCTACAATAGGTTTGCCCTCTAAAGTGCCTTGAAAAATAGGATTATTGCGGTAAGTTATGCAACTTACCTTTATTGACGGTTTGAGACCCTTTTCGCCAGCATAGTACCCGGTGAATTCTCCGAATGGACCTTCCATTACGAAATCTGAAGGATCTGTACTAATAAATCCCTCAATTACTATTTCAGCGCTAGCTGGAACCTCCAGATCAATGGTTTCACATCGTATAAGTTCGACAGGACGCTGCCTAAAAGCACCCATCATGTCATACTCGCTGACCTGGTGAGAATATGGGGCAGCTGCACAAAATGGTAGTACTTGATCCCATCCAAGTACTAGTGCCACCGGCATCGGTTCGTTTCTTTCAGCATATTTTGCAAAATGCCTTCCATGGTGTTTGTCAGGGTGCATAAGTATGCCAAGGGTATTTTCATCAATGACCTGACACCTATAAAGGCCTACGTTGTGTATGCCTGTATCGGGGTCCTTAGTTACCACTCCGCCGAAAGTCATCAAGTACCTACCTGCGTCCAACGGATTCCACTTGGGGATCGGGAGTTTAAGTAAATCTATATCTTTTCCCAGCTTTATATTTTCCTTTACCGGGCCTTCTTCAACCCTTAAAGGCTTAATTGGGTTTTTAGACCTTTCCCGGACAGTTTGGATGATTTCCCGGGCAGAAGTCCCCTCGGTCAACCCTAGCATCCATGCTACCCGGTCATAATTACTTAGGGAACTTACGAACACCCTCCGACAATCAGTATCCTGGTGATCCTTTATGTTCTCAAATAAAAGGGCAGGGAGCTTTTGGTCAAGCGCTTTTCTGGTTACCGCACCCAATTCTTCGTCCCAGTGTACTGGGGCATTAATTCTGTGCAATTGGGATTTGTTTTCGAGAAAGCTAAGCCATTCCCGCAAATCGCTAAAAGCCATGACAATTCCTCCTTAGATTATTATTGTATACAGACCACCGTCTTGTCAAAAATAACTTCTTATAAGCGCATGCTTGTCAACTTTACCCCCTTCCCCCGCTTTTCTTTAACTAAGGCACCGAATTTCAACAAACCCACCCCCTGAAATAACAATGTTACTTCAAGATGGTTACAGCGTCAAAGGTCCTGCTCCACGCGATCCTGCCTCCATTCATCAAACTCCGTTAGTCTATTTTATAGTTAAGTGGAAATTGTTCCGATAATCGGAACAGCTAACCATTTATTCAAATGCATTATAGTTAAATAATTTAAAATAGTCAATATATTTAACAGTGATTCTGCTGCAAAAAGCTTTTTTTAGATCAACTGTCTGATTTTAGCCCCCACTTCAGGCCATAAAAGGAGCACTTATTACTGGCTTTTACTCGATTTTTTGAGCAGAGTAGAGGGTTTTGCAGTGGAATCAACAGTAGTTATCTGTTCATTCTGTGATAATGTCACCCTGAAATATTTCTGAGAAGATGTCACAAAACATGCGAGATTTTATTAAGGACTGGGGACAAGCCTACCCAAAAGGTTCCAATATAGCCGTGGCTGTAAACGTTGAAGCTACTGGCAAACACCTGGTATTTGCACTTGACGTAACAGAAGACTATTTGTATGATGTCTAATAATAAAGCTGAACAATGTGTAATGACAGGTAAATATGGTTTTTCGCCAGAGGGCACCCGCGGAGGAAGCACCATGTAAAGAATTAATTATTAATAAATGTGAAAGATTTTCGGTTTGGTTTTTCGGAAAGAGACTTTTTTATACTTCCTGGAGTTTATGGCAACTGACCTAGATATTTCAGCAGCGGTTGATGGTGTAGTGACTAAAGTGGGATAGATTTTCTGCTAAACCTTCCAGTAAATACTTTTTCGACATAGGCAGAATCTCGCAGGATGCACTGGAAAAGATTGATATAAATGGCTTTCCAAGAATATTGGTTAAGGAAAGCTGGAAAGGGATAAAAAATGCCGGATAAAGATATATCCAAAACCGTTTTAAAAGCTTACAGAATTTTGGACATTATTAGCAAGGAATATCAAATCGGAATAAGTGAGCTGGCACGGAAAAGCCAGATGAAGAAATCTACCGTAGCCCGGTTGGTGAATACACTCAAACAAACCGGTTTGGTTGAACAAGATCGGTTAAGCCAAAAGTTTTCTATTACTACAAAAATATTTGAATTTAGTAGTCGGCTTCTATTAAACTTGGATGTACGCCTTCGGAGCAAGCCGCTTATAGCAGATTTTGTTCAACAGGAGAACAAATCAGTCCTGTTGGCTATAATCAGTATGTGTGATGTAGTATACATTGACAAATTTGAAGCCGAGGAGTTTTTCCACATTAGAACCCCAGTCGGTGGTCGGGCACCAATCCACTGCTCAGCTAGTGGCAAAGCCATGCTTTCTTTTCTTGAACCCGAACAGCGAAGACAAATCCTTAATACTAGACCCCTTAAGGCGTACACACCCCGTACACTTACCAACCTGGACGATTTGGAGCAAGACCTTGCCGCCACCCGTGAGCGAGGCTATTGCATTGAGTTTGAAGAATTTCACCCGGGCTTAAGTGCCGTTGCCGCACCTATTTTTGATCGGGATAATCGAGTAATAGCATCTATCACATTACCTCGTATATCTGCAAGTATTAACGAAGCTGAACTGAATTCCCTTGGTAGCAAACTGGTTATTTTAGGGAGGAATGTCAGTCGGCGAATGGGGTGGAATTTAAGGCATTCCAATAGGTAAGTTGCGATGGTTATTTACATTAACATACATAACTATAATTGATTCAATTGCAAAAACCTCTCAAAAACAGCTAAAAAACTAGAAAAAAATGGGACATGCCGGTAAGAGAGTGGAAAACTGTTTTGTTAACTCAGAGGCCAAATTGTTGAGTAGGTCAGAGGCCTTTCGACCTCCTTCCCCTCCAAGAACGGAGCGTGCGACTTTCACTGCACTCCGCTCACCGCTCAGACATTACCTGCTGGGCTGTGCTGAAGATAATATACGAGGTGTTTGGCTGTTTAAACGGCTGGTAGGGAGACGGGGGTCAGGCTCTTAACTTATTAACTTATTGCGAAGTTCGTGCAATAAGTTAATAAGTTAAGGGCCTGACCCCGTTTCCCCACAGAAAAAATAAAGTTTAAAGAACAGTGGAGAAGGAAAAACGGTTTGCCGCAGAGAAGTCTAACTCGTGCGAACCTAAAGGCGCAGTTTGCGTTGCTCTAGTTAGTACATCTTGTCACAATTAAATAATAACATCCGCTTATGTAAATAATTATGATTGATGCGCATTTAAAAAAATAAAATCCACTGAAGGAATACCACCTTTTTTGTAGAAATCTATTGCGTGATGGATTGTAATCTAGGCGACAATTTTCACGCAGTTTCCGGGGCGAGGTAACTTGGAGGAACCCAAAAGCAAAAAAAACGGTGCTTTTACAGCGTTAGCAGTAACAACTACTATTGGTACCGAACTGGCCATTACTGTGCTGTTAGGCTTTTACGGAGGCCGGGCGCTGGACAATTGGCTGGACACCGAGCCATGGTTTTTGGTGGCGGGGGTGTTGGCTGGGGTGGCTCTCGGTATACTAGGCATTGTCAAGACGATGCAGCAGTTTTTTAAAGATTGAAAACCGGGGCTTGTGATTAGGCATAATTTTCATTGGGCTGAGTAATATCATTTATTAGTTAGCTGGCCAAGGCTTTAGATTCTTCACTTCGTTCAGAATGACATGACAAGGCTTTAGATTCTTCACTTCGTTCAGAATGACAATCTGAGTACTGGATTTTTGAGTACTGGTTTAGATTACTTGGAAAGTAACGATTTCCCTTATACATAGAGAGATATAAAAGCATGGAACCGGGTGAGGGGAGCGATTAGGTTGGAGAGGCCAGCACCCATACGTGATATAAACCAACAGTTTTCGCGCACGACCAGGATCATGGGCCTTATCGGGGCCTTAACGTTACCGGGAACGATTTTGTATCCCGGAGATCCGTTGATCCTGGGTTTTCTTGTGGGCGCTATTTTTGGTCTATTAAACGTTTTTTTCCTGGTGCGCAGGGTGAACACCCTGTCTGACTTGATGCTCAACAAAAAGGCTGACAACAAAAAAGCCAAATTTTTTATGCAAGCGGGTGTATGGCCCCGCTTTGGAATGGTAGTAGCAATTTGCGCCTTTGCCAGTCAGGTTAGTTTCCTGAGCGTGGCCGGTGTCGGAGCCGGGCTGCTAATGCCCACGGTAATCACGGTGGTTGACGCCAACCTGGCGTTGTACCGGTATTACGCGGCCCATGATGCCGTTGATAAGATATAGAGATAAAAATTTATTAAGAGAAAGGGGTGAGAAAAGTTGTCTGCTGCTGCTGAAGGACACGAAGCCCAAAGTCAGGATATCCTTGCCAAAGTGCACCACGATTTAAACGTCTGGAATTTTCCCGACAACGGGGATGTTGATTTTGGCTTTGGGCCGATAAACCTGAAGACCATTGTCATGACCTGGATCGCTATGATTCTGGTGATTATCTTTACCGTTTCCGCCACCAGGAACATGCAACTAAAACGGCCGGGCAAGCTCCAGTTGATGGTGGAGGAAGTGTTCCTGTTTTTACGGGGATTGGCTGTAGAAAACCTGGGTACCAAAAAGGCTAATTCCATGATGTTCCTTGTTTTTAGTCTCTTTATTTACTTACTGTTCAGCAACCTCTTGGGCCTGGTGCCCACCATGATGTCCCCCACCGCAGACGTCAATACCACGCTGGGAATGTCCATATCGGTGTTTATCCTGGCGCAGGTGCTTGGTCTGTACTACAAAGGACTCGGTTATTTCAAGCACTTTGTGCAACCGTTCGTCTTCTTCCTGCCGATTAATATTGTTGAAGAACTGTCCAAGCCACTCACGCACGGCTTCCGGATATTCGGCAATATTTATGCCGGCGAAGTTCTAATCGCAGTGCTACTGGGGTTAATCCCGATTACCGCCACTATCTTCGGCGGGTTCATCGCATCAGTGGTGTGGCTGTCATTTAGTATTTTTGTTGGCTTTGTTCAAGCATTTATCTTTACCATGCTTACCATCGTTTATATATCCATGTCATCTGCCGAAAGCCACTAGTGCATTAACGGTAAGCCGTTGGCAATTTAGGCTAAATACTTATTTGGTAACAATGAATTCCGTATTGCAGCATTAACTTACACTTGCCTATCACTCACTATATAAATGTGATATGCCACCACAATTTAATGTGTCAAAATTTTAGACTGAAGGGAGGGGAAAAGTATGGAGGTAGGAGCTGCTGCTGCTTTAGGTACTGCTTTGGCCGTGGGTCTGGCTTCAATCGGCGCCGGTATTGGTAACGGTCTTGTAACCGGTCGGACTGTTGAGTCTATCGCCCGCCAGCCCGAAATGAGGGGCAACCTGATGACCATGATGTTTATTTCTGTAGGTTTGATTGAGGCGCTGCCCATTATCGCTGTGGTTATCGCATTCATTCTAATGGGCCGTATTGGTTAACTCTGTCCTTTACGGACGTTGTGGTGAAAGGCGGCATAGCGGGTTTGGCGCCTAGAAGCTAAAAACCTGCTATCGCCTTCCTTTTGTCGCAAGGCAAAAGAAAGGCTAAAGGAAGGAGGGTAAGTTGTGGGAGGAATTTTAGATTCCCTAGGCATTAACCAAACGCTGGTGGCACAGGTTTTTAACTTTGTTTTATTGCTCATCTTCCTGCGTATCGTCGTTTATCCGCATATAGTTCGCATGCTGGATGAAAGGCAAAAATATATTGAAAACACGGTGAATGCAGCCGAAGAAGAGCGTAAACAGGCCGAGGATCTACGCCAACAATACCTGGCTGAAATGCAAAAATCCAAGGACGAGGCACGAGACATAATTCAGAAAGCGTCCAAAGCCGGTGAGGAACAGGCCCGCGAAATTATAGAGGCTGCCAAAGCTGAGTCCAACCGCATTAAGGAATCCGCTTTGGAGGATATAAACCGGGAGAAAGAGAAGGCTGTTTCAGAATTGCGCGAGCAGGTGGCTACTCTGTCCATCCTGGTTGCCAGTAAGATAGTCAATGAAAAAATTACTGCCGATATCCAGCGCGGTATGATTGATGAGTTTATTAAAGAGGCAGGCGATCTGCCATGCTAAAGGGGGCCGTGGCCGGGCGTTATGCGGAGGCCCTTTATGAGATAGCGGTCGAAAAAAAATTGATTAACCAGTTGGAAGAGGAACTCCAGGCAGTTGTACGTGTCTTTGAGGAAACGACCCAGCTGAAAAAAATCCTTTTCCACCCCCGTATCACCGCCGCGCAGAAAAAAGAAGTATTGGCAGGCCTATTTGAGGGCCGCATTTCCGAGGTTGCGATAAATTTTTTGAACATGCTGGTGGACCGTCAGCGGGAGATTTACCTGACGGACATTATCGATTATTTTACCGATATGGCCAACAAGGGCCGCAACATCAGCGACGTCAAGGTAACCTCGGCGGTGGAGCTAAGCGGTCAGGAAAAGAAAAAGCTTGCCGCTGCCATGGCCAAATCTACCGGCAAGCAGGTTAGGCTCAGTTATGATGTCGATCCGAAACTGCTGGGTGGCGTAGTTGTTCGCGTCGGTGACAAGGTTATCGACGGCAGCGTGATTGCCCGCCTGCAAACCCTGCGCGAGCACCTCAGGCAAATAAGTTAAGTGGATAGGGGTGAAACAGTAGATGAAATTGCGACCTGAAGAAATAAGTTCTATTATCCGGCAACAAATTGAGCAATATAAAGCCGAAATTGAAGTCAGCGATGTCGGTACAGTCATCCAGGTCGGTGACGGTATCGCCAGAGTTTACGGCCTGGAAGAGTGTATGTCCATGGAACTATTGGAGTTCCCCGGCGGCACCATGGGCCTGGCGCTGAACCTGGAAGAAGACAACATCGGCTGCGTGCTTTTGGGTCCCTTCACCCACATTAAAGAGGGCGACACTGTTAAACGCACCGGTCGAATCATCTCCGTTCCCGTTGGTGATCCGATGATCGGGCGGGTGGTAAACCCGCTGGGCCAGCCCATTGACGGCCTTGGGCCCATCAACACCGATAAGTTCCGTCCGGTGGAAAGAATTGCCCCTGGTGTTATCCAGCGTAAGTCGGTGCACCAGCCGCTGCAAACCGGTTTAAAGGCTATTGACTCCATGATTCCCATCGGCCGCGGCCAGCGGGAATTAATCCTGGGCGACCGCCAAACCGGTAAAACCGCTGTTGCAGTGGACGCCATCATTAACCAAAAAGGCAAAGACGTTATCTGCGTATACGTGGCGGTGGGCCAGAAGAACTCCACCGTGGCCAACGTGGTGCAAAGACTCAAAGACACCGGTGCCATGGATTACACCATTGTGGTGTCCGCCACCGCGTCCGAACCCGCACCGCTGTTATACATTGCTCCCTTTGCCGGCGTTGCCATGGCTGAGGAGTTTATGGATCAAGGCAAGCACGTATTAATCGTTTACGATGACCTGTCCAAACAGGCATCTGCATATCGTGAAATGTCGCTGCTGCTGCGCCGTCCTCCCGGACGTGAAGCATACCCGGGCGACGTGTTCAACCTGCACTCCCGTTTGTTGGAGCGGGCCTGCAAGCTGAGCGATGAACTGGGCGCCGGTTCCATTACCGCGCTGCCGATTATTGAAACCCAGGCCGGCGACGTTTCGGCCTACATTCCCACTAACGTGATTTCCATTACCGACGGCCAGATTTATCTGGAGCCCGACCTGTTCTATGCCGGTGTAAGACCCGCCGTTAACGTGGGTATCTCGGTATCCCGGGTGGGTGGTGCGGCCCAAATTAAAGCCATGAAACAGGTTGGCGGCACCTTGCGCCTGGACTTGGCGCAGTACCGCGAGTTGGCTGCTTTTGCCCAGTTTGGTTCCGACCTGGATAAAGCTACCCAAGCCCGTCTGACGCGCGGTGAGCGCATGGTGGAATTGCTGAAGCAGAACCAGTATGTGCCCATGGATATTGAAGACCAGGTTATCTCCATTTTTGCCGGTGCCAATGGTTTTCTGGACAGCCTGCCGGTGGATCAGGTGCTGCCTTTCGAGGCCGGCCTGCTCAAGTTCATCAAGGCCAGTAAGCCGGAAGTGCGCCAGGAACTGACCGACAAACAGGAACTCGACGAGAGTCTGAAAGAAAAGCTTAAAGCGGCTATCAAGGAGTTTAAAGATAGCTTCGTACAGTAAGCACCCGGCAGAGTATACAGCGAGGTGGTGAAATAGCAGATGGCAAATATACGCGACCTCCGACGCCGCATTAAAAGTATTAAGAATATCCAGCAGATTACCAAGGCCATGAAGGCGGTATCTGCGGGCAGAATGCGGCGCGCCCAGGAAGGTGTGCTGGCTGCCAGGCCTTTTGCGAAGCGGGTGCGCGACGTGTTGGGCCGGGTAGGGTCCGCCTCAGCGGGCATGAAGCACCCTCTGCTGGCCGTACGCGAGCCGAAGAAGGTGGCTTTCATCGTGGTCACAGCAGACCGCGGGCTGTGCGGGGGCTTTAATGCCAATATAATCAAAAAAGCAGTTTTAGAGATGAAAAATTTCCCGAGCGTGGAAGTTGTGGCCATAGGCCGTAAAGTACGCGATTATTGCAAACGCCGTGATTACATCATCGCCAAGGAGTACGTAGGCATTGGTGAAGCGGCGGACGCGGGGCTGGCCCGTCAGGTGGCCGGTTTCGTGATGGATAAATATAAGGCCGAGGAATACGACGCGGTTTACTTGGTATACAGCCAGTTTGTCAATGTATTGGTGCAAAAGCCGATGATTCATAAACTGTTGCCTGCCGAGCCCCCTGAAGGCGAGGGCGGTGGCGACAAGCTGGTAAACTATATCTTTGAACCGGAAGCGGAAGACATCATGGGCAAATTGCTGCCGATGTACGTGGAAAACACCTTGTTCCAGGCCATGCTGGAAGCCAAGGCCGGCGAGCACAGCGCCCGCATGACGGCCATGGATAATGCTACCAGCAGCGCTTCTGACATGATCGAAAGTTTAACGTTGTCCATGAACCGTGCCCGCCAGGCCGCCATTACCAAGGAAATCTCCGAAATCGTCGGCGGTGCCGCCGCTCTGGAATAACACTCGGCGCGGCGTAGGGGCGGACGACTTCTGTCCGCCTGACAATTCTAAGCGGGTCATATTGAAGGCAAAGGAGGTACGGAGAAGCTAATGGCTAATGTTGGTGAAGTGGTACAAGTCATTGGCGTGGTGGTGGACATCCGCTTCCCGCCTGGACAGGTACCCGAAATTTATAACGCTGTTAAAATAACTAGCGATAAAGAAGACATGTTTGGCAAGAAATTTAACCTTACCCTAGAGGTTGCTCAGCACATGGGCAACAATATCGTACGCACCGTGGCCATGTCCGCAACGGACGGCCTGGTACGAGGGATGAAGGCAGTGGACCTGGAAAAACCAATCAGTGTGCCGGTGGGCAAACCCGCCCTGGGCCGCTTGGTGGACGTACTGGGTCAACCCGTTGACGGCAAAGGCCCCATCGTAAGCGAACATGAATATCCCATTCACCGCCCGGCCCCCCCGCTGGTGGACCAGTCCACCCAGGAGGAACAGCTGGAAACCGGCATCAAGGTTGTTGACCTGCTGGTACCGTTCCTTAAAGGTGGTAAGGTCGGCATGTTCGGCGGCGCCGGCGTGGGTAAAACCGTTATCGTGCAGGAATTGATTAACAACATCGCTACGCAGCACGGTGGTATTTCGGTATTCGCCGGCGTGGGCGAGCGGACTCGTGAAGGTAACGACCTACTGCATGAAATGACTGAATCAGGTGTTATCGATAAAATGTCCATGGTTTTCGGCCAGATGAACGAGCCTCCGGGCGTGCGCCTGCGGGTGGCCCTGACCGGTCTATGCATGGCCGAATTCTTCCGGGATGAACTGGGTTCCGATACCCTGCTGTTCATCGACAACATTTTCCGTTTCACCCAGGCCGGCTCCGAGGTTTCGGCGCTGTTAGGCCGGATGCCTTCCGCCGTGGGTTATCAGCCCACACTGGCCACTGAGATGGGCCAGATGCAGGAGAGAATTACATCAACCAGGAAAGGCTCGGTTACATCTGTGCAGGCCGTATACGTGCCCGCCGATGACTTAACTGACCCTGCCCCGGCTACAACATTTGCTCACCTGGACGCCACCGTCGTGCTGTCCCGGGCCATTTCCGAGCTGGGTATTTACCCCGCCGTGGACCCGCTGGACTCCACATCGCGGATTTTAGACCCCAACATCATCGGGGAAGAGCATTACATGACCGCCCGTGGCGTGCAGACAGTGCTGCAGCGTTATAAGGAACTGCAGGACATTATCGCCATTCTGGGTATGGAAGAACTGTCTGACGAGGACAAAATCATGGTGGCCCGGGCTCGGAAACTGCAGCGTTTTCTGTCCCAGCCTTTCCACGTTGCTGAAACTTTCACCGGCCGGGCTGGTAAATATGTATCATTGAAGGACAACATTCGCAGCTTCCAGGAAATCCTGGAGGGCAAGCACGACGCTCTGCCCGAGGATGCCTTCTACATGGTGGGAACGATTGAGGAGGCCGTTGAGAAGGCGAAACAGCTGGCTGAAGGAAGTGCGTAATTATGGCGGACGAAAAACTGCAACGCCTGGAAATCGTCACACCCGTGCGTAAAGTGTATACCGAGGATGTGCGTATGGTGGTGTTGCCCGGCAGCGAGGGCGAGTTTGGCGTATTGCCCGACCACGCAGCGCTGGTTAGTGCTTTAAAAATAGGCGTTATCAGGGTACACCACGAAGGTAAAGTAACCAAAATCGCCGTCAGCGGTGGATTCGTAGAAGTGCGCGACAGCAAAGTAACTGTCCTGGCCAACTCCGCAGAGCGCCAGGACCAGATCGATGTAGATCGCGCAACTGCTGCTAAAGAGCGGGCTGAACAGCGCTTGGCTGCACAAGGGACGGATGTAGACGTAATCCGGGCCGAGATGGCACTAAAGCGCGCTGTCAACCGCCTAAAAAGCGTAGGCTAAGGTCAAACAAAGTAAAAAGGGGACAGGCTACTTTTTTGACTTTTGAAAAAGTAGCCTGTTGCTAACCAGGGGTCAGGCTCTTAACTTATTAACTTATTGGCGAAGTTCAGCCAATAAGTTAATAAGTTAAGAGCCTGACCCCTATGTGTATGTTCAAGTAATAACCTGGTAACAATTACTAATAGAATTTTTAAAAGAAATGTTATGAAATATATTGATATGCTTTGAGGGGGGATTCGGTGCAACATCTAGTTATACGCGGTGGCAGGCCATTGTCAGGCACGGTGCGGATTAGCGGTTCCAAAAACGCTGTTTTGCCCATTATTGCCGCCTCACTACTCCCTAATTCCCCCTGTACCCTGGTAGACATTCCAGATTTGGCTGATGTACAAACCATTTGCCAGGTGCTGGTTCACCTGGGTGCAGAAATTGAGCGCAGCGGCAGTAACCTGGTGATACATCCGCCAGAAAAACCTGCTACCGAGGCACCCTATGATTTTGTGCGCCAAATGAGGGCATCATTTTTAGTTATGGGTCCCCTGCTGGCCCGCACCGGTCAAGCCACCGTATCCCTGCCCGGCGGGTGCGCCATCGGCAGCCGCCCCATTGACCTGCACTTAAAGGGTATGAACATGCTGGGTGCAGAAATTGAATATGGTTACGGCTGCGTGCGGACAATAGCCGGTGCAAACGGATTACAGGGCGAACGCATCTATCTGGACTTCCCCAGCGTGGGGGCAACCGAAAACATTATGATGGCAGCATCCCTGGCCAGCGGGAAAACCGTAATCGAAAACGCGGCTGAAGAACCGGAAGTTGTAGATTTGGCCAACTTCCTAAATGCCATGGGTGCTAAAGTTAAAGGCGCCGGCACCAAAGTGATTAAGATTACCGGTGTAACAGAACTCCAAGGGGTTAAATATTCCGTTATCCCGGATCGGATCGAAGCCGGCACATTTATGGTAGCGGCAGCCATAACCGGTGGCGATGTTCTGGTGGAGAATGTAATCATAGACCATGTTAAACCTCTAATTGCCAAACTGGGCGAGATGGGTGTAACAGTTAATGAAGAAAACGGTGGTATACGCGTGGTGGGATGTGATGTATGTAGGGCCGTGGATGTCAAAACCATGCCCTACCCCGGTTTCCCCACCGACCTGCAACCTCAGATTATGGCCCTGCTGGCAGTCTCCCGGGGTACTGGTATAGTAACCGAAACCGTTTTTGAAAACCGCTTTATGCACGTGAATGAATTAAAACGTATGGGCGCCCGGATCAAAGTGGTCAGCGCCGGCCGCAGTGCCGTGATACAAGGGCCAGTCAACCTAAGCAGTACTTATGTCAAAGCCACCGACTTGCGGGCCGGAGCGGCCCTGGTGTTAGCCGGCCTCAAGGCCGGCGGTGAAACCACGGTGGGCAACGTACATCACATTCTGCGAGGCTATGAACACCTGGTAGAAAAATTACGGGGACTTGGCGCCGATATAAACTAAGGCGACGGGGTCAGGCTCTTAACTTATTAACTTATTGGCTGAATTTCGCCAATAAGTTAATAAGTTAAGAGCCTGACCCCGTCTTTGCAAATAAGTTAAGAGCCTGACCCCTTTGGGAATAATAGGTAATAATTAGTGTAGCTCGCGCATAGATCTATGCATGAGAACAAGCTTTATTTACCAGAGGGTGGGCTTAAATGCGTAAGATTTTTTTAATTACATTATTATTAGCTTTGCTGTTAATCCTGGGTCTGCCCTATATTACCAACCGGGCAGCGGAACCGCCAATACGGGATGAGGGTACCGTGGTGCGGCTCTATAGGCATGATATTAACGAAGTGGAAGTAATCCCTTTAGATGAATATATAACCGGTGTGGTGGCCGCTGAAATGCCGGCGGAGTTTCCCATTGAGGCATTAAAGGCCCAGGCGGTAGCGGCCCGGACTTATATTGTCAAGCGAATGATTGCCGGCGGTGTAAGTAATAGCTGCCATCCTGGTGCTGACACATGCGACGAACCATCGCACGCTCAGGCCTGGTTGTCTCATAATGTTTTAAAAGAGCGCTGGGGCACGCTTAAGTATTATCATTACTATTATAAAGTCCGCATGGCAGTGGACGATACCAGTGGAGAAATCATCACCTTTCAAGGCCAGCCCATTGATCCGGTTTTTCACTCTTCCTGCGGCGGACACACTGAAAACTCTGAAGATGTATGGAAGTTTGAAGTGCCATACCTGCGGGGAGTGGACTGCCCGCATGATGCAATGCCCGAACCGGTACGCAGCGTTACTTTACCATTGGCCGGAGTTGAAAAAGCCCTGGGGGTGACTCTGAGTACCACGGCCGCATCCGGAGGGGGGAGTCTGTTTAAGGTAGTGGAAACCACCTCCACCGGCAGACCAAAAATAGTGTTAGCAGGTGAAAACCCTATTTCTGCTGCTGATTTACGCCAAAAGCTGGGCCTGCGTTCCACGAATTTTACCTGGAATCTGGATAAGGACCAGATTACCTTTAAAACAACCGGTTACGGCCACGGTGTTGGCATGTGTCAGTACGGCGCTCGGGGGCTGGCGGATCATGGTAAAAACTATAAAGAAATACTAAAACACTATTACACAAACGTAGCAATTAGCAAATTATAACAGGTATATGATACACCTTCACTATTCATTACTATAAAGAAATGCTGGGTATTTTGGAGAGTAATGAAAAAGTTAATTAATATAGCAAATAGCCAAGATTGTCATTCTAACTTCAATTGCGGCGAATTATATCCATCCCTAAAGTCCATAATAAAATAGGTACTGGCACTCCTGTCGTTCGAGAATGCAGGTGTCGAATTTAAGGATTGTCAGGCACCTGTAAAAAACGGGGGTGGATATATGTGGCCGTTTAAAAACAGATTAAAGGACCAGGATGCACTGGAAAGATACCGCCGCTGGCTGAGGCGCTGGCTGTTTAATGGTCAGAATGAAAGGAAACGGTCCCCGACAAACTTTCGTGTGTGGGGATCGGTTCTTTTTACCCTTCAAAAATTTAGATTTTAGAAATGATTATGATTAGAGGCATCTGTTAAGTTATTTTAAAACACAATTAGTCAAAATCTTTCTTAGTCTGGTAAGTACACTTATTTTTTAACAAAAATGCGTAGTATATAAACCATTTTAAGAATAATCTGAAAGCATTTATCCATAGCTCCGGCATATAATGTTATATGTTTTTCCTAAATGCCCGGGGAGGTAAGCCAATGCAGGAGTATATTCAGAAACGGGTGCTGGAAATATGCACCTACATCCTGGAAACCCAGGCCACCGTGCGCCAGGCAGCCCAGCTGTTTGACGTCAGCAAAAGCACTGTACACAAGGATATGACAGAAAGACTGCCTTCATTGAACAAGGAACTGGCCAACCAGGTGCGAAAAGTTTTGGAATACAATAAATCTGAGAGACATCTGCGTGGTGGAGAAGCCACCAGGAAGAAATACCGTCAAAAATAATATATATTTGAAAAACTTGAAGGATTTTGTCCCCCTAAGTAGAAATTAATACCAGAATTCTATGGACCAGAAAATTATTTAAAAGGGGACAAGTTCATGTTCCATATGAATACCGATATCGGCATCGACTTGGGCACAGCGAATATAATCGTATTCGTTAAAGGCCGGGGCATTGTGCTTAAAGAACCATCTGTAGTGGCACTAGATAAAACCTCGGGCAAGGTAATAGCGGTAGGCTCTCAGGCCAGGCGCATGCTGGGCCGCACCCCGGGCAATATCGTGGCTATCCGGCCGTTAAGAGACGGTGTGATAGCCGATTACGATGTTACGGAAAAAATGCTGCGTTATTTTATTGATAAAGCTGTCGGCAGACGGTTGATGTTTAAACCAAGGGTCATGGTATGTATCCCTTCCGGTGTCACCGGGGTAGAGGAGCGGGCGGTCAGACAGGCCACGATTCAAGCCGGTGCACGCCAGGCCCACGTAATTGAGGAACCTCTGGCGGCTGCCCTGGGTGCGGGACTGGATATTTCGCAGCCCGGTGGCACTATGGTGGTGGACATTGGCGGTGGAACTACCGATGTAGCCGTACTTTCCTTGGGCGGCATTGTAAACAGCCTTTCCTTGCGCTTAGGCGGGGACAAGTTCGATGAGGCTATAACAAAATTTGTACGCCGGGAATTTAATTTGGCTATCGGCGAACGAACCGCCGAAGAGATAAAAATGGAGGTGGCCGACGCCTATCCCAACGGAGGATCACCGCTTGCGCTGCAAGTCCGCGGTAGGGATTTAATTAACGGAATGCCCAAGGAAATAACGGTTACCAGTGATCAAATATATGAGGCGATAAAAGAAAATTTGGTCTCGGTGGTGGGTGCGGTGAAAGAGGTGCTGGAATGTACACCACCGGAATTAGCCGCGGATATTGTGGACAAAGGTATTGTGCTCACCGGTGGAGGTGCGCTGCTCAGAGGGTTTGATACCCTGATTAGTAACGAAACCGGGCTAAACGCTTTTCTGGCCGAAGACCCGCTCTCCTGCGTTGCCGTAGGGACCGGTCGTGCGTTGACCATGTTAAATGTTCTTAACGCGCAGCACAAAAGAAGATTAATCAGGAAAGCCATCAGACAGAAAATATACGCCGGTTAATAAATAAAAGAACTTTAGAAACCAAGACTGTCATTCTAAACGTAGCAAAGAATCTTAGTATTTAAGCGGCTTTAGGGAATATCATTCACTTTAAGTGGCCTCATAGGCTGCTTTTTTTTAAAAAATATGCCTGTTCCCTACCATTTTTAGCGTGGAACAAAACTGTTGGCGTTGTCGTCATATAAATTATGGAATTACTGGCATGTTCAGATGGTTATTGCCAAAAGGAAAGTATACTTTTCCTGTCGAAATGTTAGACATAGAAAACTCCTTATCCGCGAAAGAAGAAGGCGCAATGGGAGGTTTTCTTTTGCGTACCGCAAGACCAGGAGGTGACGAGTACGTTTAGTTCCAGGCGCGTATGGATAATGATTTTAATTATCGCAATTATTGCAACCATCACAACCATTACTACGATCGGTTTACATAATAACAAGCCGAGTATAAATAATGATAGTGCAGCTCCAAAAAATAATAATCAGTTAAATAAAGGAGAAGACTTAAATTTATATCTTGTTGAACTTGAAAAGAATCTCAATGGGAGTGAAGTATCCGAGATCAGGCAAATAGTCAGATGGGCGGGGGAACTCCACAACTCGTTATTGCCCGCGCGGATGGAAGCGGGGCAGATTGAAGCGCTTGAAAAACTACCATTTGTTAAAAAAGTTTATATTTACCCGGTAGAACGGAAAGTCTCCGGGGAACTGCTCCTAACCCCATCTGGCGAAACCAATACGGGTAAGAGCGGTAAAACTGAGCCAATTGAACTGTTGGAAGCCGTGGTTACCCTGGTAGACGAGAGTGATAAGCAAAACACGGTGCGGCTGGTTGAAAGTCTGGGTGGAACCGTCACATCCGGTGCCGGGGAGCCGGGGCGTTACCTGCGAATAAAAATTCCCCGGGAAGCACTGGTGCCATTAACAGCTTCGACCAATGTTTTATATATGGAGCAATATAACCAGCCGGAACTGCTCAATGACCGGGTTAGGGATATTGTGGCCGCCAGGCCCCTGTCCATCAGTAGTTTTATCACGGATACCGCTTTAAACGGCAGGGGGCAAACCATCGGTCTGGCGGACAGTGGGCTGGACACCGGTTCTATGGGTAACCTGCACCCGGACCTGGAAAGCCCTCCGGGCTATAAGCCCAAGGTGATTATGCTCAAATCATGGGCCGGTGTAGAAACCCCGGCGGACACTGTGGGCCACGGCACGCACATGGCCGGGACCATGGTGGGCAGCGGCCAGGCGTCCGGCGGCAACTACGCCGGGCTGGCCCCGGAAGCCAGCCTTTACTTCCAGGGTATTGTAGATGAAGAGGATAACCTGGCCCCGCCTCTGGACCTCGAGACTCTCTTGCAGCCTGCCTACGAGGCCGGCGTGCGTATTCATGTCAACGGCTGGGGCAGGAAAAGAAATACATACAATAGCTCGTCAGCTCAAATAGATAATTTTGTTTTTAATCACCCCGGCTTTCTGGCGGTTTTTGCAGCGGGAAATTCAGGATCCCAGGTGGGCAGTCTCACCTCCGAGGCCAACAGTAAAAATGCCCTTACCGTGGGGGCTTCTTTAAACCCGCGTCCCGTATTTGATAATGTCATCGGAGACACTACCTCGGTGGCCGGTTTCTCCAGCCGGGGTCCGGCGGAAGACGGGCGCATTAAACCCGAGCTGGTGGCCCCGGGCACCAACATAATTTCCGCGGCTTCTCAGGTGGTAAAAAATAGTCTGCCCGGTAGGCCGGAATACACTTCCATGCAGGGTACAAGCATGGCCTCGGCGGTAACTGGTAGTGCTGCCGCCCTATTGCGGCAGTACTTACAGGAAAACGTCGGTATCAAAGATCCTTCAGCGGCTCTATTGAAAGCGGCATTAATTAACGGTGCGCAGCGCCTGGAAGGAACGACCGAGGCGGTGGGCTTCGGCCTACTTGACATTGGTAGTACCGTTATAGCTTTAGAAAACCAGCTTTTTGATTTGGAAGACAACGCGGCAGGTATATCCGCCGGCGAGAGTATCACCCATGAGAAGATAGTTACCCACAGCGGGGCTCCCTTCAAGGCCACCCTGACCTGGACCGACCCGGCTGCCGTGCCGGGTTCCCGCTTAACCCTGGTTAACGACCTGGACCTGGAAGTAATTGCCCCGGACGGTGCCAAGTATTATGGCAACGATTTCGACTATCAAGGACTGCGCGACGGTCGTAATAACGTAGAACAGGTATATATCCCCGACCCCGAACCGGGGACCTATAAAATCATTGTCCGGGGTAAATCCATAATGGAGGATACTTCTCGCAGCCAGGGTATAACCCAGGATTATGCTCTAGTGTTCGGTCGTTCGCCGGCTCGGGACGTGGTTAGCGAAAATACCGGAGATAACATTCTTTTGGCCGGAGGAGACCAGCTTGCCAAGCCCAAGCGTTTGGCCAGCATGGTGAATGATGAGCTCCGGCTGGGGGAAAAAGTTCCCCCGCTTGGCGCCGAGCTATACCTGACAGGTGCACCTGATGATCCCCAACAAGCATACGCAATAGTCCGCACCGAGAGGGTGAACGGTGCCAAGGCGCTGGAGATGAATAACACAACGGTGCTGGTACGCGTGAACTCCGAATACCGTGAAGGCGGGCATGCCATCGATAGCAGAGCCCGGGAACCCTTAATCCTCAACGGTCGCCCCGTGGACAGCGGGCAAACAATTCCACCGGGAGTAAGCTTAAGCAGCTATGTAAACCCGCGTTCGCAAACTATTTGGCAAGCGGAAATAACCAGCCGTGAAGCAAGTGGTATATATGCCTCCTATGACACGGAAAGCAGGCAAATAAAGCTGATAGACCATGAAATAGCGTACAGCCTGGCCGAGCAAGCTTCCGTTTCTTTTACCGACATTGTAATCGACGGCGACCCAGCCGAACTTCCTTTCGGCGCTTCCACGGACGCCGAGCTAGATAATCTCCTGCCGGGAATGCCGTTAAATATCGCTCTGGGTTCCGACGAAAAGGTATATAACCTGTCGGTAAAGCGATACATGGTCACGGGCAAGGTTACCGGACCAGAACCCGGGCAAGAAACCCTGGCCCTGTCGTCAGGCAGTGAGTATCGCATCATAAAGGGGCTCAAAATTACCCGAGACGGGGCGCCTGCCGGGTTGGAAGATATAAAAGAAGGCGATCTGGCTATGCTGGATTTAATTCCCGATTCCGCCCAAGCGTTGGGCCTGACCGTTTATTCAGATGTAATCCACGGCCGGGTGATTTACACCGAAAGTGATACCCTGTACTTAATGGCAAATAATGAAGGGTTTGATATGTTGAGATTCCACCCGGAAATACGGGTGTTCAGATGGGGGATGTCCTCCGGTACTTCTATTTTGAACCCGGGGCAGTGGGTGCGGGTCATTAGGGACCCGGTTTCCGGACAAGCTTGGCGGGTAGATATTGCCGATTACGCGGGTAAAACGGAAGCTGTTCTCGATTCTTTCTACTCAGGAACAAACATGGTCAAAACAGCGGATGGTGATGTATACCGGCTGAGTTCGGCTTCCAAAATCACAAAAAACCAAATCCCGGTGCCAGCCAAGGACCTGATATCCGGTGAACCGGTTACCATTACCTCCCTGTATAGCCCGGATGGCGACAAAATTGTAGTTGCCCTGGATGCCAAAACCCGCCGGGGAGTGGAACCTCCCGAACTTAAGGTAAGCTCTACACTGCCTTTCGAAGATTTTTCCCTGGTAACAGGTACTACTACGGTAACCCGCCTATATGCCTGGTACCGGGATGGCACCTTCGAAGAAATATCCGTGGGGGATGACGGGAGTTTTTATTACCCGGTCATGGCGGCAAAAGCGGGAAATATTCAGCTGGTGGCCGTGCACGATACATCGGGCGGAGTTGCCGGACTAAACTTAAACATCCCCAGGCCGGAAAAAAGCTTTCCCGACATTGAAGAACACTGGGCGGGAGTTGACATCCGCCATCTGGTATCCCGAGGTATGTTAAGTGGATACCGGGATGGCAATTTCCAGCCGGACAAGACCATAACCCGCTTGGAATTCACCGTTATGTTGGCCCGGTTACTGGGAGCCGCCGGCTCCATAACGGAACCTCCGTACAAGGATGTGGATAAAATCCCCGACTGGGCGAAAAGCCCTGTGGCCCTGGCCCATCACAGAGGTCTGGCACAGGGATACGAAGATAACACCTTCCGACCGGACGCCCTCATAACCAGGGAAGAGGCAGCATCCCTTCTGGTACGGGCTTACGATATTTTGCAGGGTATCCAGCAGGACCCGCCCGGCGAAAGCCCGCTCTACGCGGACCAGGAGGCCATTTCGGACTGGGCCCGGGATAGCGTGCAAAAGGCCAGGCAGATGGGGATGTTCACAGGCAGATCCGAAAACCACTTCACCCCCAAAGCCAACATCACCCGGGCCGAAACCGCTGCCGCCCTAAACCGCCTCCTCTCAACTCTTACGGATGAAGAATAAACTAAGGGCTGAAAAAAGTTGCCTGTCCCCTTTTTTTAGCTTTTCAACCCTGCTTATGCTAAACATTACTGCATGCAAGTTGGTTGTATGATATAATTTAAACTAAAGAACCACTTTTTAGGAGGCCGGTATTATGGTTAGTAGGCGTTTTACTGCCGCTATCGCCAAAGAAGGTAAATGGTATGTAGCCCGGAGTCTTGAGGTAGAGGTAACTTCCCAGGGGAAAACAGTAGAACAAGCCTTAACTAATCTTAAAGAAGCATTGGAACTATATTTTGAAGATGAGGAAATCCCGGAAAACATTCAAGCTCCTATTATTGCGCCGCTCGAGGTTAATTTTTCCAATGGTTAAACTACCAGTTTTATCGGGTGCCCAGGTTATTCAACTGTTATCTCATTTTGGATTTATTCAAGTAGCTCAGAAAGGAAGTCATGCAAAACCGTAATCGTACCAGTTCATAAAGAATTGGCCCCTGGAACGTTGGCTTCAATTCTGAGACAGGCTGATTTAAGTATTGAGGAACTTACCAATATAAGATAGGCTAAAAAAGTGGACGGGCATCAACTTTTTCGCATTTTGAAAAAAAGTTGATGCCCGTCCACTTTTTGACTTGTAACCCTGCTTAATTTTCCAGCAACAAAATTATCGTTTTCTTCTTGGCCTCTTGGTCCCAAGTCTTCAGCTGGGCCATGATGCCGGTTATTTTAACCTGCAGTTGCTGCCTCTCATGTACATCACCGGTAGCTTCAAACTGATCCCTCAATAACGACACCTGTTCAACATTCTCATTATACTCGGCGGTAATATTATTTTTAGTATTATCCCTAACTACCACCGGCCCCAGCGCTGATAGATTTTCCAGTAGCACCCCGGCCCGGCTATTATCGACTACAATTTTCAGGCTTTCCTGGCTCCCGGTCTCGGTATTTTCCGAAGCAATAACCTCGTACCCGGCATTGGCCCCGTTAATGTAATCCAGCGCTTGGCTGTGCACCACCTTAAAATCTTCAACCTTCATTTGCACGAATGTGCGTTCAACAACCCGGTCTATATTAGTGTTCATCAGCTCTAATTCACCGGCATTAATTATATTTCCGCCACCATTATTTCCATTGTTCGAACTACCGGCAGGATTATCCCGGTTACCAGTTGTATCGCCCTGAAGCGGATTTGGCTGTGGATTATCCGTGGGCTTTGGCGTTTCCGTATTGGCCGGATCATTCTCGCCGGACTGCGCGCCCGGATCCTTAGCACCCGGGTCATCCAGCGGACTAGTGGTTTCCCCAACATTGTCGCCCGGATTATGAGTAGCGGTAATCGTGTGACTTGCCGGGTTATTATCAACTATATGCGGGGCTGTATTGATACCCCACTGAAAATAACCTGTCGCCGCTCCTGCAGACACCAGCAAAAATGCTGCTGCGGCCATACCGCGCTTCCATTGAATAATAATCCTTTTAAAGCCAGTTTGCTGTTTAGGCAGTTGGGCCACCACAGCTTTTGCAAAGCCCGCCGGGGCTTTCATATCTTTGGTATTTTCCTGCAGCGCGGCTCCAACCGCTTTCCAGAAGGCCGCCTCTTGCCGGCAGGACTCGCAGTTAAAGAGATGATTTTCTATTTTATTGGCTTGGATAGCTTCTATTTTCCCATTAAGCCAGTCCGGTATCAGTTTTTTTACCTGCTCACAATTCATCCCTTTTCACCTCCCCGGTGACTGTTATTAGACTTTTTTAAATAGGGAAGTCTACTGCCGTTTTTAGTGGCCAGCCTCGTTATTTCTTTTTTAAGAGTTAGACGCGCCCTGTTAATTCTCGACTTAATGGTCCCAAGGGAACAATCCAGCATAACAGCAATTTCATCATATGAATAACCCTGCATTTCCCTCAGTACTAAAACCGCCCTGTGTTCAGTGGATAACTCCCCGAGGGCCTCCCGAATCATATCCCGAAATTCCTTCTTTTCATAAGCCTCTTCCGGGCTTTCGGTATCCGAGACCACCATGCGGGGCATCTCGCCGTCTTGGGTTTGCACCGGATTATCTAAATAAACGTCGGGTTTCTTTTTGCGCTTCTCATTAATTGAGAGGTTTACCGTAATTCGGTACAGCCAGGTGCCGAAATCTGCCTCGTTGCGAAAAGTCGGCAGAGAGCGGTAGGCTTTTATAAAAACATTTTGGGCCAAATCCTCGGCATCGGCGCGGTTGCCGGTAAGCTGGTAACTCATAGCATAAACCCTGTCCTGATACATGGTTATCAGCTGCTCGAAGGCCCTGGTATTGCCCTGTTGGGATTGTTTTACCAGAAGCTTTGCGCTGTCCAAAGGGAAAACCCCCTCTGGCCTGTTGCTCCGGATTATTCCTTAGACACGCGTATGTACGAAAAAGTTCCGGTGCTAGACCAATTATTTAAAAAGTTCATAGTCAGCAAAGATTGTTTGCTTCTAAAGATTTTTGCTTCTATAGATCATACTGAATAATATGCCGATGAAAATTAGTTAACTTAATTAATTACCTAATGAATAATTTACCGCAAATCGGATTATATTTCAAAGGGTTGCTGCTGCCATTCCGTCCTAAATTTGGTTTAAAGTCGAAAGTTTCCTAACAGGTTCTTTGTACTCCGACTATCATTATAACAGACGCCGGCACCACACCGGCATGGAACCAAGATGACAAGGGTGAAAATATTTTGCTACTCATGGAACTTTTGGCGAATAACCCGTGTCTAACTAATCGAGTCCAAACATGGTGACATTGGGGCTGGCCCTTCGAATTAAGAACTTTGAGTATGAACTTTAGATTTTTTTATTGGAACTTTTGGTGCCAATCATGTGTCTAACAAAACGAGTCCAAATCAAAGACATGCCAAATCAGTATAACTAAGGCAGCGCATCCAGCGCGAACAAGACCTGCCACACAATGAAATACATAGCACTATTGAATGATTATTAGAACAAAGGTATAATAACCCATATGGATTTTGAGTAGTTAATCACAAGTGAGCAGGCGGTAAAACCGCTTCTCTATAGTAGTAAGTTAATTAATTAATTGATACCTGTCCAAGGGGGGATGTGCAAGTATAGCAAGGTTTTCATTTGAATCGGGCCGAAAGGCCAAAATAACATTTCAAGGAGGAATTTGATTTGCGTAAAGCGCGTAACAAAAAGCTTTCACTTTTAATGGCTCTCGTATTTATGTTCACCGTGGTTTTCCCGGTGGGGGCAGCATTTGCAGGTGATTATGCAACTTTCAATAGTGCCTATAAGTATGTTACAACCGGTAAGGATGTAACAGCTGGAACTGCAAGTGCGGTTTATAAGGACAACGGAACAGCTACCGAGTTTTTCTTTGAAGTAACTTTACCTGATGGCGTGGAGTATGCTAATAAACCAATTAATGACACTAGTAAACCAGCGGATTTTGGAAACTACATTACAGCCACCAGCTTGGGAACAGTTACATTCGAAAGTTCTAATCCTGACAGTTTAAAAGTTAAAGCTACTAATTGGAGTACAGGCAGTAAAATAACTTTTAACTTTAATACTGCTCAAACAGCACTGAACATTGATAAAGACATTACAGGCAATGTTGATGTGCAATTAGAAGCAGTAGGCGTTAACTCTAGTGATAATATCGTATGGGCAGAAAATGATGATCTTACTATCGCGAAGGCTGCCGGAGATGATATTACAATTAAAGCCGGTGCCCTTAAGAAGGTTTCAGCAGGCGGGAATAAAGCAGTTGCCAAGATTACTGTGGAGGAATCCCAAGCCGGTTCAATTGATGATACTGGATTAGCGAAAGTTAAATTCATAATCGAAACTGACGATGTGGAATTCAGCGGCTCTGGAACTACTCCTACTGCTACTCCTTCAGGGCAGGATGGTATAGGTTTAGGAACGATAACAAGAGCACAAGATTCAGATAATAATTACACTATAGTTGAAGCTGCTATAAACACTAGTTCTACCACATTCCCGGGTACAATATCATTTACTCCCAAACTGGACATTTCTCCGAATGTGGATGATGATATTGAAATTACAGTGGAAGTCTACAATGCTGCCGGTAATGTAGTCGAAGACAAGACAGTTACCGTAGCCACTGTCGGCGATGTCTCCATAGAAGTTGAAGACCTGGAAGATAACGATAACGTGGTATATGCCGGTCAAACAAAAGAGCTGGATGTTACATTTACCCTGACCACCACTGACGGCAGCGAATTTGCAGAAAATGATGTTCTCACCTTCGAATTGAGCGCTGGTAAATTTGATTCTGTTCCGACAGTCACTAGCGCTGGTAGTGGTACTGTAAAACGTTATGATGATAACAAGGCGTTTTACTATACTTGCGGCAGTGGGGAAGACGATGAGTTGGATATTAAAGATATAAAGGTCTCATTGAAAAACGACGCTGAACCTGGTGACATAACCTTAACCATCGGCGGCGATTATGGCGACCTTGAGGAAATTGTAATTGCCACAGCGGCCAAGCCTTACACCATAACTGCTGATAAGCCTTCCATTATGGCAGAAGCTCTAAGTCAGGAAGCTGGTGAAATCACCATTACCGAGGCTAACGGTGGAGCCATGAAAACGACTGAATTTGTGTATGTTGAACTTCCGTCTGGTGTTCAACTGTCTGGTAAACCCAAGATTGAAGTAACTGAAGGCGGCGGCGATGCAAAAATCGCCAAATATGACGATGACTATTTTGTAATTGAAGTTACTAAGAAAAGCAGCAGCAGCAAGCCGACCACATTCCGTGTCTACAACGTCAAGTACGATACTGGCAAACTAGCTTTAGCCGGTGATGTAGAACTGAAGATCTATGGTGATGTGGCAAACACAACCCCTGGCGCCGATAAGTATGATTTCAAAGACGACAGCATGATGACCTCAGTAGTTAACGCCACCGTTGTTGACGGCAATGTTGTTACCGCTTCCTACACACTCGGTGACGCAGGCGTAGCTATCCAGAACGGTCGTACACTGGTACAGGTTAACACCCTGTGCGAAACCCTCGGCCTGCAAAAGAGTTGGGATGCAACCAACAAGATTGCCTACTTCATTAAGTCGGGCACTGTTGTAGCCTTCCCGATTGGCCAGAATCAAATCATAATCAACGGTAACACTTTACCGGTTGACCAGGGCGGCGTAATCATCGATGGCTACACCTACGCAACTTTGCGTGGTATTCAAGCAGCCTTTGGTGGGGACCTGGACTGGGATAATGAAACCAAGACAGCTACATTTAGCTTCAATAAATAGTTAATTGTAAGCAAGTAATTGTATAACTAAGTAGTTTAAGAACCCGGGTTCCAGGTGAACCCGGGTTCTTTATACATCCAGCGCTAACACGGGTATTGACTTACCATTTAGGCCACGTTATACTCAAAATGAAAATAGTTAACTAATTTAATTAATTAAGGAGTGGAAACACCTTGCGCCGGTTAATGATTATTACTTTGCTTACATTTTTAATAGCATTGGGATGCGGCATAACTGCATTTGCAGCCAGTGATGAACAATCTGTTACTGAGCCTGAAAACGGGCTTAGTTTGGAAGAGGTCATTGAACAGGCACTAATAAAAAGCACGGCTCTAAAACAGGCTGAAAAGGATGTCGACCGAGCGTGGGAAGCACGTGATGCTGCAAGAGCAGGGAATATTGCTTCTCTTAAGAGATTGAATCAGAATGATGATATTTCTACAGGTGTTTTGTATACAAGCACCTTTGGAGGAGACGAAGACGGTTATTTTAGATTTTTAAGCGCCAACGGCCAGTGGTCCATAAACAAGAAGATGCTGGACCTGACCGAAGACGCAACCGTATTGCAAGCTAAAGGCAATTACCACGATGTTATTAAAAAGCAACATAAACTGGAGATAACCGAGGTGTCTCTCCAAAAAGCAGAAGATGATTTTCGTATAGCAACAGCCAAGTCAAGGGTCGGTATGGCAACTAATCTGGAAGTGCAGGCGGCCAATAGTTTGTTGGAAGCTGAAAAAAGTGCTTTGGAACAGGCCCAGGCCGAGCTTGAAAATGCTTACCGCAATTTCAATAAGCTAATTGGTTTAAAGCCGGAAGAACGGCCAAACCTAATCACACCAATTGAGTTTGAGAAGCTGGATGTTCCTTCTCTGGAAAACGTTGTTTCGGTAGTCCTTTCTTCTGATAATAATCCCTATCTATGGACCAAAAAAGAGGGATATGAAATCAGTAAATACACATGGACTTTCAGCGAATCCCGCGCAGCCGGGTTAATTGACAAAGAAAAGGCTTCCCTTACTTACCAGGAAGCCAGGGAAGATACTCGCAACAAGGTATACGAGTTGTATGACACACTAAAGACTCTGGAAGCTGCTTATGAGTCGGCTCTAATGGGATTGACGGCAGCTGAAGAAAGCCTGCGGGTAACTCAAGCGATGTATGAAGCCGGCCTGGTTACTAAAAATGATGTTTTGGATAAGGAAGTAGCTTTAAATAGGGCCCAAGACGGCTTATTAAATGTAAAAAGCTCATATGCCCTGACCACAGAAACCTTTGAGCATCCATGGCTGGCCTTTGTGGGTGGCAGCGGTGCCAGCTTTTAATCTACAACTCCCGGGGTCAGGCCCTTGAAGCCTGACCCCCGTTTACGAAAATATCATTTCATTTAGAATGACACGGATTTAGACATTTTTAGTGGCCACCAGGCTACTTTTTTGTTTTTTGAACCAAGTTTTCTACCTCTTTTCCTTCTTAGAGGTTTTTATGTTTTTCAGGGAACAAAAAAGCTGGCACTATAGTCAAAATAAAGAAAATAGTTAACTTGGGGTGAATTGAATTGCAGCGTTGTTTACAAATCTTTTTTGTATTTTTCTTCTTTATTGGTTTTGTGCCCCCTGCTGTCGCTGGTCCTGCTAATGATGTCGTCCTGCAAATTGGTAGTTCGCAAGCCGAAATTGACGGCGCATTTCATGATTTACAAACTGCTCCTTGTATAAAGGATGATGTTACCCTGGTTCCGTTGCGCTTTATAACCGAAGCATTCGGTGCGGAAGTAGTTTGGAATGCCGAGGATAAAGGCATTACCTTGCGTCATAAGGAAATGGTGCTGCAGTTTTGGCCCGAAAAAAGCGAGGCCTTTGTAGATGACACAGTACAGACTATGGCCGGGGCTCCAGTGGTGGAAGACGGTGTTACCCTGGTACCGTTGCGTTTTTTAGTAGAAAACCTAAAATATGAAGTCAATTTCCTGTCCGTAACCAAGAAAATATATATAAAGCAATTACCGCCCTCGAACCAGCCCCCTGTGGCGAAATTCGAAGTCTTAAAGGACACGGTTGCCCAGGGCGAAACTGTTGTCTACAAAGACACCAGCTTTGACCCTGACGGGGACGAGTTGCTGGAAAGTAAGTGGCTGGGCAATGAAAGGGCGTTCTTTGCCCCCGGTGATTATGAGGTATCCCTACAGGTAGAGGACAAACACGGTTTGTGGAGCGAGCCTTACACCAGAGTAATCACGGTTACTGATGAAGTCGAGATGAACGAACTAACCTATAACCTGCATAACCCGATACCCGGCCAGCGCATGAACATGTCGGACATTCCGGTGCTGGAAATAGATCGACTGAATCCTGTGGTGATGATGAATAAGGAAAAAATAATGATCAGCAACAGCCCGGAAACAGTATTGATGGATGGAATACTTTACAGAGACGTGTTAATTGGCGAAAATCGCCTGTATTATCATCATTTAAACGGCTCCAATAAGACCAAAACAATTTATCTATTGGCTGTTAACCAGGGTACGGACCCTGTAGAACTGGCGGTAAATAAATGGGGCACTGCCGGGCCCGGTGATCCTATGGCCGTGGGACGCCAGGCGGCCTTCCGGTACCTGGATTTTAAGTACCCTGATGAGGCGCAGTCTCTTGAACTGCTCCCCGGGGAAATGGTGGTCTTGAACGAAGGCGCCGGCAATGTTATCAAACCGGGCCAAACCACCCACGGTATATTTGGTATTAATGCGGCTGATGACCTTTCGTTTGTGGTAGTAGCTGTAAGCAGTCTTGCGCAGTTGGATGATTTTAAGAAACTCCCCTTACTTTCACGGGACGGCAAACATATTCGGGGCACCTATCTGAGGGCTAATCGGAGCGTAGCGGTGCGGCTTAATACAGATATGCCTGCCAGATTGGTGATAGCGGACGGTGAGGAAGACTCGTTTTTATATGGCAAAGACGAAGAAGTGATTTATCGTAACAAAGGTAACTATGGGTTAAGTTACCGTATAAACATCCAAACTGAACACCGGGTAGGTGTGCTATTCTCTTCTCGCGGTGGCGTTTTCGCCGGGGCGGGTGCGTGGAACGGGAAAGCTTTTAATTTGCCCAACCAGGGTATCCTACAAGCCCAAGAAGGTTGCATGATTGGAGTTGTCGAACCGGGGCCGGAGACCACTCTGGAATTCATTCCCCCCGCCGGTTCATATCTGCCTATAAATCTAATCTTTATACCCTTCTAAATTCTATCCCCTTTTATTTACTCATCAATGCGGACATACCGCATTGATGAGACTTTCAACTTTAGACTTTTATCCAAATTTGGCAGGATTCGCACTGAAAGTGTCGAAGTGAACATTAAATCTGCAAAAATTGCCAGGGGAGCGTGGATTTACTATGGGGAAACGGTGCCTAATGAAAATCTCCTGTACTATTCTAGTTGTAACATTGGCTGTTTTTCTTTTTGGTGGGGTTGCCTCCGCGGGGTTTACAGATGTTTCGGACAATCACTGGGCGGCCGTTAGCATCAAGAAGATGAGCGACCGGGGTATGGTGAGTGGTTACACGGATGGAACCTTTAAACCAGATAAAACGGTCACCCAGACTGAGGCCGTTGTCTTTGCGTTGCGAGCCATGGGGTTAAATTCTTCATCCGTCGATAATCTCCCCGATGTATCCTTCCCTGTGCCCGCGTGGGCGGAGCAGGATATTAAACTGGCCGTCAAACAGGGTTTGGTGAAGGAAGCAGACCAGTTTAGCGCTTATTCCGGGGCATCAAGGGCCTGGACGGCCAGGCTGCTGGTGCGTATGGTCGGTGAGGAGAAACGGGCCTTGGAAGAACTTTTGCAACCCAGTTTTACTGATGCCTATGAGATACCCGATTGGGCGGATGAGTACGTACGGGTGGCCCAGGATATGAACCTTATCAGGGGTTATGATAATAACCAATTCCGGCCCAACCAAACGGTCAGCCGGGCGGAGATGGTTGCCTTTCTGGACCGAGCCGATACTCATTTGCCTGGTAGTACCAGTAGCGACTCTACTTCTACCGATTTAACTATTACCGGTTCGGCGGGGCAGTTCGGCAGTAAGGTTTCCGGGCGTGTTTTAAAAATATACCCGGAAAGAAATACTTTTGTCATCGTGCAGCAGAACGGTATCAACAGCGTTTTAAGCTTGCCGGAAAATGCCTCGGTAAGTGTTGAAGGCTCAGGTTCTTCTGGTTTAAACGCAATGCGGCAAGGTGATGAAGTGGAAGTTACCCTAAACACTGAAGGTTATGTAATTGGTATCGTGGTCAACTCCCGCTCTGCCGGCGGTAGAGGTAACGGTATTGTTTTCGACCTCGACCTTGATTTGGACCCCGGCTTATTGACTGTGGAATATGATGACGGCACCCTTACCGCTTACAAACTTGCTCGTCAGGTGGCTGTGTTTATGGATGGCGCCCGCTATCCCACCTTGTTGGACGTTCATAATGGCGACCGAATCCGGTTGACGGTTGAGGATCACTTGGTTACCGAGATTGAAGTGTTGGAAAAGGATGTCACCTTGAATATGGCCGGCGAAGTGGTGGTACTGGACACCGACCGAGATGTCATCAACCTAGATATTGATGGCGTTTTAAAGGCTTACAGGCTTGCTCGCGGCGTAAAAGTGACGGTGCCCGGGCTAAACAACGCTTACCTCTCCGATATAGAGGTTGGAGATACCGTGCGGGCCAGTGGTAAAGATGGAGAAATAACCTTGCTGGAAGTGGACGGCAGGGAAGCCGGTTATTCATTCTCAGCTACTATCGTGGCTGTGGACACGGGTAACCAAGTGTTGACTCTGGAGAAACAGGGCGGCGACATCGTAGCCTATGAGTTGCTTAAAAATGCCAGGATTATTATTGATGACGACGAGGAAGATCTGCAAGATTTGGCTCGGGATATGGAAGTAAACGTGCGTCTGCTGGACGGCGACATTATCTTTGTAGAGGTTGACAATTCACCCGCCGGCACCATTACTGACATCGATGTAAAAGGAATGCTGCTGGTCTTGAATAGGGACAATGGTATTAAAGCCACGTATACCATCAATGATAGAGTAAGAGTGAGGAGCACGGATGATCGGGATGAACTTAACAAGGTACAGAGGGGCGATTATGCCAAACTCATTCTGAATAATGATCAGGTAGACGAGATTAGGCTGCGTTATACTATAGCCTGTCGGGTGGAAAACGTTAGAGAGGCTAATGACCGGTTGGAAGTGGTGGACGAGGACGGGGACAGCCTGCGGCTTTATGTGCGGGACGGTGTGGAACTGGTGGTGCCAGGAACAAACTACCCGCATCTGGATGACGTATTCAAGGGCGACTTGGTACTGGCCACCTACATGGGCCGCGACCTGGACAAGGTGGAAGTGTTAAAACCATACCGAGGTTCCGTCAGTTCTCTCGACGTTTATAGCCGGAGTGTTACTTTGAAACTGTTCGACGGCGGAGTTAAAAACTTTAGCTACCCCACCGGTAGCCAGGTGTTTACCGGCGGCAGGGCCTACGACTCTTTCAGTGCCCTAAGTACTGGGGACATGGTGGAAGTGGTGGAAAACACTAGTGGGGGATACACCTTCACCGTGATGGAAGAGGTCATCGGTAATTTGGCCGCGGATGTGAACAGTGACGCCTATAATATTTACCTGCGAGATGGTTATGACTGGGATGCCTATGAGTTGGATGAAAATGTGTACGTGCAAAATGCCGGTGGCTACACTTATTCCATTAACAGTTTGCAAAGTGGAGATTCGGTCCGGTTGTATGTGTTAAGGGACCTGGTGTATGCAATTAAGATAGTCTAGCAAAAATACGACATAGCGGTATTGCAGGGGCAGATTGTATAAGGACTAAGCGCAAAGCTTAGTCCGTTATTTTATAAAATCACCATTGAGGGAACAAACGGCAGGCGAACTTCGTCAAAATAAGGAAAGGGGACCTAATGTCCCCAACATAATTAGTTTAGGGAGGGGTTTGAAGTAATGAGAAGGGTAAAAAAAGGGTTGGCAGTATTGTTTATTGTTTCGTTACTTGTTTTTGCTTTTACCGCCACCGCGGGCGCATATGTGGGGTCCAAGCAAACCAAACTGGATTACAATAATTTTAAAATTACTGTCGATGGTCAACCGGTTAATTTATCGGTAGGTGTGGAACCGTTTACAATTGACAGTGTTACTTACATACCGCTGCGCATAGTGGGTGAAGCCCTTAAATGTAATGTAAATTGGCAAGGTGATACCAAAACAGTGGTGATTACTTCCGGCGCCTCGGTTCAAACAACCACCCTGTTGCAGCAAGTTGCCCAGAAGGATATTGAGATTCAAGAACTTAAACAGCAGGTATCTCAGTTGCAGATACAGTTGACAGAAGAGGAAGAAGAAAAGGGCAATAGTAATCTTTACGACCTGGAAGACGAACTTTTAGACGATTTCGATGAAATTGAAGATGTGGATGTTGACGACATCTGGTTGGACGGTGACGAGGATGAAATTAATGTGGAAGTGGAAGTTGACCTGGACGACTATGAGGACGAGTGGTTGGAGCTAACTGATAGCGATATTAGAATTTGGGTGATGGATCTGGTAGGTGATATCCAGGACGAACTAGATAGGAAAACCGAAGTTAACGGTGAAATTATTAACTCCGATAACGGTGACGTGCTTGTCAAGTTTAGCAAAGATGGAACTAGAAGCCTTTCAGTGACCTATAAGGACAGTAACTATCGCGGCAACGGCGTGGACGATGTGGAGGATGAACTGGAAGGTGATAGATTTGATGTGGGCGATATTGAGTTCAAGATTACTTACATCAATTACTACGAAGGTGACGATGAAATCTATGTCAGGCTGACGGCAGAGGACGATGACGCCGCTGAACAATGGGATGACCTGAGTACCAGCGAGAAAGAGAATGACGTGGAAGACATTTGTCAAGACATTGCAGATGCATTTGAAGACGATGCCAACGCCGAGCCGGAAATAATTAGTATCTTCTTTTATGATGAAGGCGGCGATAGCTTGGAAAGCTATGAGTATGATGTGAAATATGATGTTTTCGATTAAGAGAATTACCAACTAAAAGAAGCAGGGGGTCAGACCTCGCCAAGGGCAACTTGGCAAGGCCTGACCCCTTTTTAGCATTATTGACAAGCTTTAATAAAGGAGATAAACTTAACATGATTAACAATTAAACCCCTGAACCATACCATAAAGGGGTTTTATTTTGCCTTGACAACTAGTACAATTCCTAAGGAGGAAAGAATTTGGGTACTAAATTAATGGTGCCTGGTACTCCTTAAATTCGACACGACACGATAAAGTATTAAGTATTTTCATAATCTCGCCCGAGCCCTACGGACCGCTGTTGGCCCGGCGGGCTTTTTATTTGTGGTGTCTGGCACACCAAAGATTCGACAGTATATGCTAAAGGTTTTGTTGATTAGTGGTAGAAAGAATAAATAAAGGTAAGAGCCTGTTATTACTATGTGAGACCGCTTAAGCTGTAGTTTATTTGAAAGATGGAAAGTTCTCAAAGGAGGCTCCATAATATGGGCAGGACGCCGCGAATCTGGTTTCCGGGGGCCTGTTACCACATAGTGGTGCGCGGAAACCGGCGGCAGGATATATTCTACGAGCAGGCCGACCGCCTGATGTACCTGGACAAGCTTAGACGGGTGCGGGCGCGTTCGGGTTTCAAGTTGCATGCCTACGTGCTGATGACAAACCATGTCCACATGTTAATGGAAACCGGTAACGTTAATATTGCCGACATCATGCGGGATATCAACGGGTTCTACACCCGCGAGTTCAACAACAAGTACGAGCTGGTGGGCCACCTATTCCAGGGTCGCTATCGTAGCATCCTTGTGGAGCGGGACAATTACCTGCTGGAGGTAAGTAGGTACATTCACCTAAACCCCGTAAGGGCCAAAATTGTTGCCCGCCCTGAAGATTACCCTTGGAGTAGCTACCGCGGATATGTCTACGGCAGTGATGATTTGCTTTTTGCGGATACCATTTTGGGTATGATCGGTTCGCCCGGTAAAGTACGGGAGCAATATCAGCGATTTGTGAGCGCCAAACTTGATGACTACCAATATTCGCTTGAGGAAAAAATAGCTGAGGGAGATATTCTGGGCAGCATGGACTTCGTCCGGGAAATTCAAGCTACCTATTTTTAACAGGTGCCTGGCACTTCGTATTTGACCGGAAATAATTGCTGTGCTATCATAATGATATCAATAGCAAGCGAGGTGATAACTGTGCCCGGGATTTTAATTCGGGACATACCTGAACAATTGTATAACAAGCTTAAAGGAAGAGCCAAGGCTAACGGCAGGTCCTTGCAACAGGAACTAAAAGCAATTCTATCCGATGCAATAAAGTACGATATGAAAGATGGCATTCAGTTGGCAGCAAAGATTAGAAAAGAACTGGAAGCCAGAAAAGTGCGCTACTCGGACAGTACAGTATTGATTGAAGAGGACAGGAAGCGGTGAATACCTTTGTAGTGGATGCCAGTGTTGCCGTTAAATGGTACGTTCCTGAAGTTTTAAGTAACGAGGCGGTAGGCTTTTTAGAAAATTCCATGGATAATAATTTTCTGTTGCTTGCTCCTGATCTTATTGTTTACGAAATAGGCAACATTTTGTGGAAAAAATGCCGTAGAGAAGAGCTTACTCCAGGTGATGCAAGAAGAATAATTGAGGCCATTACTGATTCATTTCCAATAAAAGTTATCGATAGCAATAAGCTTTTGGCTGTTGCATTTGAGATAGCCCATGCTTATGATAGAACGGTGTATGACAGCTTTTATTTAGCCCTCTCCAAAATAACGGGATGCCGATTGATAACAGCAGATGAACACCTGGTAAATGCAATCAAAGATTCAAACTGGTGCCTGGTACTCCGACGATTCGACAATATTCGCTAATGACAATTTTATTAAACCACATGGAAAACGGCCCTGTTTCCATGTGGTTTTTTTAATTCCAAATGGCGCGCATTCAAGGTACCAGGCACAATCCATCCCAAAATTGCCTGTCCCCCATCCTACCAAACACTTGTTCCAATAGCCCTAAAATGCTATACTGATTGTGGAAGAAAAAGGTGGTATAATAACAGAGAGGAAGTGGCTATTTGCCTAATAAACAATGGCACCCTGTATTTGTAACAGCGCTAAAAGAAGCGCTTTCCGACGCCCGTCCCGGGGAAATTGAAATCCAGGCCGAAGTAGCCCTATCCTCAAAACCTTTGGACGTAGACGTAATAGTGGTTAAGAAAAAAGAAACCGCCCGGCTCCGGCACCCGGTGGCCAATATTTTCAGGCAATACAACCTGTTTGAATACAAAAGTCCACAAGATTACCTGGAGTCCAACGACTATGACAAAGGCCTGGCCCTTGCATTACTTTATAAAGTGCTCGAACATCCCGACATGAATACTTTGGACCGGCTCACCCTAACCTTTGTAAGCAGCAGGTACCCGCGAGACATGCTAAAAATGTTAACAAGCAGAGGTCTGACCGTTTTAAAGAACGTTCCAGTATCCGGTTTTTACCGGGTCGCGGGAGAAAGAATCCCCGTTCAAATAATGGTCCTCAAGCACCTCCCTGATGCGGAACAAGCGTACATGTTCTCAGTTTTTCTATCCGGGAAAGAAAAGCTAAAACTTAAAGCCAACTTATTATTAATAAGAAAATACCTGGAAGAGCCCGGTAATAAGCATATACAAGAAATAATCGAATTCACAATGAAAAACGAGTTGGTAACGTTAAACGAGATGGAGGTGATGTTCAAAATGGATAATTACATCAGCGCCGAAGAAAAGAAAAAAATAGAGGAATTGCTGACCAACCATCCTTTCACCCGCAGGATGCTGGAAAAGCGTGCTGCTATAGTAGAGTTGGAGGCTATGGAAAAAGGCATTGAAAAAGGCATTGAAAAAGGCAGAGCAGAAGGCATACGAAGTTTAATCTGTAAGTTTTTAGAAACCAGATACGGGGTGGCATCCCTGCAGTTGCAGGAAACAATACAAAAAATTACAGATGCTGACGTGCTCGACGAGATAGCCGGCAAGCTATTCGTTGCTTCCTCTTTGGAGGAAATGCGAAAAATTATCAAATAGGTGCCTGGCACTCCAACAATTCGACAATATCTGCTAATAACAATTACATAAAAACCACATGGAAAACGGCCCTGTTTCCATGTGGTTTTTTTAATTCTATAATGCGTAGCGTTATATTGACACTACCTGGCAAAGGGAATAAACTTAACCTGGTTAATAATTTAACCCATATAATAATAGTTACTGGCAGTATAACTTGCTTAAAAAGAAGAGTGAGGGGGGAATGATTTGGAGCAGGAGTTGCTTGCAAAATATCTTGACAAGCTGGACGAGATGCTGCCGCTTTTTATACGCAGGCTGCACCAGGAACTGGCGGACAGTATGGGTAACGGCGTTACCGCCAACCAGTTCATGGTGATGAAAATGATTAATGACCACGGTCAGATGACTGTCAGCGACGTGGCCGAGGGGCTGAGTGTGTCGTTAAGCGCCGTTACCTCCCAAGTGGACCGGTTGCACCGGGTGGGAGTGGTGGAACGCCGCCGTTCGGAAGACGACCGCCGGGTGGTTTGGCTTGAGCTGACGGATGAAGGTAGAAAAATAGTGGCAACTTGTCAAGCCGGTAGGCTTCGGGTCATACAGCGCTACCTGGGGCAGCTGGACGATAAGGAATTGCAATTTATGATCGAGGTATATGAAAAAATTATTTCTATGATGCGCTAGGATGAACAGAGGTACTAGTTTGACGTTACAATGACATGCAGCTAAGCTATTGTCGAAATAGAAAAGTAGCTGGCATCAAAGGAGGAGATGTTATTTGTTTTATAAACAATTAGCTGAAAAGATAAAAAACCGATTTGTCTTTCAAGATATTGTTAACTCTAGGGGGGCTTCGGAAGCAGCGGCTACGATGCCTACGCAATATGTCTATTTTAAGTGGTGTTTGGCGCCCCTGTTAATTGCTGTGCTGATTATTTCCGGTTGTGCCGGACAGCAGGCAGGCGATACCGGCGAGCAGGAATCGGCCGTGCCTGTGCGTGTGGCGGCAGTAGAAAAAGGCTCGTTAGCTGATACCGTCGTAGTCACCGGCAAACTAGAAGCATTAGACATGGCCAACGTAGTACCCGGCGGCCAGGGGGGCAAGGTTTACAGCGTCAACGTAAATGTGGGCGATAAAGTCGCCAAAGGTCAGACGCTGGTAACGCTGGAATACGTTTCACAACAAGCAGCGCTGCAGCAGGCAGAACAAGGCGTAGTCCAGGCGGAAGCCGCTCTGGAAATAGCCGGTATTACCTATGAGCAGGTGTCGGCTAATTACGAACGTGGCAAACAGCTATATGAATCCGGAGCCATCCCTGTTGCAGGCCCTTCCGGATTCGAAACCGCTTACGAAATACCCTACAAGCAGGCCAAGATAGACTACGAACAGATTAAACCCGCCATGGTGGCCAATGCCCGGGCGGCCCTAACCATGGTTCGGGAACAGTATAACAACGCGTTTATTAAGTCCCCCATTAACGGGGTGGTGACAGCCGTTAACGTTAACCCCGGGGAATTGGCCAGCCCGGGCTCGCCAATACCGGTTGTTTCCGTGGTCAGCCTGGACAAAGTGGTAGTTCAAGCCACCGTCACCGAAAATCGGATTAACAAACTTCAGCAGGGGCAGGAAGTACCAGTGCTGGTGGGTGCTGTGGCAGCCGAACCACTTGCCGGGGTTATTACCAATATCGCCCTGGCGGCGGACACCAACAGTAAAGCCTATCCTATTAAGGTGCAGCTGGACAACCCGAAACAGCTCTTAAAACCAGGCATGTTCGCTGAAGTGCAAATAAAGAGCAATCAGCAGGAAACATTGTTGGTGCTCAGGGAAGCCGTTGTTAAAATAGGCGATACGGATACCGTTTGGGTTGTTAAGGATGACCAGGTAACCACACGTGAGGTTACCATTGGCAGCAGCAATGGTAAAAACATTCAAATTATTGAGGGGCTCCAGGAAGGTGAGCAAGTAGTTGTTTCCGGTCAAAACATGCTGCAAGAAGATATTAAAGTGGAAATAAAGAGTTAGGTGAACAGAATATATGAAAATTACTGATGTCTCGATCAAGCGGCCGATGTTGGTTACCGTAATTGTTATTATTGTGCTATTACTGGGCGGGGTATCCTTTTCCCGGTTAAGCATTGACCTGTACCCCGAAATGGAATTGCCCGTAGCGGTGGTCATGACCAATTATGCGGGGGTGGGCCCGGAAGAAGTTGAACAGCAGATTACCAAACCCATGGAATCAGTACTTAGCTCAGTAAGCAATTTGGATACCATTTCTTCAACAAGCAGTATGGGTAGTTCCATGGTTATGATAATGCTGGACTGGGGAGCGGATATGGACTTCGCTTCGCTGGATATCCGGGAGAAAATTGATATCATTCGCGATGTTCTCCCGGATGGAGCGGGTGCTCCGTCCATTTACAAAGCTGACCTGAACATGATGCCTATAGTGCAGGTAGCCGCGCACAGTACAGATCCTATGCAGCTTAAACAAGTAATGGACGATGTAATCCAGCCCCGGCTGGAACGGGTAAGCGGTGTGGCCAGTGTCTGGTATGTGGGTGGATGGGAAAGAGAAATCCAGGTGCAGGTAAATCCCGTTAAACTAAACGGCTACGGCCTAAGCTTAAATAGTCTTACCGCTGCCCTGGGCGGCGAAAATTTGAATTTTTCCGCCGGCACTGTTCGGGAAGGCCGGGATGATCTCCTATTACGGGTTACCGGTGAATTTAAAAACCTTGATCAAGTTCGCCGGGTAGTAGTGGGTAATTTCGGGGGGGCTCCGGTATACCTGGCGGACGTTGCCGAAGTGGTGGACGGGCAGAAAAAAGCTACCCAGATTAGCCGGGTTAATGGCCAACCGGGTTTGTCGCTGATGATCAACAAGCAAAGTGGCGCCAATACGGTGTCAGTGGCCCAAGGGGTTAAAGCCGAACTGGAAAAGCTGCAACTGGAAGTGCCTGCGGTTAAATTTGAAGTCATCATGGATCAGTCGGAATATATTGAGCAATCAATTAAAAACTTAGTCAAGTCAGCGATTGAAGGCGGCATACTGGCTATATTTATTATCCTAATTTTCTTGCGTAATTTCCGCAGTACCATGATTATTTCAACATCTATACCCATTGCCATCATTGGCGCTTTTGTCCTGTTGTATTTTAATAGCATGACCCTAAATATGATTACCCTGGGCGGTTTGGCCCTGGGGATTGGCTTAATTGTGGACGACTCCATTGTGGTATTGGAAAACATCTACCGGCATCGCGCAGACGGGATGGACCGGATTACCTCCGCCCGGCAGGCCACGGACGAGGTAGGCTCGGCAGTTATTGCTTCATCCTTAACGTTGGTAGCGGTGTTCTTACCCATTATTTTCGTGGAAGGCCTGGCCGCCCAACTTTTTACACCGATGGCGCTAAGCATTACTTTCTGCATTTTGGCTTCGCTGGCAGTGGCTATTACCCTGGTGCCTCTGCTGGCTTCTAGATGGTTAAAGGTGCCTAAACAAGATGATGAACATGCGGGTAATCACCAAAACCCCCGGGGATGGCAACGCTTGTACAGCGCATCCGAGCGGTGGTTTAATAAGCTGGACGTTCATTACCGCGCGCTATTGCAAACGGCCTTGAAAAGACGTAAGCTGACGATATTATTTGTGACGGTATTATTTGTCCTGACCTTGTTTGCCATACCCTTGTTGGGGATGGAGTTTATGCCCGGCATGGATCAGGGCTATGTGAATATTTCGGTGGAAATGCCCAAGGGAACCGCGCTTAGCGAAACCGATTTGGTGGTCACAGACATTGAGCGCATCCTGGAAACTATACCAGGTATTCAAAGTATTTCAAGCGATGTTGGCAGCGGAGGCTCAATGTTTGGTGGAGGGGACGCGAACCAGGCGCATATTACCTTGAAGCTATTGGAGCAATCCCATAGGGATATTTCGTCGGAAGAAATGGCCAGCCAGTTAAGCACCAAACTGCCAAATATTCCGGGTGCCGACATTAATGTTACCGCGATGGAATCCGGCATGGGTGGCCAAGCCGCGCCGGTACAAATTCAAATTAGCGGTGACGAATTGGACACCCTGGCTCAGTTGGGCGACGAGGTGGCTGCTATAGTACGGCAAGTGCCCGGCACCCGCGAGGTGGTCAGCAGTCTGGAAGAGGGACGCCCCGAACTGCACGTGGTGGTGAACAGGGATCGGGCCGCCATGTACGGTTTGGGCTTGGCAGAGGTGGCTTCCACAGTGCGTACGGCTGTTGATGGCACAGTGGCCACCCGCTACCGGGTAGACGGTGTAGAAGTGGATATGCGAGTGCAGTTGACTGGCAATGCCGAAGAGTTTACCCCGACTAAACTGTCCGGGTTGACTATTGCTTCAGCAACGGGTACCCAAATTCCGTTGGATCAGGTGGCGGAACTAAAACAGGACCAGGGCCCCAGTTCGATTAGCCGCAGTAACCAGGCCCGTATTGTTACGGTTACTTCACAACTGGCCGGACGCGATCTGGGCAGCGTAGTACGGGATATAGAGCAGGGAGTTGCTGATTTAAATATGCCTTCCGGATACCTGGTGGAGTTTGGCGGCGAGCAAGAACAGATGGCCGACTCCTTTGGAGCCCTGGGCCTGGCTCTTATTCTGGCCATCATTTTAGTGTACTTGGTTATGGTGGCGCAGTTCGAATCGCTTCTTTACCCCTTCGTAATTATGTTCTCTGTACCGGTTACTTTAACCGGGGTGGTATTTGCGTTGTTAATTACCGGCCGCTCCATTAGTGTAGTAGCTTTTATCGGCATGATTATGTTGGTTGGTATTGTAGTTAAAAATGGTATTGTGCTGGTAGATTATATTAATATTTTGCGGCGGCGCGGTCTGGAACGAAATGAAGCTATCTTAAAAGCCGGCCCCACGCGTCTAAGACCGATTCTAATGACGGCTTTAACTACCGTCATGGCCATGTTTCCAATGGCCCTGGGTATCGGTGAAGGTGGCGAAGCGCAAGCGCCGCTGGCCACAGTGGTGGTAGGCGGACTGCTGTTCTCCACGCTGATTACCCTCGTGTTGGTACCGGTAGGGTATACCCTGATGGACGACTTCGGCAATAAAATTAGTGCAAAAATATTTAGGAAGAAACAAATTGAATAAACCGGAAAATAGAGCAAGTGGTCAGACCTTGACATTTGACATGACAAAATTTTCGTAAGCCCAAGCCCCCGGAACGCTGTCGGTCCGGCGGGCTTTTTATTTGTGGTGCTAAATACTCCAAGAAGTCGACATTATTCGTTAGAGGGTTTGCTGATTGGTAGAAAGAATAATAAAAGGTTAAGCCTGCCATTGCTATGAGAGTCCGTTGCCTGGTTATTCATAGATAGATCGCGTTTTCACTGGTATAAAGAAGTCCAAATGTCTAAAAAACTGGAAGCAATTTTTGTGATTCGTAAACTACTGCTAGGGGGTAACTATGAAAAATATCCTATTGATCGAGGATGATTACCAGTGCCAGGAGATTGTTCGGCTAAGGCTGGAACAGGAGGGTTATAGCGTTTTTACTGCCAATAACGGAATGCAAGGTGTTCAATTAGCACAAAAAATTAATCCCGATTTGATTATATCAGATGTTTTCTTACCTTTAAAAAACGGCTTTGAAGTATGCTCGGAAGTAAAACAAAACCCAGCCCTGCACAAAACTCCCGTAATACTAATGAGCGCTGTTAATGTTGACGAGTTGGATAAGAAAAGAGGACGTGAATCGGGAGCAAACGATTATCTTTTTAAAGCTGACCTGCTGCTTACCAAGCCGTACTCCGGCAAACTGATTGTAAAATACGTCAACGAATTTCTGGCAGGTCGTACGATCCAAGAATTTTGTTCAGGCAAAGTGCTTGTAATAGATGATTCACCAAAGGACTTGGAACTGGCTGAATTAAGACTAACAGAGGCTGGTTATCAGGTGTTTTGTGCTGAAACCTGTAATTTGGCCTGGGAAATTGTGCTTAAAGAACAGCCCGACGTCCTCCTTCTGGATGTGATACTACCTGATGGCTCGGGCTTAGACTTCTTACAAAAAGTTAAGGATTTTTTACCGGAAGTGGCGGTAATAATCTCAACGGCCTATGGTTCGGAAGAGGTAGTTACTGCCGCCTTAAAAAAGGGGGCTAACGATTATATAACTAAACCCCTGAGTTACCGGACACTTGGTAAAACCATCGCCAAAGCAATGGAAAAACAAAAAAAAGCGAAGTTTAAAGATAGGGCTCTTTCCTACCTTAAAGAAAGTCACCAAAATCTAAATAGTATTCTTGAACACAAGAATTCGGTACATGAACTAACTCTTAATGCTTTAAAATCAGGTATTGTGACCGTGGACATTTTTACCCGGGTTAGATTTATCAATAGCTGGTTGTTGGAAACCGCCAGCCTGCCGGTGGAAGAGGTTGTTGGAAGTATGCTGGAGGAAATAAGCAAGAAATCCGAATCCGTATTAATTACCAGACTGGCCGATATTTTAACCAGGTCAACCCGTTCCGGGAAAATTTTAATTGGGGAAGAAATAGACACGGGTGATAACCGGTTTTTTAAGGTAGATACACAAATTATTACTGACTTAAAAGGTAATATGGTGGGAACGCTGGCTTTCGTTACAGAAATTTCCGTACAAAAAGAGGTGGAGCGTTTTCGACAACTTCAACAACGACAAGAAAGTTTATCCTCCCTGGGTCGTATAGCTGCGGGAATGGCGCACGAGATTCGTAATCCCATCACTGCCGTAAGAGGACTCACCCAATTAATTGCCCAAAAAACATCTGAAAATGGTCAAATTAAAGAGTTTTTAAAGATTATACTTGATGAGATAGACAGGGCCAATAAGGTAATTGAAGATTTTTTAAAACTTTCTCGTCCTTCCCCACCGTGTCTAATCAGCGGTTCACTAAACGAGGTTATTAAGGAGATTACTGAACTAATTGGCCCGCAGTGTTTTCTATGTAAGATTGAGGTATGCCGGCAATTAGATCCTTTTTTGCCCCAGACCCTGTTTGACAGATCTCAAATGAAACAGATGCTGTTAAATATGACTCTGAATTCAATACAGGCAATGCAGCAAGGCGGCGTTTTAAAAATTGAAACCTCTTACATAACTCAAAGTAAAAAAATACGGCTGGATATAATTGATAACGGATGTGGAATACCGGAAAAAATACTTAACCAAGTCGGCAAACCGTTTTTTACCACCCGTTCAGATGGTACCGGCCTGGGTCTTAGCAATTGTTATGCTATAATTGACAACCACAATGGATATATAACCATGCATAGCGAAGAAGGCAAAGGAACTAGCTTTTCTATATATTTACCGGTTAAGGGTGATTAAGTTTGGATGATGATATAAAAAAGTTGGTTGAAGAAATATACTTCATCACCGGTTATGATTTTCGGTCCTACCGGCCGGAAACATTTCAACGACGAATTTCCTTACGCATGATGGATACCAAATGTTCAACCTACCAGGATTACCTTATATTTTTAAAAAATCACCCGGCGGAAAGAGAGCCCTTGGTTAATTCAGTGACCATTAAAGTTAGTCATTTTTTCCGTAATCCCTTAGTTTTTGAAGTGCTATATAATGAAGTATTGCCTAAGGTAATTACTTCTAAAATGAGTGATAAAACACCCCAATTAAGGATTTGGTTCGCCGGGTGTGCCGGCGGGGAGGAAGTATATTCTACGGCTATTTTAATTAGAGAGCTTGAAAATAAAAGGTTTCCCGGGCTGAAAGCTTTCTTGTTGGCTACGGATATCGACCGCCAGGCATTGGAATTTGCTCGCGCTGGAATATATAATAAAGCGGCATTGACCGAGGTAAAAAAGGGATACCTGGATAAATATTTTCAAGTTGAAGGTAAGTACTATAAGGTAAACAAATGGATCCAGGAGATAGTATCTTTTGGGTATTACGACCTGGTGGCGGCAAAGGTACCCTCACCTCCGTCGGGTTTATTTACAAATTATGATTTAATTTTCTGCCGTAACGTATTGATGTATTATAACGAACCTGTTAACCAACAAATATTTAAACGCTTGTTGGGATGTCTAAACAACCCCGGGTATATCATTCTTGGTGAGGCCGAGTCCCTTTTACCCAATGCAATAAATAGGTTACAAGAAGTTTACCCCAAGTTACGCATTTACAAAAACCATCATACATAGACAGGTGAGGTAAAAATGAAGAATTTTTGGCAAAGGTTTTCGGATATTGCTCCACTGGAAATGATAAGTAGTTTTCGTGGCCGGCTGTTAATAATAATTTCATTAATTACAATAGTAATCGCAATTTCATCTGGAATAATAAACTACCACTTGACCATGCGTACCGCCAGGGACGAATTTCAGGAAAGTTTTTCAATGATGTCCAATATTTTAAAATCTGATATCGAGAACTGGATATACGAACGTAAATTTGAAGTGGTATCGATGGCTAATAATCCTCTTGTGCAGGACGCCTTACTGAAAATAATCAACAAGGAAACTGGTTATGAACAAAGCACAAACGACTTGCAAGTTCTCCTGGCCCATTTTGCCCAGAACAGGGGAATTTATGACGGGATGATTTTACTTGACACTAATGGAAGGGTAATGGTATCAGAAATTATTGAATATGATAACTCGTTAATCTTGATAGAAGACATTTATAATCGTCCGCTTGAAACAGGGGAGGTATATTTTAAAGATGTCTACCTGTCACCTAATACCAATAAGCCAACTATTTCCATTTCCGCACCGGTTTTCGCCCCCGGGTCATCGGGCGAGATTCAAAATATAATAGGGGTAATGAGTTTTAGGATAACTATCCAGGAAGTTCTCGAGCCTCTTTTAGCCAGTACTGCAAATCTGGGTGCAACAGGTGAAGTGGTACTAGTAAACAGGGAGGGTATCTCCCTAATGGACCTCAGGCACCGCCCCGGTTCGGGACTGAAGTACCAACTGCAAACGGAGGCGTCGGCCAGAGCGGCAAGGGGCGAGGAAGGAGTCGGGGAATTTAAAGACTATACGGGCGCACAGGTTTTGGCTGCTTATAGGTATATTTCCGATACCGGCTGGGGGTTGGTAGTTAAAAAAGGACAGGAAGAGATTTTTGCCCCCTGGCGAGCCAAAGCTATAATTCAAATTGTTGTTGATATAGGGATGGCTTTATTGATTATTATGCTTTGCAGTATATTACTTAACGGGCTGATACGCCCGCTCCGGGAACTGACCGAGGGTGCGTTGGCCATCTCCAGCGGTGATCTGGACAAACGTGTAGTTACCGGGGGTACCATTGAAATAGCTGCCCTGAGACAGGCCTTTAATAACATGGCGGACAATGTGCAAAACCGAATAGATGATAAAAACAAGTTTCACGAAGTATTAAAGGCTTTGCTTTTCTCCATTGATATGAATACCCTGTTACGTGTTACTGTTGAAAGTGTTGCCAGGACTTATGGTTATCAAGTAGGAGCTATATATATTTGCGATCAGGAACAAGGTCTACTTGTTCTGAGTGCAACATACGGTGCCGCAAAAGGTTTTTCGATTCAAAAAATAAGTCCTACTGAGGGGCTTATAGGGGAGGCTATAAAAAATAAAGAAATATCTGTGCTACGAAATATTCCTTCAGACTCGGAATATGTTATTGAAACTTTCACCGGGCCAATCGCACCTAAGAGCGTGCTGCACATCCCCCTTTTTTTTGAGGAGCAATTACAGGGTTTACTGGCTTTAGCATCAATTAATACTTCGGAGGATGAAGAAAACGATGTTATGATGATGGTTGCGGATATAATGGCTGTAGCTATCAACCAGGCCAGGATATTCAAGCAAACTCAGAAAATGTCCAATCGCCTTCAAGTATTAAACGAAGAGTTGACCGCCCAAAATGAAGAGCTAAAAACTCAGTCCGAAGAACTCGCGGCCCAATCGGAGGAACTAATAGCTCAGCGTCGTGATCTGGAGGATAAAAACCAGGCTCTGGAACGGGCCACTCAACACAAGTCGGAATTTTTAGCCAAGATGTCCCATGAATTACGCACTCCCTTAAATGCTATTCTCGGTTTTTCTGAAGCATTGTTGGATAATTTGTTTGGCAAACTACCTAATAAACAGCAGGAGTGTATTGAGGATATTCATTCCAGTGGTGAACATCTATTGGGGCTTATAAACGATATTCTCGATCTATCCAAAATTGAGGCCGGGCGAACAGACCTTGCCCGGGACCATATTAACCCGACACAACCATTAAAGGAAGCGCTGGCCATTATTGCCACCGAAGCGGGTAAAAAGAATATTATAATAGAAAACAAGCTTGAAAGCGAAGATTTATTAATTTATGCTGATCCCGACAAGCTTAAGCAGATATTTCTTAACTTGCTTTCCAATGCTATTAAATTTTCTCACAATGATGGGTTTGTCTCAATTGATGTGGAGTCCCAAACGGATTATCTCGAATTCAGTGTGGCTGACAACGGTATTGGTATTCCACCAGATAAGAAGAGAATAATTTTTGAAGAGTTTAAACAGGCAGATAACACCATATCCAGAGAATATGGTGGGACGGGGCTGGGGTTGACTATCACGCACCGGTTGGTAGAGTTGCACGGTGGCCACATTTGGGTTGAAAGTGACTTCGGCCATGGTTCGATATTTAAATTTACCATACCCAAGCATACAGTTTCACGAATAACCGCCGATACATCAATTACCACGTCTGAAGCAGCGCCTGCCTCAGATTTCAGCGAAGTGCCGACGGAAGAATCCGCAAGTTTGGATGAAACCACAGTAAAAGCCCCAAAAACCGGCGGTGGCCGGAAGTATTCCGGTAATAACTCATCCGCTTTATTGGAGCCGAGCATCTGTAAACACCTCTGTCCCTCAGATATACAAATCTTACTTGTTGATGATGATAAGCATGTGCGGGATTATTTAACAACCCTTTTGGAATCAAAGGGCTACCATGTAACCAGTACAGATAATGGTGGGCAAGCTATAAAGATTGCCCTGCAGGAACATCACGATATAATTATACTGGATCTGGTCATGCCGGATATGAGTGGGTTTAAGGTGCTCAAAGAATTATCCGAACACCCGGGATTAAAGTCAAAAATAGTTGTCTTCTCCGCCAAAGATTTAACTGATGATGAAAAGAAGGAAATTAACAGAAGTACACATTTAATTTACGGTAAAGGAATGCTCTCTCAGGACGAATTCCTTTCCCTGATTGAAAGGTTAAACGGTTCGGATAAGGGGGACAGTGTTGAAAACCATACTAGTTATAGAAGATAATCCGACAAATATGAAACTGGCCTGTAAATTGCTCCGAGCCGCAGGATATACAACCCTGGAAGCTTCGGAAGCCCTTGAGGGAATTCAGTTAGCAATAACAGGCCAGCCCGATGTAATATTGATGGATGTTGAATTGCCCGGAATGGACGGGTTGTCAGCAACAAAACTACTAAAAAGAGATGCCCGAACCAAGGATATTCCTGTGGTAGCCGTAACCGCCTTTGCTATGGAATTCGACCGTGAAAAGGCTTTGGCTGCAGGCTGTTCCGCCTACATCTCGAAACCTTACAGGATTAAGGATCTATACCATGCTATAGATAGTTTGGGTGATAGGCCCGGATCAATGTAGTTAGGGTTAAATAGGTTCAAACCCCAGCAGCAGGAAAGGGGACAGGCAACTTTTTCGATTTTTGAAAAAGATGCCTGTTTCTCTTTCCGTCGCCCCTTCTTCCTAAACCTTCTTTACCGTTTCTAATTTTCCAACAAAAAAAAGGAAGGAATATGTAAAATATTGTAGAACTCATAGAGTAGCTGTACAAAAATAGAACTATTACTATTTTTATCAGGGGAGCCCTAAAAATATGGTGGCCAAAAAGAAAAAGCCTGACCCACACAAGGCCAGTCAACCAAATCAAACCAAACCCAAAGACCAATTCGATCCTCTGCACGCTCTAGCCTTCTGGGGTCTGGCGGCGTTGCTGTTCTTCCCGCCCTACTTCCGCGGCTTGTACTTCGCCCCGGAGCAGGAAAAAGCACTTATCTTGGCCACACTGGTCTTCTGGCTCACCTTCCTGTGGCGCTGGCTGCAAAAAGACAACAAATTGATGCGTAGTCCGCTGGACTGGTTTGCCTTGGCTTTGCCTTTAGTGTACATAATCTCGTCCTTCATTGCGGTGAACAAAGGTCTGGCTACAGACGAAGTAGTAAAAAACATACTATATTTTACTACTTACTGGTCTGTGTCCCGTCTGGTTCGCAACCAGGAAGATGTACATAAACTACTGCACGTTATCTACATTAGCGCCATCGGCGTTGCCCTGGCCGGCTTGGCCACAGCCACGGGTATTATACACATAAAAGACGGGTTTAATGTTTCACAATTCGGCGGTTTTATCTCATCAACTTTCCAGTATCATAATGCGTTGGCCGCATATCTTGGTGCAGTTGTTTTAATAGGTTTTTATTTATGGAATAGCTCCATGCAAAGGCAGCATAATGATCAAAAAACTATTACAGCTGTGTCACGAATAAACCCCATAGGCTACCTTTATGCTTGTGGTAATTTTTTATTGCTGGCGGTACTAATTGGTTCCAAATCCAGGGCTGGTTTACTTGTTTTTGCTTTGGTTTTTGTCATTTACCTACTGGGAACCGAGAATAAAAGACGGATAGTTTCCTTACTACTAATAGGGTATTTAAGTGTTATATCTAATATTGTTATCAAAAAATTTATTTTACTTGCTCAGGATAAACAATATGATTTTGCTTGGATCTGGCTTTTAGGTGGTGTATTAATGGCCGTTATTGGCCAAATATTAATCACCATGCTAGAGAGGCGTGTCATAAGCCGGTGGTCAGGTAGCCCTAGAAAATACATAATGTCTTTTACTGCCATAATAATTGTCCTATTGATAGTGGCCGGAATATGGTTATCCGGTAAACCACAAGTTTTAGAAAAGGCAACAAGTTTTGAATACCTCTGGACAGCATACCAACGTTTATATTATATGGAAAGCTCTATTGATATGATCCAGGAGCGCCCCTTACTTGGTTGGGGAGGGGGCGGTTGGAAAGAGGCTTATGAGGCATACTTAAGTTTTCGCTATACTACGCGGGAAGCTCATAGTTATTTTTTCCAGGTAGGTGTTGAAACGGGCATTGCCGGAATCATTACTATAATCGGCATTTGGTTGTCATTTTTATTGCTGGTTATTAGACAGTATCGTGACAGTAAAGATAACCCGTTGCGCTGGCAGATGGTATGGCTATTTGCTGCTATATTTTTAATGATCGGCGGCCACTCACTAATTGATTTTGATTTATCCCTGTCGGCATTGACTATTATGTTGTGGAGTATATTAGGCATAACTGCCGCACTTGCATACCCCGTTGGAAGTTTAGAGAGAAAAAAGCTGGCTAACCTTAATTATGCCCCACTTGGAATAACTACGATTGCCATGCTGGTTATAATGCTTGGCTCTGCTTTTCTTGCGCAAGCTGCCAGCTTTGCCAACCAAGCATCAACCTATTTTAGGACTAATAAACCGGCCACGGGTGTTGAATACTTGGAAAAGGCTAAAACGTATAACCCACTTAGCAGCAACTATAGAATCACCCTTTCCCAGGCATACATTGAGCAGGGGGAAAAAGAGAAGGCTTTAGAAGAAGCCAAATCAGCAGTAAATCTTAGTAAATATAATTTTGCGCCAAGGATTAATTACATTCAAATTGCCTTTGCGGCAGGTAATAATGAGCTTGCCACCGATGAACTAAAAAAAATCCTGGAACTAGCTCCAAATAACATAGAGACATATGAACATTATGCTATTAATTATTTAAACCTGGGTATTAACGAGTTAACTGCAGGTAATAAAAATATCGCCAAAAACTATTTAAACAAAGTAGTTGGTGTTACGAAATTAATAACCAGGCAAGAAAGTTCATTAAGTGACATGGACAAAGAAATGTGGAGTGGTCCGTTGCTGGATGTTAATGATAAAATACAACTGGTGACCGGTCAGGCCAATTATTGCCTGGGTGATTTTGATAAATCACAGGAACATCTACAGCAAGCCCTGCAGACAAATAACAATAATGTTAAGACTCAGGCCTTGTTATGGTTGGCTTTAATAGAAGAGAAAAACGGGAATTTGCCCGAACAAAATAAGTTAATTGACCAAGCAAATAGCTTAAATTCGAAACTTGCTAACAACTATTCGGCTTTAAAAGGCATACCCGTTTTGTAATAAGTTCAAAAGCTGCTGGTATCTAAAGAAGGGCTAGTGGTAATATGAGTTACGATAAAAGTTTGGGAGTGTTGAAAACAACTGCTTCCAACACTATAAGCGGGCCATTCACGCGGGCCGGGGAAAAGACTAATTTACAAGTACCAGTCGTTAACTACGTTAAGCGGCGGATGTTTGCGTATCCGCTATTAATCATCACAGATATAATTTCCCTGTCTTTAAGCATCTTGTTAGCTTATACCATGCGGGCTTTTCTATTGCCAGCTGCAATAAAAGTATTGCCAGAAACTTCAATGGCCTACGTATATGCTTTATGGTGGGTGCCAGTTCTCGGAAGCATTTTCTTTATCTTTGAAAAATCCTATTCTAAACGGGTACCGTTTTGGCAGGAAGCCGGACAAATAGTCAAAACCACCACTCTGGCTTTCCTGGTGGTTATATGTATAGTATTTTTAACCAAGCAAGGCGACACGACATCCCGTACCCTGGTATTGTTTGCCTGGGTGATGAGTCTTTTCCTAGTGCCAGCTTTGCGTTATTTTAGTAAATTATTGCTTTTCATAGTACATATCTGGGAAAAGCCGGTTATTATCCTTGGTGCCGGTGAAACGGGAAAACTTTTGCTTAACACACTATATCGTGAACCCAATATAGGCTATAGGCCGATAGGTTTTTTGGATGATGATATAAGTAAACAATTACATCCCCCGGAACTGCCTAGCGGGCAAAAAGTACCAGTGTTGGGGAGCTTTGATGAAGCCGAAGCCATCATTGAACAGAGTGGTATTCACGATGTAATTGTTGCCGCTCCCGGTCTCCCCGGGAAAAAGCTGGTCCAACTTGTGAACAAGCTGCAGCGAAAAACGTATAACATTTTGGTAGTGCCCGACCTTTTTGGTATGGCCATGGAGGGTGCTGAGGTTCAGCATTTATTTAATGAAAGAGCACTGGTTTTAAAAATAAAGAATAACCTGAATGACCGATTCAATTTAATTATCAAAACGGTTTTTGACTTGATAGTATCTTTCTTGCTTTCAACGGTACTGATCCCGTTTATGTTGTTGCTAGCCTTAGCTATAAAAATAGATTCCAGGGGACCAATAATTTACAAGGATACACGTATAGGTAGGAACGGCACAGAATTTACTTGTTATAAGTTCAGGACTATGTATCCCGAAGCGGATAATATTCTAAAACAATACTTATCGAAGCATTCCCAGGCCATAAAACAATGGGATAAGTTTGCCAAACTTAAGGATTACGACCCGCGGGTTACCAGGGTGGGCTTAGTATTAAGAAGGCTGAGCCTAGACGAGTTGCCTCAAATATTCAATGTATTAAAGGGTGAGATGAGCCTTGTAGGTCCACGACCTTACCTCCCCCGGGAAAAAGAAAAGATGCAAGACCGTGAAGACATTCTATTATCTCACCCCGGTATTACCGGGCTATGGCAGGTAAGCGGCAGAAACGATATTGAATTCGACGAACGTTTACGGTTGGATTCGTGGTATGTACGAAACTGGTCATTATGGCTGGATATAAGTATATTAATCCGTACTGTTGCGGTTGTTTTAAAAGGTAAGGGTGCTTATTGAATTTTATTAACAAGGGGTGTTGAGAAATATTTGTTTAATAAAACCCTGGCTAACCCAGTTATAAGTTTAATTTTAGTAACCTATAACGCAGAAGAATTTATAATTGATTGTTTAATCTCTGTTCAGGGGCAAAGCTATACTTTTTTTGAGACAATTATAGTGGACAACGCCTCAACAGATAAAACAACAGATATAATTGAAACAAATTTCCCCTGGGTAAAATTAATTAAATCTGAAATTAATTTGGGTTTTGCCTGTGGTGTCAACTTGGGATATGCTCACTCAAAAGGGGAATTTATTGCTTTACTAAATCCTGATGCCAAAGCAGATAGGAATTGGCTTGGTAATCTTATTTCAGCTATTAATGCAAATACAAAATGCGGTATTTGTGCTTCACTAATGTTAAAATGGGGAACACAAATTGTTGATACTGCTGGTGACGGGTGCACCAGAGCTGGCAAAGGCTATAAAATAGGGCATAATCAGCCTGCCGATCGTTTTAGTGAAAGTAGGGATGTCTTTACGGCGTGCGGCGGGGCTGCTTTATATAGAAGGAGTATGATTGAAGAGATAGGTTTTTTTGACCCGGATTTTTTTCTGTTGCATGAAGATACGGACTTGGGCTTTAGGGCCCGCCTGGCTGGTTGGAATTGCAGGTACGTTCATGATGCTGTTGTAGAACACAAGGTAAGCGCTTCCATAGGATACAAATCTTCTTTGGCTGTGTATCATTCGGTCAAGAACTCAGATCAAGTCTGGTTAAAAAATATGCCGATATGGCTATTACTGTTATCATTCCCTGAGAAGCTGTTAAGTGATGTAGCATCGTTAATATACCTAGGAATAATACACAAAAGGCTAAATGAATATTTAAAGGCAAAGAAGTATATTTTAAAAAACATTTTTAAGATAATAGTTAAACGAAGAGATGTCCAAGACAAAAAAGCTATTGGGAGTATCCAGTTGTTTAAAATGATAACCCCCTTCTTTTCTTTTAAATACTTATTTGGTCTTTCTAAAGAAAAAGTGCAAGAACTTAAAATGTTTAATAACATGTAGAGGTGTGCTTCTTGTAAAGCGAAAGGTTACTGTGATAATACCTTCATTCTGGAAGCTATTTAAAAAACCCTAAAAAATATAGCCGATACTGTCATTGCGTTAGCAAATAGAAATTGTGCTGAAAGGTAGAGGAATACATAAAATGCATAAAATACTTGTCACTGGCGCTAATGGCCAGCTTGGCCGGGCGATTAAAAGACTCTTTGGCGAAAAATACAGCCTGTTGCTCTGCGATTTGCCGGAGATGGACATAACCAGTTTAACTGCCTGCCGTAATGCTGTTCGGGAGTTTCAGCCGGACATTATCATCAATGCCGCCGCCTATACCAATGTGGAACGGGCCGAGGACGAGCCTGATGCAGTTTTTGCCGTCAACGCCGTTGGTGCACACAATCTGGCCCTTGCTTGCCGGGAGAGCGACGCAAAACTTATCCATATCAGCACTGACTACATCTTCGACGGCAGTAGGGGAACGCCGTACGGTGAATATGATTCTCCCAACCCTATGTCGATTTACGGCAAAAGTAAGCTGTGGAGTGAAAACCTTATCCGGGATATCTGCGACCGCTTTTTTATTGTCCGCACTTCCTGGTTATATGGTGACGGACATAATTTCGTCCGCACTATGCTTCGTTTGGCCGAAGAACGTTCGGAAGTTACTATAGTCGCCGACCAGCACGGCACCCCAACGTATGCCGGCGACCTGGCTGCTTTTTTAAAACAGCTAATGCATACCGAATATTACGGTATATACCACGCTACCAATGCAGGCAGTTGCACATGGTATGACTTTGCCTGTCAAATATTTGCATGCGCTGGCCGTACAACAGCCGTCCAACCCATCAAGACCGAAGCATATCCGGTTAAAGCCAGGCGACCCCTTTATTCCGTTCTTGACAATAAGATGCTTCGCTTGCGCGGCTTTGCCCCTCTTCGCTCCTGGCAGGAAGCCCTGGCTGAATACATAAAGAACGGCTTGAAATAGGTTTGCCGTGACCTTAAAAATTTAATTTTATTTTCGGAGGCATAACCATGCATACCATTCTCGTCACCGGCGGTGCCGGTTTTATAGGCCCAAACTTTACCCGTCATATGCTTGATACATATAAAGACTTAACCATCATAAACCTAGATAAGCTTACCTATGCCGGAAACCTTGATTCGCTGGCCGATTTAATGGACAATCCCCGACACATTTTTGTCCAGGGCGGCATTGAAGACCACTCGCTGGTTGAATATATCTTTACCCAGTACTGCCCTCAGGCGGCCGTAAATTTTGCTGCCGAGTCTCATGTTGACCGCTCCATCGAAGGTCCGGCGGCCTTTATCCAAACCAATATTGTGGGCACCTTCCGTCTGCTTGAGGCCGCCCGCGCCTACTGCCGTACCTTGCCGGAAGTGGAGCAGGGACAGTTTCGCTTTCTCCACGTTTCCACCGACGAAGTATACGGCTCTCTTGGCCCGGAAGGTTATTTCACCGAGGCCACGCCTTATGCTCCCAACTCGCCGTATTCTGCTTCTAAGGCCGCGTCCGACCACCTGGTAAGGGCCTGGTACCATACCTATGGGTTGCCCATCCTCACTACTAATTGTTCCAACAACTATGGGCCGTACCAGTTTCCCGAAAAACTCATTCCTCTTATGATTCTCAACGCCCTCGACGGCAAACCGCTGCCCGTATATGGTGACGGACAGAATATCCGCGACTGGCTGTACGTCCGTGACCACTGTCGGGCTATCGACACTATCCTACTAAACGGTCGAACGGGCGAGGTCTATAATATTGGTGGTAACAGCGAAAAGACCAACCTGGAAATCGTCCATACCATTTGCGATATATTGGACGAAATGCGGCCAAAATTGGACGGCGCATCATACCGCGCCCAAATAACTTTTGTTCCTGACCGACCCGGCCATGACCGGCGTTATGCCATTGATGCTTCTAAAATCAAACGCGAACTCGGCTGGCAGCCGGTGGAAAACTTCGCTGACGGTATTAAAAAGACTATCGAGTGGTATCTGGCCAACCGCGTTTGGTGCGACAGGGTGACTGACGGCAGCTACCGCCGTGAGAGGTTGGGTCTTTGCGAAAAACTAGTGTAAGAATTTAGGAGTGACCTATGATTAGAAAAGGTATAATATTGGCCGGCGGTTCGGGTACCCGGCTCTACCCGCTTACGAAAACAGTTAGCAAACAGCTTATGCCCATTTACGATAAACCCATGGTATATTATCCTCTCAGCACTTTGATGCTGGCCGGGATAACGGAAATTCTGATCATAACAACACCCTATGACCAACGCCTGTTCCAAGAGCTTTTGGGTGACGGCAGCCAGTGGGGAATAAATATCCAGTATGCTATGCAGCCGTACCCGGGCGGCCTGGCCCAGGCTTTCATCATCGGACGAAACTTTGTCGGTAATGACAGTTGCGCCCTTATTTTAGGGGATAACATCTTCTATGGACACAGTCTTACAGACCACATGCGCCGTGCAACGTCCCAAAAAGAAGGCGCCACCGTTTTCGCTTACTGGGTCAGGGATCCCAAGCGCTACGGAGTGGTGGAGTTCGACGATAGTGGCCGGGCGACTAGCATTGAAGAAAAGCCGCAAAATCCACGTTCAAACTATGCCGTGACCGGACTGTATTTCTATGACAACAGCGTGGTGGACATCGCTGCAGACCTTAAGCCCTCAGCCAGGGGTGAGCTGGAAATCACCGATGTAAACAGAATATACCTGGAAAATCGTAAGCTGAGGGTGGAAATACTTGGTCGCGGCTATGCTTGGTTGGACACCGGCACGCATGAGTCGCTCCTGGAGGCGGCCAACTTCATTGAGACCATTCAGAAGCGGCAAGGTCTAATGGTTGCCTGTCCAGAAGAGATCGCCTACCGTATGGGTTATATCGTCGCGGACAAACTGGCTGAACTGGCCGACCCCTTAAGCAAAAACAGCTATGGCCAGTACCTCCTCAACCTGCTTAAAGGGGGCGGACTGTCGTGAAAGTAACTGAGACCAATCTACCCGGTGTGCTAATCTTTGAGCCTGATGTCTATGAAGACAGTCGGGGCTATTTCCTGGAAACCTGGAACTCTACTCGTTATGGAGCGTACAACCTGCCGGAAAAATTTGTGCAGGACAACCTTTCATTTTCCCACCGCGGTGTCTTGCGAGGCCTTCATTATCAGCTGTCGCCCAGGGAGCAGGGAAAACTGGTAAGCGTGGTTGCAGGCGAGGTGTTTGATGTAGCGGTGGATACTCGCCGGAGTTCGCCTACCTTTGGACATTGGTTTGGTACTATACTTTCGGCTGAGAATAAAAAACAACTCTGGATACCGGTGGGTTTTGCCCATGGTTTTTTGGTACTATCAGAGTCGGCTGTGTTTCTTTATAAAGTTACGGAATATTATTCGCCTGCGCATGAGCGCTGCATCCGCTGGGATGATCCGCATATTGACATCCGGTGGCCAATTGGACAAACTCCGGTTATTTCACCCAAGGATATGGCTGGAGCGTCTTGGACACATGCAGAGGTGTTTTAATGAACCCCAATCAAGCTCACTCCGCTAACCCTTGGGCAATGTTTATGAGCCTCTGGCGCAACCGCCAGCTTATTAGGCAGATGACCCGGCGTGATGTCGTGGGTCGCTACCGCGGCTCGATTATGGGATTGGCCTGGTCGTTTTTCAACCCGATTTTGATGCTTCTTGTCTACACATTTGTCTTTTCCGTCGTATTCAAGGCACGCTGGGGTGTGGGCGGGGAAGAAAGCAGAGCTGACTTTGCCATCATTTTATTTGTAGGTATGATTGTGCACGGCCTTATTGCCGAATGCATTAACCGCGCGCCGGGGTTGATACTGTCCAATGTCAATTATGTCAAAAAGGTGGTCTTCCCCTTGGAAATTCTATCATTAGTAGCCCTAGGGTCGGCGCTTTTCAATTGTTTTGTGAGCACTACTGTCTTATTGCTGGCGCAGTTCGCAATCAACCATATTTTTTCCTGGACTAGTTTTGTTTTTCCGCTGGTGCTGTTGCCCCTTATCTTTACCAGTATGGGCATAGCTTGGTTTCTAGCATCGTTGGGAGTCTATGTGCGCGATATAGGACAGATTACCGGTATTTTTACTACAGTGCTTTTATTTCTCTCGCCCATATTCTATCCGGTATCGGCATTGCCGAAGGAATACCAAGGCTTGATGCAGCTAAATCCGCTTGCATTTATCATCGAAGAAAGCCGCAAGGTATTGGTTTTCGGTAGAATGCCCGATTGGTTTGCTGTGGGTATAGCAATGCTGGTGGGCCTCGGCATTGCCGCTGCCGGCTTTTGGTGGTTCCAGAAAACTCGAAAGGGGTTTGCGGATGTCCTCTGACGAAATGGCTATTAGTGTTAGTAATCTTTCCAAATGTTATCACATATATGACCGTTCACAGGATCGGCTTAAGCAATATATTTTCCCGCGTTTGCACAGGCTCGTGGGTAGGCAGCCTCAAAACCTCTTTCGCGAGTTCTGGGCGCTCAAAGACGTCTCGTTCGAGGTTAAAAAAGGTGAAACCGTTGGCATCATCGGCCGCAACGGCTCAGGTAAATCCACCCTGCTGCAGATCGTCTGCGGTACCCTTACCCCAACCGGCGGCACAGTGGAGGCCAATGGCCGCGTTGCAGCCCTCCTAGAACTCGGCTCAGGCTTCAACCCGGAGTTCACGGGACGCGAAAACGCGTATATGAACGGTGCAGTGCTCGGCCTTAAAAAAGAGGAAATTGATGCTCGTTTTGATGACATCGCCGCCTTTGCAGATATAGGTGAATTTATTGACCAGCCGGTTAAAATGTACTCAAGTGGGATGGTCGTACGGCTAGCTTTTTCAGTGGCTATCAATGTTGATCCTGAGATATTAATTGTTGATGAAGCTTTGTCAGTGGGGGACGAGCTTTTCCAGCGAAAGTGCTTTTCCCGTATTGAGGCTATTCGTAATAATGGCGCTACAATCCTTTTTGTTTCGCATTCTGGCAGTACTATAGTTGAGCTGTGTAACTGGGCGATGCTTTTGGATGCAGGTAAAAAACTGGCAATTGGCTCTCCTAAACAAATTGTCGGACGCTACCAAAAGTTGCTGTATGCTCCGGCAGATAAGCAAGAGGCTATTCGGGAACAAATCCGGGGAATGAACGAAAACCTTGTACTTCCTGAAAAGGGCAATCAGATTAAATCAAAAGAGCACCCTGAATTGGTGGAGGATAAAAAACCCCTAAAAGAGATTTTTGATCCTTATCTTAAGCCTAGTAGTACTATTGAATACGAATCCCGTGGAGCTTATATTGAATCTCCAGCGGTGTTAACTTTTACTGGTGAAAGAGTTAATAACCTTATTCGAGGAAAAACCTATCGCTACGTTTATACAGTGCGATTCTCGAAAGGTGCGAGCAATGTGCGTTTTGGTATGCTGATTAAGACTATCTCTGGTGTCGAATTGGGCGGTGGAGTATCTGCTAGCTCAATTAGTGATGGTTTGATTTACGTTAAGGCGGGTTCCATTTATCGTGTGGAACTCCGCTTTCAATGTGCATTGAATCCGGGAGTATATTTTCTTAATGCAGGTGTAGTTGGTGTTGTAAATAGTAGTGAGACCTTTCTACACCGCTTGATTGATGTTGCTATGTTCCGGGTAATGCCGGATACAGAAAACTTGGCGACAGGTATAGTTGACTTTGGTTGTTTTCCAGAGCTTGAGCTCCTTGAGGAGCGTAAACTATGAGACAAACAGGTATTGAAATGAATAACATAAGATTGATTGTTGTTTTAGGAATGCACCGTAGTGGCACCAGTGCGATTACGCGAGGGCTTCAGGTTATTGGAGTCGGGCTTGGTGACAGGTTGATGCCGCCTTTAAAAGGAAATAATGATAAAGGTTTTTTTGAGGATATCGATATTAATTCGCTCAATATTGAGATGCTGCAGGTACTTGGAAGCGATTGGCACTATCTTTTTCCAATCGAAGCCACCGATGTAGAGGAGTTACGCAAAAAAGGATATATTCTCCGTGCTGTTGAACTACTTCGTCGGAAAATTTGCAATGCTCCAATTTTTGGATTTAAAGACCCACGTATGGCAAAACTGCTTCCATTCTGGAAAGAGGTATTTGCTTATTGTCAATTTGACGTGAGATATGTTTTGGCACTCCGCCACCCTCTTAGTGTAGTCAAGTCTCTGTCAAAACGTGACGGATTTGATTTTGAAAAAAGCTATATGCTTTGGCTTGGGCATGTCCTTACTAGTCTATCAAACACTGAGGGACAAAAGCGCGTGCTTGTTGATTATGACCGCTTAATGCAAGCCCCTGAAAGAGAGTTAAAGCGAATAGCTGAATGTCTTGCTTTAGAAATAAATCTTAAGGAGTTGCAAAACTACAAATCAGAATTCCTTGACGAGAAATTAAGGCATACTGTATATGTTCTAAATGATCTGTTATTGGATGACTCCTGTCCCCCTCTAGTGTGTGAAATTTATACTGTTATGCTAGATGCTGCTAAAGGTAAGAGGCGGTTAGAAGATGTTACGCTACAGACTAAAATAGCTACTTGGATTAACGAATTCGTGCGTCTCAAATCAATTTTACTACTAGTTGATAAGGTTTTTGAACAATTAGCCAACCTCAACCAGGTGATAGTCGACCGGGATGGGCAGTTAGCCAACCTCAGCCAGGTGATAGTCGACCGGGATGGGCAGTTAGCCAACCTCAGCCAGGTGATAGTCGACCGGGATGGGCAGTTAGCCAATCTCAGCCAGGTGATAGCCGACCGCGATGGGCAGTTAGCCAATCTCAGCCAGGTGATAGCCGACCGCGATGGGCAGTTAG
>JAENYQ010000005.1:83322-96514 GCA_016841675.1 Desulfotomaculum sp.
GATGGGCAGTTAGCCAATCTCAGCCAGGTGATAGCCGACCGCGATGGGCAGTTAGCCAATCTCGGCCAGGTGATAGCCGATCGCGATGGGCAGTTAGCCAACCTCAACCAGGTGATAATCGATCGGCATAAACAGATTTATGAGATCGAAAGAATATATAAAGAACAGACACAAAGGCTAGAGGATGAATTATTATCTGTTTATCGGTCAAGATCTTGGCGTATCACCGCACCATTTCGAAAACTGATGACAATTATTAAATGCTTAATCGGCCATCCTACAAATAAAGCTGAATCAAGTGATATTGCTAAGAGGGTGAGTAACGTTGCTGGACAACAGAGCAAATCGTTAGCCCCTGACACAGTGGTTCAGCAATCACCCTTTAGGATACTTCTCGTCAGCTATTACTGCCCAACAAGGGCGCATGCGGGAGGGCTAAGAATTTTAGATATTTATTCCCTTATCAAGGAGAGGCATTCTTGTGTACAACTAGATATTTATACACACTACCGGCCAAACATTGACTGGTCTCTAGATGAGATTCATAAGGTATTTGACAATGTTTATCTGTCGCCAAATGAGGAACTCAGCCCCGAGGGATTTAGGAATTTGTCTAATTCAAACTATATATATGACATAGTTGATCTCCAGTTCCATCAGTCGGGTAAATACATTGATAGATTTCGTTATTTGGGGAAGAAGATCATTTTTACCCCCATGGAATCACTGGCGCGTGTTTTTTATATGGACCTACAAAAATTTTTTAAAAAAGATAGAGATATCGGGTTAAAAGAAATCTCTAAAGGCCTCCGCTGGGCAATTAAGGAAATTAAGATCAGTCTCAAATCAGATGAGACCATCTGTGTTTCGAGATCGGATGCTGCACTATTGCGTTTAATGACTGGATCAAGAAAGATAAGGTATCTAGAAACCGGTCTATCAAGGTTAGAGTTTATTAGTGTCTTATCCAAGGAAACGATTGAGATAGCACCTGAGAAAAAAGCAATGTGCATAGTTTACGTAGCCTATTTCGGTTCCGAAACAAATATTAACGCCCTGCGTTGGTATCTGGAGCATGTGCACTCCCGCGTGCAGGCTCAAGTACCTGAATATATGTTACGTGTGGTAGGGCGAGGTGATTTGACATCTTTTGCGGGATATGATGATGCCTCTATTGATTTTGTTGGAGAGGTGCCAAGCATTGCCCCTTATATTGAACAGGCGAAGGTCGGTATTACCCCTGCTTTAAGCGGTGCAGGTTTTCGTGGTAAAATAAACCAATATGCAATTTTCGGCGTACCCAGTGTCGTCTCGACGATCGCATCAAAAGGGCTTGCTTATAGGGAGACTGAGAGCATCTTTGTTGCTGATTCACCGGAGTTATTCTCTCAAAGATGTGTTGAGTTATTGACCGACAACTTACTCAATGCAAAAATGGGCAATAAAGCACGGTTAGTGTGCCTTGACCGATATACATGGGAGTCTAAATGGACGGGTATTTTCGACATATATAATTTAGGGGATATATAATGAGTAATCTTGCCAAAGTTACTGCGTTGGTGCCCTCTTACAATCATGGGCAATTTATTCAACAGCGAATCGAATCGATACTGAATCAAACTTATGAGAATATTGAATTGATCGTTATCGACGACGGATCCCAAGACAATTCTGACGAGGTTATTAATAGCATTATTGCCAAACACAAATTTCACTATATACGTAACAAAAAAAACACGGGTACCCCGTTCGCCGCGTGGGAGACCGTTTTATCATTGGCTACTGGTAGTTATATTTGGGTGTGTGAGAGCGACGATTTCGCAGAGCCTAACTATCTTGCAACTGCGGTCAGTGCCCTTGAAGCAAATAAAGATGCGGTGCTTTTCTATTGCAACTCGTGGATTGTTGACTCTTCAGGGGAGCGAATTGACCACACTAACACTTACTTTCACGATATTTGGAAAGAAACTCGCTGGGACGTTAATTTTTGCGTTTCTGGGCCCCAAGAGCTTCTGAACTTCCAACTGCGCGGCCAGACTGTCCCCAACATGAGCTCAGCCTTAATCAAAGCGCAGGCATTTCGCGTAGCGTATCGCCCGTTTCTAAAAAAAATGAAGTTAACGGGGGATTGGTTATTCATTGGCGATCTTCTGTGCCACGGTAGTTTGGTGTTTTGTTCTGAGACGTTAAACAACTTTCGGCGTCATGAGGAGACGTCACGGGTACGTGTGAAATCAGCACGATCACAGGCCGAATTTATCTTAACCAAGTATTTATTGTTTCAGAAATGTGGCCGTCCAGTACGCGAGTTTGCACATTTGATGAGTACCGATGCTATCAGGTTTTTGTATGAGCCGGCAAGGTTTGGTGATGTTTTTAAGGAACTTCTTAAGATTTCGTGGAACACGTCCTTACGATGCATAATACTCCTTGCCGCGTCGGTGTTGATGAACTGCCATTACCTAGGTATGTTTCACGATCGATACAAACATACGAAGGACATTAATAAATGAGTTCAGTTTAATCGCTCAGACACTGGTCATTGTCATGCACAAGCTTGAAGGGCTGGTGAATTTGGGTAGCTGATTACTGGTAATCTTCCAACTGGAAAACCACGTAGCGTGCATTGTATAATTGATTGTTAGCCAAACGGAGGCGTATGAATATGCCAATTAAAAAAAGAGATCCGATATAAATCTGGGATCAGCGGTACAAAGATGGTGAACTCGCTTGTACGAAGAAAAATGTGCAAGGAGATCCAATTGACTATACCCAACATCCTTTTCTTTACCAACATGCTATCGCGAAGCGCTTAACGGGGGTTCTTGACGGAAACCCTCTAGATGTTATTGCTTCACGGTTTCTACGTCCACCAGCTCAAAGAGCGCTCGCACTTGGCTCCGGCATGGCTTACGTTGAGGAATGGTTAGTCAAATGCGGCTACGTTGAGCATGTCGATATATATGAAACATCAGCTGTGGCGGTCGACGCTGTACGCGAAAGAATTGCTCAAGCTGGCCTACAGTCACAGATTGATGTACAAAGCGAGGATGTGATCACTGCAGGCTTAGATGATGGTACATTTGATGTAGTTTTTGTTCAAGCTGCAATACACCATTTCTTCAATATTGAGGAGATGTTTGCCTTGATGCACCGAGTCTTAAGACCTGGTGGTCTACTCATCTACGATGAATACATAGGTCCAGACCATCATCTTTATGAGCCAGAAGTAATGGCCCTAATGGATGAATTGAATACATGTCTTGCAGCCCATTATCGCTGGGATATGTTGCGCAATGAAACAAGAGAAGCAGTACCACGTGCAACTCTAGAATGGATGATGCAGATGGATCCATCCGAAGGCGTCCATGCTTTCATGATCCTCCCGCTGACTTATAAGTGGTTTAATGTTGAATATCGAGGGGATTATGGTGGTACTTTCATGAGACCTTTCTTTGTCGGGTTCCTGCCTAACTTTGATTTTACAGACGAAAAAGATCAGACAATTGCCAGACTAATTGTTATGATTGAGGATCTTCTGGCTCGATATGGAGTAATTCCTCATTATCACACGCGTATTGTTGCAAGACGTCGAGACTATCCATTAGATGATTTATCTGAGACGCAGTCTAGGCGGATAAACTATTCAAATTGGAATGGGTTGGATCTTAGAACAGAAAGTACGGACGAACCATCCAAATTCAAAACATAAAGTCGGATTCTTAAATCGTATTTTTGGGGCTTGGAAAACCAGAGATTGAAAAAAAATAAGGCTCGTTCTCCAAATGAATAATTACAGTACAAGAGATAAAGTGAGGTATAAGGGGTGCAGAGAATATCTAATTTTACTCAATATGTGTACAATATACTTGGTAGAAAGGGGTTGGTGGAACGGTCTCTGACGAGTAATGTACCGCTGTCGAAAATTTTAATAAAAGATTGCAACAATTTTGATTTAGTTAGATTAATTTGCGCTTGTATGGTCATTTATGGGCATGCTTTCGCCGTAGCACCTGAACTAGGTAAAGAGGAACTTATCTATAAATTAACTGGTTTTTATGCTGGAGCTATTGCGGTTAAGGTTTTCTTTTTTTTAAGCGGCCTATTAGTTACAAATAGTCTCATCGAGAAGAAATCTTTAATTCACTTTTTTATGGCAAGGTTCTTTAGGATATGGCCGGCACTTATTTTAGTCTTACTTTTTTCTGTATTTGTTATTGGACCGGTGCTAACTACACTTGATCTTAACACGTACTTATCTAGCCCTAATACATATCTCTATATTAAAAACCAAATATTAATGAAATGCATGTTAATTAGGGGATTGGGTTATACTGATTTACCCGGTTTATTCACACAGAATCCCTTTAAGGACACTGTTAATGTTCCTTTGTGGACATTGCCTGTGGAAGTAGGAGCATATATATTTCTTGGAGCTATTTTTTGCCTTAAATTATTAGAAAAGAGAATCGCTATCTTTTTATTTATTATTATAATTTTAGATTCTATTCTTCCGCAGAGAATATTTATTCTATTTTTGCCACAAGGAAATGATAATTTTTCGTATCTTCCGTTTTGTTTTTCGGTTGGCGTATTGATGGCTATCTACAAAGAAAACTTGTTTTTATCGATGAGGGAACCAATAGGTTTTTTCTTACTGTTCTTACTGTTCTCTAATACTGAATATGCTAAATACTTCTTTTATTTAAGTGTTTTTACTGGTATTATATATTTCTTTACTTGTAAACCCGTTTTAAGACTAAAACCGTCCTCAGACATATCTTACGGAGTATATTTATGGGGATGGCCCATGCAGCAGATTTTGGTTAGTACATATCCGAACATGGGGGTTTTAGGAAATCAAGTATTCGGCACTAGCCTAGCAATGATTTTTGGATATTTTTCGTGGCATCTTATCGAAAAACGGTCGATAAAGCTCGGTAAGAAATTGGCGAACTGGGTTTGTAATACTAGAGACCCAGCTCAAGCAACTAAGTCATTGAAGACAAAAAGGATCCAGACTGGGAGGCTAGACTAGTGACTGGATTCTACAATTTCGAGAGACCTACAAGGGTATTGGAGGTAAAATTATGGCAAAGCGAGCACTAATAACTGGTATCACAGGCATGGTGGGGTCCCATCTATTGGATTACCTCATCGAAAACACCGATTGGGAAATATGGGGAATGCTACGATGGCGTAGCCCATTGGACAACATTGCACATCATATCTACCGAATCAACCGAAATGACCGGATCAAACTGGTCTATGCCGACCTTAGAGATACGATGTCGATCAACCAAGCGGTTAATTTGTCCAAACCAGACTACGTGTTTCATCTTGCCGCCCAAAGTTACCCAAAAACATCTTTTGATTCACCCTTAGATACGTTGGATACAAATATTCAAGGTACCGAACGGTTGTTGGGTGCACTTCGGCAGTTTTCAAAGGATGCGGTTATTCATGTATGTGCATCCTCGGAGGTTTTTGGTCGTGTTCCTAAAGAAAAGCTGCCAATCGACGAGGAGTGCACTTTCCATCCAGCCTCACCTTACGCTATCTCGAAGGTGGGCACAGATTTGATAGGTCGCTACTATGCAGAGGCATACAACATGTGTGTTATGACCACACGTATGTTTACTCATACCGGTCCGCGCCGTGGTGACGTTTTCGCCGAGTCGACTTTCGCCAAGCAGATCGCACTTATCGAGGCAGGCAAAGTCGAACCTGTTGTCAAGGTGGGCAACTTGGATTCCCTCCGGACATGGGCTGATGTGCGCGATGCTGTTCGCGCCTATTACATGCTTGTCACTATAAATCCCATACCAGGGGCTTACTATAATATTGGTGGCCAATACACTTGTACTATCCGTGCAATGCTGGACACTTTAATTAGTTATTCCACTTGCAAAAATATTCATGTGGAAGTCGATCCCGATCGGCTACGCCCAATTGACGCTGATCTGCAAGTGCCTGATACCCGGAAATTCGAGTCTTATACCGGCTGGAAGCCCGAGATTCCTTTCGAGAAAACCATGCAAGATCTTCTCAACTATTGGCGTGAACGTGTCTCCGGAGGCCAGGACTTCTTGACCCGATAAGCAGAAAGGATAATGGAATGAATAAAACTGATAAGATTATGGTTACTGGTGCAAAAGGGTTGGTTGGTTCCGCTGTTGTAGAACATCTAAAAAATGAGGGGTATAAAAACATCATCGAGGTTGGCCGTGGCAATTGTGATTTGACCGACACGCTAGTGACACGCAGATTCTTTGAAGAAAGTGCTCCTGATTATGTATTTCATGCGGCCGCGCGTGTTTATGGAATCATGGGCAACATGAAAAACAAGGCGTTGTCATTCTACGACAACGTTTTGATCAATACTAATGTTGTCGATGCGTCTCAAAAGGTGGGGGTAAAGAAAATTACCGTCATGGGCACTGGGGCCATATATCCTTATCCATCGCCGGGCCTGCCTCTGCGTGAAGATATGATCTTCATGGGTGAGCCTCACCATTCGGAAGACTCTTACGCTCACGCCAAAAGAGCCATGCTGGCAATGTTGAATGCCTATCAGGAAAGTTATGGGATCGATTGGGCGTATATAGTTTCATGCAACCTTTTCGGTTCGAGGGATAAATTTGATACTGAGTTTGGACATGTCATTCCCTCGTTGATAAAAAAATTCTATGACGCCAAGCAAAGCGGCACAAAAGTGGTTGTATGGGGAGACGGTTCCGCTGAGCGCGATTTCATGTATGTCAAGGACGCTGCAAGGGTGTCTTTGATGATTATGAATAACCTCAGCGGCCCTGTAAATATTGGTAGCGGGAAGGTTTATAAAATCAGAGAAATTGTTGACATGATTGCTGATATTGCCAGGATGGCCGGTCGGATTGTCTGGGATGCCGGGAAACCGAACGGTCAGGAATACCGTGCTTACGATTTAAGCAAGATACAATCCGTTGGCTTCTCTTGTGGCTACTCCATTAAGCAAGGTCTCGAAGAAACATGGGATTGGTACGTTACTTCTGCAACATAGGGAATGGTATAAAGAAAAAAAAGACAATAGCCTAAACTTTACTAATATATCAGAGGTGTTATCCTTGATAACAATTCGCGCTCGTGCTCCCCTTCGACTCGGCCTCGCTGGTGGCGGTACAGATGTATCCCCCTACTGCGATATTCACGGTGGCTATGTATTGAATGCCACTATTGACCGTTATGCCTATGCAGTGATCAAGACCTTGGACAAGCCTTATGTCCGCTTTATTGCAACCGACCGGCAAACTGAAATGAGTATGTCTATTGCAGAATCTTTGACACTTGATGGAGAGCTTGACTTGCATAAATGCGTATACAACGAGATAATCCAGCGTTATAATGGCGGAGAGCCGATTCCGCTGGAGTTGAGCACGTTTTGTGACGCACCGGCTGGTTCGGGGCTGGGATCTTCATCGACTTTGGTGGTGGTAATGATCCGGGCTTTCGCCGAGTTGCTAAACTTGCCCCTGGACGACTACACCATTGCCCGCCTGGCATTTAAGATCGAGCGGGTGGATTGCGGCTTGCAAGGCGGCAGGCAGGATCAATATTCAGCCACGTTCGGTGGGTTCAACTTCATGGAGTTTTACGCGGACGAGCGGGCAGTGATTAACCCTTTGCGTATTAAGAACTGGATCATCTGCGAGTTGGAAGCTTCATTAGTTTTATTTTATACAGGTGTTTCGCGCGAATCAGCCAAGATCATTGCAGATCAAAGCGGCAATGTGAAAGCTGGGGCGGTAGATGCGGTGGAGGCTATGCACGGTATCAAACGTGAGGCTTTGATAATGAAGGAATGTCTGCTGAAAAGTGACTTCGCGGGGATTGTGGAATCTATGCGTCAGGGCTGGGAGAGCAAAAAACGTTCGGCCAGCACTGTATCCACCCCACACATCGAGGAAATTTACAATGCGGCAATCAGCGCCGGGGCGCTGGCCGGCAAGATATCCGGTGCCGGCGGCGGTGGTTTTATGATGTTCTTTGTACCGCCAGACAGACGCATGGATGTGATCAGGGCTTTAAATAACTTTGGGGGTCAGGTGAGCAACTGTAACTTTACCAAGCATGGCACTCAAGCATGGAGGATATGATGTTTTGATGAAAGACTATGTTTCTGTTCAGATTGCTGAGACGCAGCGGGTGATGTATGCCATGCTGGCCGACGAGTCGCTAATTTCAACATTGGAGGCTGCCGCTCAAGCATGTATCGACTGTATGCAACGGGGCGGCAAGATTTTACTGACCGGCAACGGCGGAAGCGCCGCTGATGCCCAGCACATCGCCGGTGAGTTTGTGAGCCGTTTTGCCTTTGAACGGCCTGGCCTACCGGCTATTGCACTGACTACAGACACCTCGGTGCTTACCGCCATCGGCAATGATTACGGCTACGAGAAGCTCTTTGTCCGCCAAGTACAGGCGCTTGGCATTATGGGGGACGTGTTTATCGGCTATTCAACTTCCGGCAGGTCACCAAATATTCTTCGCGCCTTCGAAGAGGCGCGCCGTAGAAAGATGGTTTGTATAGGCTTTACGGGCAACCGTGGCGGGTCGATGCGGGTGCTATGCAACTATCTGCTTGAGGTTCCTTCCAGTGATACCCCCAAGATCCAGGAAGGCCATCTGGTACTGGGTCACATTCTTTGTGGCCTGGTTGAAAAAGCTATATTCAGGGCACCGAGTTGATGGAAGCGATTGTTCTGGCAGGCGGTTTTGGCACCCGTCTTAGACAAGTTGTGCCTGATTTGCCCAAGCCGATGGCACCAGTGGCGGGGCGGCCGTTTCTAGAAATCTTGCTAACGTTACTAGCACGCAAGGGCTTTCGTCGCGTAGTGCTTTCGCTGGGTTATATGGCTGACAATGTAGTTTTGCATTTTGGGGATCGCTTCGCCGGAATGGAGTTGGTTTATGAAATTGAACGAATTCCTTTGGGAACCGGGGGGGCGGTTCGTCAGGCTTTAACACAAACAATCACCGACCATGCGTTTGTGTTCAATGGCGACACTTTCCTTGATCTTGAGGTGGCAGATGTGGAAGCGCATTGGAAAGCGTATCATGTGCCGATTATTGTGGCTCGAGAAGTACCGGATACTGCGCGGTATGGCCGTTTAGAGAAATCGGACGGACATGTCATCGGCTTTTCTGAAAAAGGGGTAGGTGGACAGGGACTGATTAATGCCGGGTGTTATGTTATGCCTACTGAAATCCTTGATGGGTTTGCGCTTGAACAGCCATTCTCGCTGGAAGCCGATTTTTTGTCCAAGGCGGTAAAATCACAGCGGTTCGATTTATTTGTGAGCAGTGGCCATTTCATAGACATTGGCATACCGGAAGACTACGCTCGTGCACAAACTGAACTTTCGGGGGTGTTCTGGTGAGCCACACTCCAGCCTTGTTTCTTGATCGTGATGGCGTAATCAACATCGACCACGGTTATGTCTATAAGAAAGAGAATTTTGAGTTCATTGAAGGTATATTTGAGCTTTGTCGAACCGCCAAACGGCTCGGTTATTTAATCTTTGTAATTACCAATCAGGCTGGGATCGGGCGGGGTTACTATACCGAGCAGGATTTTCTAAATCTGACTGATTGGATGTGCGGAGTTTTTAATGAAAATGGCGTTTTTATCGATAAGGTTTATTTTTGCCCCTCTCATCCGGAACATGGTCTCGGGCGGTACAAGATTGACTCACCCTACCGCAAACCTGGTCCCGGAATGTTTTTGCAAGCAGCTGAAGAGTTTGGTATCGACCTAATAAGAACAGTCCTGGTGGGGGATAAAGAAACGGATATGCAGGCGGGGATTGCCGCCGGCGTTGGTTGTAACTTGCTGTATTGCGCGTCGGGATATGATACTTCAATAAAAACTACTGCTTTAGCCGTTATCAGTAGCCTTTCTCAAGTTGGGCCATTTCTCTTAAAAAAAGCCGGAACGAATCGGCCGTGCATGGATGGCATTGGATTAATTTGTTGAGAGGTAATTGGATGACCACAATAGTAATTATCGTCACCTGGAACGGCGGGCCGCTCCAGACTGAATGCTTGCGGCACCATGAGTAATAGACTGTTCGGCCTGATCGGGTGTTATTAGTTAATAACGCAGTTATGACTCCATCGCTGTCGCTGAGGTCATTTACAAATATCACCCTGTTAAATCGACTCCAATTAGGGATGGTGAGTGTGTGCGTTCTTTTGAGTTGCCTATCCTTGAATCAGAGAGTATTAAAATCACCCAGGATGCGGTAATTGGTGCCCGTAGGCCATTGATGCTTTTCTCAAGTTATTGCACCGATGAAATGAAAACCCAGGACTTAGGCCTATCACAGGTACTGGAGATCAACAAGCAGGCTCGTGCTGCCCTGAAGCGCCAAAAGCCACGCTGTGTTTGGCTTACCGGGCTTTCGGGCGCTGGCAAGTCCACCATCGCCAACCTGTTGGAAAAACGCCTGCATGTCGAGGGTAAGCATACTTACATCCTGGATGGGGACAATGTGCGCCGTGGACTTAACCGTGACCTAGGCTTCACCGAAGCCGCTCGGGTGGAGAACATCCGCCGCGTGGCTGAAGTGGCCAGATTGATGGTGGATGCGGGATTGATTGTGTTGGTGGCATTGATCTCACCCTTCCGGACTGAACGCCACTTTGCCCGGGAATTGTTTGCCGAAGGTGAATTCATTGAGGTGTTTGTTGATGCACCTCTCGAGGAATGCGAAAAGCGCGATCCGAAAGGCATCTATGCCAAGGCGCGTCAAGGGGAGATTAAGAACTTTACCGGCATTGACAGTGTCTATGAGTCACCCGAATCGCCCGAGATTCATCTGCGCACGACTGACGCAAGTCCGGAAACCTGCGTTGAAATGATTTTGCAATATTTGCCTGACTTATAAGATATCCTGTGACCCAATATACGAACAGCTTGCCTCGAGATTGTCCTAGGAATATTGAAGACAGGGTGTAAGTGGTATGCGGTGAGAAATCGGAGCCAGGGGCAGCTTTACTGCTCTGCTTACCGAGGCGCGCCGTCGTAAACCTGTTTTTGTTGCTCTTGCTGATTAGGATGACGTTGGCTGCCTGAAAAGTTCCAGTGCGTAATAGATGCGATGTGGACAGTTAGCCGGTCTGCTAAGTATTGTTCAGCCCACATCTTGTTGATGAGAAATTGCAGCCGATAGGAATGTATTCTTTTACTGATGGTCTGAGCTTTCGGGCGTCTTTCTTTACAAACTGCGCTATCGGTTGCACCTGTTTGTTCAACCGTGAACTACTTATTTTTCTGGAAGTTCTTCCTAGAATAGAGTGAAATACCGATGCATGACTGCCTGGCTGTATATTTTCGCTGCGGCGTTAGTCGTAAATTTGTGATTATGCTCAATGATAGTCTATCGTCAGCATGCGTCGAACAAAATCGGCATGCGATTTGTTTTTGTATTTTACTTCTCAGGCTTCTACGCAAACGCGGTTGTCGCAGGGGCGTGAGTTTGAACGCATTTATAGTGAACGTTTGCTATCTTCGCAATTAGTAATCTTTCCAAACTAGTTAAATTTGATATGATTTACTGCTAGCATAAAATTTGTGATTAAACAAAGGCTATGACGCACCGTAAGCTATTGAATGATGTTGTTGCATTGGTTGCATTTCTGCTTAACGTAGCAGACGATGCCAGGGGGGATTGAGTGACGAACATAGATTTTTCGCTAGTTATTCCAACACTAAATGCTGGTAGAGATTTTGAACTGTTATTGCATTCAATAAAAAAACAAAGCTTGACTCCCGAGAAAATAATAGTATTAGATTCAGAATCAGATGATTATACCACAAATATTGCCAGGGAATGTGGTTGTTATGTTATCTCGATTAAGCGCAGGGATTTTAATCATGGGGCTACCCGGCAGTTAGGGGTGGAATATACGGGCGTTGATCTAGTAGTTTTTTTAACACAGGACGTAATTTTGGTAACTGAAAATTCATTAGAGAATATTATTAATTGTTTTAATGATCCGACTGTTGGTGCCGCTTATGGCCGCCAATTGCCTCATAAAAAAGCTTTGCCTATTGGGGCGCATGCTCGTTTGTTTAACTATCCCCCTAAAAGCAGAATGAAAACTGTACATGATGCTGAAGAACTAGGGATTAAAACTGCTTTCATATCAAATTCCTTTGCAGCTTATAGAAAAAAAGCACTTAAAGAGGTTGGCGGCTTTCCTGGTCACGTTATTATAAGTGAGGATACATATGTGGCGGCAAAAATGTTACTGGCAGGATGGAGGGTATATTATTGTGCAGAGGCGCAGGTCTATCATTCCCATGAATATAGTGTTTGGCAGGAGTTTAGACGCTATTTCGATATAGGTGTTTTCCATGGATGCGAGCCCTGGATACGCACGGCGTTCGGTCGGGTTGTGGGAGAGGGCTTCAGATATGTTGTTTTTGAGTTGAAATATCTTTGGGCGAACGGGAAATGCCTTATACTAAGAGCTTGCTTGCAAAACCTTTGCAAGATTTTGGGATATAAATTGGGGCTTAAAGAAAAGGTCCTTCCTTTATGGCTAAAAAAGAAACTTAGTATGAATAGACATTACTGGGATTTTTAATAATTAGAGTATTTTGCTTTAGGTGATAAACGGCTCTGGAATTGGAAGACGCCTTCAATCTTAAAGATCCACCTTAGTGCCGCTGTAGTTATTGGGCCTCGGACTTAAAACAGGTGCTGGTCAAAAATTTTAGAACAGAACTGCTTTATCATACTCGGAATAACCATATAGCGAGCCGGTTCCTGATGTTTACTATGCCGATAGGACCGGCAGGAAAAGTGTTGATAATAATCTATCATTTACGGAGTTTAAATTAAATGAGCAACTAAAACCCGATGACCCAATGAATGCAAGCTATAACACCAAGAACAAATCTGTGCTGGCCACTTTCTTAAAAAAGGTTGTAAAGATTGCCCGCTTAAAGAGTATTGCCCAGTAAAAGAGCAAAGGAAAGCGATGGTAGCTAATAATTAGACCGAAATTCATACCAAGGATATTAAACGCCAGAATGCAAGCAAGAGGTCGGCCTTAGTATTGTCTTTAAAGCCTTTAAGGTACTTTTTACATTAAACTTTCACGAGCCGTAGCTCACAACCGAGAATGAAAAATCCTAACCCAA
>JAENYQ010000105.1 GCA_016841675.1 Desulfotomaculum sp.
TCCTTCGCTACGCTCAGGATGACAAGCTTAATCTTGACGAAGGTAGATTGTATTCATTTATCGTGGTGCGGGTACGCGTGATAATTCTGAACGAAGTGAAGAATCTAGATCCTTCGCTAACGCTCTTAGATGACACCTCTCCCCCCGCGATGCACAATTGTTTATTAAAAAATGTTGCCCCCACTGAATACTGAAAAGAAACAGGCTGCTCTGCGTATGCAAAGCAGCCTGTTCTCCCCCCCCTTATTTAACGGCCATTGTTACAGCCGGCTAAATGCAAGGTCATGTTCACTAATGACAGCTTATTTTCTGCTTTGTATTGCTGACGCCGCATCGCTGAGAGCACTGGCGGGGGCGCTCTTGGGTACTTTGGTAATTAGCGTAATTAAGGCCGCCAGGAACAACAGCCCGGCTGAGATGTAGTATGCATTGTTGTAAACGTTGTAGGTGTCGGCCATCCATCCGGCCACCAGGGGTCCAATTAGTGAACCGGCTCCCCAAGCCGTAAATACCAGCCCGTAGTTCACACCGGCATTCTTCATGCCGAAGAATGAATAGGTCGCCGACGGGAACAGGGACAATAGCGAACCATAGCAAAAACCGGCAATACAACCACCAAGTAAAAGCGTATAACCGGTTACATAACTGGAGAACAACAACATATTGCCGGCCTGGAGCAGAAACACCAGCAACATGGTAGTGGCGAATCCCAGGCGGTCAGATAACCAACCGGCCACAAAACGTCCGCCGGCATTAAATAAAGCCAGCGCTGCCACCATGATATAACCCCAACTGACCCCGGCCTGAATGGACGCAATTTTAGCCAAGTGACCGATAATCATTAAGCCTGCTGAAGCAGTCAGTGCAAACATAATCCAGAGCATCCAAAATTGGGGGGTGGACATCATCTCCGTGGGTGTATAATCGTAACCCGAGGAAACAGGCGCTCTTTTTGATTGCACCACTTTTTTGGCCGCCGCCGGGGGCGTATAACCCTTGGGCGGAAATGAAAGTAACTGGGAAAGCGCCGTAATGGCGACAATGAATATTAGTCCTTCAACAAAGAATGCGTATTTTACGTCCCAGATACCAATAAATGCTTTGGTCATGGGTGATATATACAAAGCCGCCAAACCAAACCCCGCTACCACCAACCCGGCTATTTGCCCTCTCTTTTCCGGTGGGAACCAGCGCACCGCTGCCGGCGTAGGAGCCGAGTAACCAAGACCCAGGCCAATACCGGTAATGATACCGAAACCAATTACCGCCATCATTAACGACTCAGTCAAACCGGCAATAATTAAGCCGGCGCCGCAAAAAATACCGCCTAGCGAAGCAATCCACCTGGGCCCGTATTTATCCACCAGTTTACCGGCGGGCACCATGATTAACGCAAATACTACACAGGCAACAGTATAAGGCAAAGCCGCCTCGGTTTTGCTCCACCCAAGCTGGTCGACCAGCGCAGCCGCAAACACGCTCCAAGCGTAAAGTACCCCCAGACCCAGGTTAACTCCCATACCGCTAAATGTAACCGTCCAACCCCTAGATGCGGAAATGGCTAAGGTATCTTTTTTCATCTTGCTACCCCCTATATCTTTCCTTAATGTGTTCCACCACGCCTTCGTCTTCCTGCGCAGCGGTATCTCCCAACACATTCCCTTCCGCTATATCTCTCAGCAGCCGGCGCATTATTTTGCCACTGCGGGTTTTGGGCATCTCATCGATTATATATATATCTTCGGGCCGTGCGATGGCCCCAATTCCATCCGCTACATAGTCCTTTAACTCTTGCAACAACTCGGGCGTATCTTGGTAGTCATCCCGCATGGTAATAAACAAAGTAGCAACCTGGCCTTTAATTTCATCAAATTTGCCTATTACCGCCGCTTCGGCCACCACCGGATGCTTAACCAACAGGCTCTCTATTTCCATAGTACCCAGGCGGTGACCGCTGATGTTGATCACGTCGTCCACCCGACCCATAATCCAAAAATAACCGTCCTTATCCTGCCAGGCACCGTCACCGGTAAAATAGCAACCATTAATTTTATTCCAATACAGGTTTTTGTAACCTTCAGTATCGCCCCAAAGAGAGCTGAACATGGCCGGCCAAGGACTCCGCAATACCAAGTACCCCCCCTGTCCGACTGACACGGCATTGCCGTTACCGTCCACAACCGCGGCATCCACGCCCGGAAAAGGCCTGGCGGCCGAACCCGGTTTCATCGGCGTAACACCTGGCAGCGAAGTAATTAATATCATTCCTGTTTCTGTCTGCCACCAGGTATCTACCACGGGACAACGTCCGCCGCCAACATAGTTGTAGTACCACATCCATGCTTCGGGACTGATTGGCTCACCAACCGTCCCCAGCAACCGCAGGGAACCGAGTTCTCTGCCATCAAGCCACCCGGCACCCCAACTCATAAAACTTCTAATCACGGTAGGCGCCGTATAAAACACGCTTACAGTGTATTTTTCCACGATCCCCCAGTAACGGTTTCTTTCCGGCCAATCCGGACTGCCCTCGTACATCAACGTAGTACTACCATTGAGCAGGGGACCATAAACAACGTAACTGTGGCCGGTAATCCAGCCGATGTCTGCAGTGCACCAGAAAACATCATTGTCCTTGGCATCAAATACAATGCGATGGGTCGCAGCAACACCTGCCAAGTACCCCCCGGTGGTGTGCATCACCCCTCTGGGCTTTCCGTTTGCTCCGCTGGTATAAAGAATGAATAGTGGATCTTGGGCATCCATTATTTCAGGTTCACAAATACTTTCTACTTCGTTAATTAAATTATGATACCAGTAATCACGCCCTTTCATGAACTCCAAATCCGTTCCGGTGCGCTTAACTATCAGTACCCTTTCTACTCCGGGGCATTTCCGTAACGCTGTATCACAGATCTTTTTCAATGATATAATGCCGCCCCGGCGCCAACCGCCGTCAGCCGTGACCACCAACCTGGCACCGCAGTCATTAATCCTATCCGCAATGGAGTCAGCTCCGTAGCCACCGAAAATAACATTGTGGATCGCTCCGATGCGGGCGCAAGCCAGCATCACAACCATTAATTCGGGGATCATACCCAGGCAGACAGCCACCCGGTCACCTCTTTGAACCCCCAACTTTTTGAGCCCATTGGCACACTTATTAACCTGCTGATACAAATCCTGATAAGTAAGAACTACACTGTCCCCCGGTTCCCCTTCCCAAATTAAAGCCGCCTGATTTTTACGCCAGGTTTGTGTGTGACGATCAAGGCAGTTAAAACAAGCATTTAGTTTTCCGTTTACAAACCACCTGGCAAAAGGAGGGTCATTCGAGTCAAACACTTGGTCCCATTTGCAATACCAATCCAACGACTCGGCCTGTTCGGCCCAAAACGCGAGTCTATCTTCGCTTGCACTCCGGTACAGCGTTTCATCACGCACCAGTGCTTGGGCGGCAAATTCTGGCGGCGGATCTAAAACCATTTTCTCTTTACTTACCACCGGTTCAACAGCTCCTTAAACAAAAACTTCTTCTGCGATTGCTGCAAATTAAAAAACACTGTTTCAATATTTATATCTCATACATAGTGAATAGTCAAGAAGATTCCAAAAATTATGACAATAGTGAATTATCACAATTTTACCCAAATAACTATTTTAGCAGTTAAATCGCTGATATTTCAATCAAAAAAGAGGCTATTTTAATTTGCACTCAATTTAAATATACGAAAAACAGTCTAATGTATACCGAAGAATATGGCCACATTAAAAAAAATTGCTAACAAAATGATGCTAACACCCTCAATTTTGTAACCATGTTTTATTTATGTTGCCAACTACCAGTTCTCACTAATTGCGGTGGGGCTTGGTGTTATCGGAAGGGTAGGAGTACGGCAACGGCTATGAAAAACTTGCTTAATGGCTAATTTATTTGTTAGCAGTTGCGGTGAAACTCTTGTTTATAATAAAGTATGTCTTTTAAGAGCGAAAGAGATGGAAGAAAAACGCCGGAGCTAGACTGTCGTGCCCGCAGGGCGCGAGTTCTACGGCGTTCATAATAGAATGAATAAATTGGGAATTCAATCCCACTTATCAGAGTCGCTTACCGGCAGGCCCAGTTCTCTGGATTTTAATACCCAGCGCATCAACTTACCGCTCCTTGTTCGGGGCAATTGGGAGCAAACCTCGATTTCATCCGGTACCAGATGATGCGCCAGCCTGGTCTTAATAAAGTGCCTAATTTCCAGGCATAGCTCTTCAGACCAGACGTATGGCCGTTCCAGCACCAAAAAGGCCTTAATTATTTCGCCACGCATAGAATCCGGTTTGCCGATCACGCCGGCCTCTGCTACAGCAGGATGTTCCACCAGCTTGCTTTCAATCACAAAGGGGCCGACCCGCTCCCCGCCGGTTTTGATCATATCGTCAGCCCGCCCCTGAAACCAAAAGTACCCGTCCCGGTCCCGGTAAGCCAAGTCACCGGTCAAATACCAGGGCGGCTGGCGAAAGTAGCTGTTGTATTTGTCCCTGTCTTTCCAAATATCCCGCATCATGGCCGGCCACCCGGCCCTGATGGCCAGTTGACCCATTTCCAGCGGCGGCAATTCACCCCCCTTTTCATCAACTACGGTTGCATAAACACCGGGCACCGGCTTGCCCATGGAACCCGGTTTTAGCGGCAGACAGGGGAAATTGGCGATCATCTGGGCACCGGTTTCAGTCATCCACCAACTGTCATGCACCGGCCGGTTAAAAGCATTCTGGCTCCACCGGCTGACAATTGGATTCAGCGGCTCGCCAACACTAAAAATATAACGCAGTGCATTAAACGTATGCTTTCTGGCAACAGCTCTGCCGCCGGCCATCAACGCCCTCAGGAAAGTGGGAGTTGTATACCATACTGCCACACTGTTTCGATTTAGTACATCGTACCACTGTTCGGCGTTAAACGGACCGGAATATATAAGCGTGGTCGCGCCGTTTAGAAGCGGAGCCCATACTCCGTAAGAGATTGCGGTAATCCAGCCCGGGTCGGCGTTACACCAAAAAACATCCTTTTCTTTCATATCAAGCACCCAACGTCCGGTCTGGTAACACTGCAGTGCTCCCTCATGTACGTGCACCACACCCTTGGAGGCGCCAGTGGAGCCAGATGTATAAAGGAGCAACATGGGATCTTCCCGCTGCATCCATTCAGTGGCCGGTCCGGCACTGGAATTATTAATCACGGTCTGCCAGTCGTCATCACCGTCCCCATCCACCACGATTAACCGGCGGATGAAAGCCATGTTACTGTGGTTTATCCGCGGCCTCAGCGTGGCAGTGGTGATTACTGCTACAGGCTCGCTGTCCAGCAGGAACTCCTGAACCGCATCATCCATGATCTTACTGTGCAGGGGTACGGCAATGGCGCCCGCTTTGACCACACCCAGCAAGCTAATCTGAAACTCGGGGCTGGACGGCAGAAACAGTACCACCCGTTCCCCCCTGCGCACACCCAGTTTCTTTAAACCGTTGGCAAACCTGTTGGTCAAGTCGTTCAGGTCATTGAAAGTATAGCTTTTTCTACTGCTGCCATCATCCCATAATAAAGCCGTCTGCTCGCCTTTACCTGCCCGGACATGACGGTCAACACAGGTGTATGCAATATTTACAGGCTCACCCCTTACCCAGTCCAACTCTTTTTCTGTTTCTGCCCAGGTAAAAGTGTCATAAACCCGACCATAATCGGTAAGGTTAAACGGAACCTGCGGTAGCTTTCTTGATGAGCCCGTGTTCATTTACTGACGCCCCCCCCTGGATAAACCTGCATCATTGTGTTTCTCTGGATCATAACCCAGTTGCATGGATACAGATGTACATGTTTCCTTTAACACCGTAATCAGTCTTGATATCCTCTCCAGAGTAAGCCTGGAGCCCGGCCCCAAAATGCTCAAAGCAGCAATTACCACCCCGGTATGGTTATAGACCGGTGCGGCGATGCTTCGCACCCCTTCCACCAATTCGTCGGCGCTGATGGCAAAACCCTGCTGGTGCACCTTTTCCAGGTGGGAAAGCATCTGGTTGATATCCGTTATGGTGTTGACGGTGTTCTGCGGCATACCGTTTCGCTCCAGCACCCCAATGGCGTTTTCGTTAGCCAGTGCAGCCAGCAACACCTTACCATCAGCGGTACAGTGTACCTGACTGCGCAAACCAAGGTTGACGGTAATGGCCTCCGGGGATTGTTCCCTTTCCACCACCAAGACTTCATCACCGTCCAAAACCGCCAGTTGGACTGTTTCCCTCGATATCTCTACCAGTTCATGCATATAGGGCATGGCTACCCTGCGAAAATCAAGGCTATCTAGCACTTTCATGCCCAAGTAAATCATTTTCATTCCCAGCTTGTAGCGTTCGGTATCGGGGTCCTGCTCGGCAAACCCGTAGGCTTGCAGGGTGGAAAGAAACCTGTGTACCGTGCTTTTATGCAGGCGCAGTTGCTGCCCCAGTTCTGTGCAACCGTATCCGTCAGGCTTTTGCCCCAAGGTTTCTAAAATTGCCAGCGCCCGTTCCACTGAGTGAATCGGTTTTTCCAGGGAACGTTCATCCATTGAATAGCCTCCTTTGATGCTCGAAACATAGCTGTCGCCTGTTAAACTAACTATTCTGATAATTAGTTACTTAATCATACCCCCTTGACTTAATGAAGGCAAAGAGTCTGCCCCCAATCGTCTTTTTTAATGGTTGAAACGCGGTTTTATTCCGCCGCATGGCCCTTTTCGTCTGCAATGACACCGTACATAAAAAGCCCAATTAGCTGTTTGACTGCGCCTTCAAAGGTCATTTCGTTGCTCAATATAAATTCGGGGTTTATCACCGCCTGCACCGATGCCGAAAGGGCGGCCGCCAAGATTCGGGGGTCCATTTCCCGCAGGCCCTGGTTATTTTTAGTGACCAGCAGTTTTACAAAGTTCTGTTGGATCTTCTCCGCCCGGAAGTGTTCAACCTTGCTCCACAATCCAGGATAATAGCGTCTGAGATCGTCCAGCACTTGCGTATTATTCAGGAGAATCCCATGTTGGGTAACAAAGCTGATGATGCCGGTAAGTACCTCGGCTGAATTTTGACCGCAATTAATAATCTGTTCCAGCTGACCGCCCATGTGATTCATAAACCTGTTCAACAGGGCTTCCACTATTTCATCCTTGCTGCGAAAGTGGCGGTAAATGGTCCTTTTACTTACCCCGGCGTGGGCAGCCAGTTCATCCATGGTGACCCGGTAAAAGCCCCTGGTGCGGGAAAGTTCCGCCAGAGCTGTAATTATTTGTTCCCGCTTATTCAAAACATACACCACCTTGCTTAGACTTGCTTAAAGTAGGAGGGGTTTGGTGTTATCTACAGGATGCTACTCGCTTTTATGTTTGTTAGCGGTCAGGGGACACACCCCTTTGGGGAATGTCCCCAATTTATTCTTTCGCCTACGGGCGCCGGAGAACTCGCGCCCTACGGGCACGAAAATCTAGCTCCGGCGCTTTTCCTCCAGCTCTCTCGCTCCTTGAACTAAGCTCCTACGCATCCTTCCGATAACACCAACCCCCTCTGAAACGGGTCAAGGAAGTTAGTTATATCGCATTCGCTTCTTATACAATCTTTTTCTTAAACTTTACTATACTCAGCGTCAGCAGTACCACCGAAAATACCAGCAGCGAGGCAACCTGCCCCACCAGATAGGGGAAGCCAATCCCCTTTAACACTATGCCCCTGATTATATCCAAGTAATAAGTCAAGGGAATCAAGGTGCTAAGATAATAGATGAACTGCGGCATGGCGTCCCGGGGAAACATGAACCCGGATAGCAGTATGCTGGGGAGCATGAAGAAGAAAGACATCTGGAAAGCTTGCATCTGAGTCTTGGCGATATTGGAAATTAATATCCCCAGCCCTAGCGAGGCGGTGATGAAAAATAGGGTCAACAAGTACAATTCCAGCAAGCTTCCTCGAATGGGCACGTGGAAAACGATCACCCCCACCAGCAGCGCCACGGTTATTTGCAGGTAACCCAAGGCTATATAAGGAATGATTTTACCGATCATCAGTTCATAAGCTTTAACCGGCGTAACGATTAACTGTTCCAGGGTACCCCTTTCACGCTCCCGCACGATACCCATGGAAGTCATAATTACCATGGTCATGGTGACTATAATACCAAGGATAGCCGGTACCATATAATAGGCGGTGATGCCGTCCGGGTTGTACCAGGGCCGCACCCTGATGTCATAAGGAGGACCACCGATAGCATTTCTTTGGGCCAGGATTTCCTGGGACTTGATTAACCCGATGGAGTTGGCTATGGCTATGGCCTGGTTGGCTACCATGTTGTCGCTGGCGTCCACAATTACCTGCACTTGGGCGGGGGTGCCCCGCTTGACGCTACGATCGAAGTCAGGCGGAAATATGATGCCTACTCTGGCTTTACCGCTGTCAATGGCCCCGTTGACTTCATCGTAACTCCCCGCTGTCGAGGTGATATCAAAGTACCCCGATGCGCCGAAGGAATTCAGCAAATCCCGGCTTTCGACAGAAAGCGACTGGTCAAAGACCACGGTGGGTATATGCTTTACTTCAGTTTGGATGGCATAACCAAAAAGCAGCAGTTGTACCAGCGGAAGCATGAAAATCAGCCCCAGGGTCATCCGATCCCTGCGCATCTGCAGAAACTCCTTGTATAAAATGGCTAATATTCTGCTCATTAATCCAACACCTTACCTTTTTGGTATGTTTTAAAAGCCGTTTGAGATCCACAGCGAGTGCACTTAAGACTTATTTCATATTTTTAATAAACTTTGGTTGCTCATCTTTGTAATAGACTTTGGGATTGTCATTCTGAGCGTAGCGAAGGATCTAGATTCCTTACTTCGTTCGGAATGACAATCCACTGCGTTCAGGACGACAAAAAAGCGGGGTTATCCCCTTTGCGCTTGGCCAGGGCGATAAAGACATCCTCCAGCGAGGGCGTGATGGGCTGCGGTTCAACCCCGGTAAAAGCCATTAGCGCCAGCCGTTGGGATTCGTTCTCCAACAGCACGTGCAGCAATGGTCCGTGCACGGTGCATTCTTTTACATAGGGTAGGCTCTCGATATCGTCCAGCCTATTCATGGCGTCGGGTAGTTCCAATTCCACCAGGTGTCCGTCGATAACGTTTTTCTTTAGGTTATCCGGAGTATTCACTGCCATCAGCCGCCCGGCCGAAATAAAAGCGATCTTATCGCAGTATTCGGCTTCGTCCATAAAATGAGTGGTCACCATCACCGTGGTTCCAGCAGCGGCCATCCGCTGAATAATTTTGAAAAACATACGCCGGCTGATGGGGCTAACTCCACTGGTGGGCTCATCCAAGAACACAATGGCCGGTCGGGAAATTATGGCACAGCCCAGGGCCAGCCTCTGCTTCCAACCACCGCTCAAGTTAACGGTTAATTCATTTTCACGCTCGGTAAGCCCGGCCATCGCGACCATTTCCCGCACCCGCTCTTTTAATTCCCGGCGCGGCACACTGTACAGGCCGGCATAAAAATTGAGATTTTCCACCACGGTAAGGTCATCGTAAAGACTGAACTTTTGGGACATGTAGCCGATCCTCTTTTTAATCTCTTCAGTTTCACGGTTCAGGTCGTATCCCAGTACACTACCTGTACCGGAGGTAGGTTCCAGGATACCGCACAGCATTCGGATGGCGGTGGACTTACCGGCACCGTTAGGCCCGATAAACCCATATATTTCCCCGGGCTTAATATTTAGGTTTAAACGATCCACGGCGACAAAACTGCCGAAGGTCCTGGTTAAATCGCTTGTAGTTACCGCGTATTCCATCAAACCACCTCGTTGCTACCCTGAAAATAAACTTTGGGGTTTGTCATCCTGAGCGCAGCGAAGGATCTTATCTTTTAAGATTCTTCACTTCGTTCAGAATGACAAGTTCTCTAATGCTGACTCCTGACTCCTGACTCCTGACTCCTGACTCCTGACTCCTGACTCCTGACT
>JAENYQ010000106.1 GCA_016841675.1 Desulfotomaculum sp.
CAATGCTAAAAGCTAACCGCCTAAAGGCGGTGGATTTAGACCTGGAACTTGGAAACTAAAAATGTTTATTTCATCAATGGGATTACTGAGTAACGGGAATAATCATGTACTTAAATTTATGATTATACTGTATTCAGTTGGGATTAAGGAATTGCTAATTTTCTGTATAAATTTAGTTGTTTTTTTAGGTAAAATTTGTTTAGACAATAAAATAACTAAAAATTAACAAAATGATAGATGATACCGGAGAGAATCTGTTATAATATATCTTCAATTAAAAAAAAGGGGAAACTCTTTTCCTTTGCGGAGGACGATTATGGAGCATATGTCCTGGCTTAATGCAGGCACTGCTTTTCTATTCGGTTTGCTAACATTCCTATCACCTTGCGTGCTGCCGCTGTTACCAGGGTATTTTTCTTATATTGCCGGGATGGACCGGGGAACCGGAACTGTGCCTGACCGCCGCCGGCGCTTGATTTTAAACAGCACCGGTTTTGTATTAGGTTTTGGTGTTCTGTTTATCGGGATGGGTGCGGCGGCTAGCGGGGTAGGGCAGTGGTTGAATCAGACCCGGGTTTTACTAACCCAGATAGCCGGTCTTATGATCATTATTTTGGGTTTGCATGTTAGCGGGCTGCTGCCAATTAAGTTTCTTTACCGGCAGATTGGCTGGCTGCCGAGACTTAATATTTCCGGATGGCCGGGCGCATTTGTGCTGGGCCTGTCTTTTGCCGCAGCCTGGACTCCCTGCGTTGGGCCGGTGCTGGCGTCGATACTGCTGCTGGCGGGTGGTTCTGAAACTATGGCCCAGGGGGTGGCTCTGTTGTCCTTCTTCACCCTGGGCTTGGCAGTGCCGTTCATGGTGGCGGCCTTTGCCGCTGACCGCATTTTTCGGGTTTTGGAACGAATGCAAAGGTTCATGCCTTATATTAATGCTGTCAGCGGTGGCCTTTTAATTGCCATGGGATTGTTGCTGCTGCTTGGTATCTGGGACCGACTGGCCAGGGTAATTTATTAAGCTATAGAGATGGATATAGATGCTGTAAAAGCGATGGGGGTGTTATATTGAATACCAAGCTAGTGACAATAATTGTTGTGGTGGTACTGGTGGCTGCGGGGCTGTATTTATCCCGGTCGGATAGCGGCGGGGAAACCGGTGCGCTCGGTGCCACCGGAGTGACCGGTGAAGTTTCACTTGCTTTGGACAGTGAGCAGAGAACCGTGGACCCTGACATGACGCCTCCCGACTTTTTTATCATCCCGGATGAGGGTAAAGCTAAATCACTTGCCGAGCTTAAAGGCAAGCCGGTGTTCATCAATTTTTGGAACACCTGGTGTCCTCCATGCCGTGATGAAATGCCAGATCTGGATAAACTGTACCGGGAATATAACTCAGACGTGGAATTTATCTTTATAAACATTTTAACCGGGGAGAAATCAGTGCCCGACGTAACATCATTTTTGTCCGACAACGGCTATTCTATTCCTGTTTACCTGGACCGGCAGGGTGAAGTGGCCAGAGCATACGGGGTAAGTGGTATACCCACCACGGTGGTGCTAAACAGTTCTGGTAAGGTGGTTTATGCGTTGGCGGGGCAGATATCATACAATAAAGCCAGGTCCTTAATTAAGGAAGAAGATTAGCTGCCAAATATTGGGTGAAAGAGTATTTTTACTGGAAGGGATACTATAGTAATGAGTGATGATCTTCAGGTAACAAAAATAAAATGCCTGGCGCTGGCCTGCAGTCCTCGCAAGGGGGGTAACACCAGCCTGTTGGCAGAGCGGGCGCTGGATGTTTGTCGGGAAGCAGGCCACGAAACCGAGCTGTTACAACTGGCAGACTTCAATTATGCGCCCTGCCAGGCTTGTGACGGCTGCTTTGCCACCGGAAAATGCGTGGTGCCGGATGATGCCGGTGTCATTTTCGAGAAGATACTGGCAGCGGACCGTTTTATTATGGCCGCTCCGGTCTTTTCTATGGGCATATGTGCCCAGGCCAAGATGTTGATTGACCGCTCCCAGCAGTTTTGGGCCGCTAGGTATGTGCTTAATATCCCCGTAGGAGAAAAGCCCAACCAGGCGCGGCGCGGTATGTTTGTTTCCTGTTCCGGAACCACCTTGCCGGGGGTGTTTGATGGAACCGTGCGCACCGCGCGGTATTTCTTTAAAATGCTGGGCATTGTACCGGATGCGGTGCTGTGTTATGACGGTGTGGATAAAAAAGGTGAGATATTAAAACACCAGCGGGCCATCAATGAAGTAAACCAGCAGGCCTGGGCGCTGGCCCAGCTATAACGAGTTTATTTACAGTTTTCTGGTTTTGAATTACAATAATGAACAAGTAGCAGCCTATTTGACGAAAAGGTGGTTTAGACATGGCGGTAAGATTAAAAGAACCGTATTTTGTTGATGATATGGTAGTTTATTTTATTAACGAGAATGAAGCATTGGTAACCGATTACGATTGCCGCTGGGAACTCAGGGCCAGCGATAGTAATTGCGAGTGCTGCACCTTTATGTTTCGGAAACGTGTTAATTCCGGATTTGTGTGCCGGCACATAGATGCTGTTAGAAGAATGAAAAATAAACCTTAGATTAAATATAAGCGTTTGATTAAGAATAAACCTTAATCGAAACAATTAATTGGAGGTTTGGTAATGTCTTTAAATATGACTATTAGACTGCAGCTGCTGAACAAGCCAGGCACACTGGCCAGTGCGTTGAGTGTGATTGCCGCCGAGGGCGGGGGTTTAGGTTCCATCGACCTGCTCTCGGCATCATCCACCCATGTGGTACGCGAGTTGATGGTGCGGCTTAGGGACCGTTCGTGCCTGGAGGGCATGGTCACGGCCTTGGAGAAATTGCCCGGCGTGGAAATGACTCAACTGGCGGACCGGGTTTTTTTGCAACATCTGGGTGGAAAAATTGAAATCAAGACTAAAAGAGAAATTAAAAACCATGAGGATCTGGCGTTAGTATACACCCCCGGTGTCGCCCGAGTTTCCAGAGCCATTGAACATGACCCTGAAATGGCCCACAGGCTGACCATGAAGGGCAATACGGTAGTCATAGTTACAGACGGTTCAGCAGTGCTTGGCCTGGGTAATATCGGCCCTCAGGCCGCCCTGCCGGTGATGGAGGGCAAATCGGTATTATTTAAAAAATTTGCCAATATCAATGCCATTCCGCTATGCATTGACGTACACGACAGCAGGTCAATAATAGACACGGTTATGGCCTGTGCGCCTACCTTCGGGGGCATTAATTTGGAAGATATCGCCGCACCACGGTGCTTTGAGATAGAGGATGAACTGTCCCGCCGTTTGGATATCCCGGTTTTTCATGATGACCAGCACGGCACCGCCATCGTTACCCTGGCGGGTTTGCTTAACGCTTTGCGGGTGGTGCATAAAGACCTGGCCGGAGTTAAAATCGTAATCAGCGGAGCGGGCGCCGCCGGGGTGGCTATTACCAAGATGCTGCTGACTGCGGGGGCCGGGGAAATAATCGTATGTGATAGGCGGGGAGCCATTGCCGAAGATACCCCACCGACCGAAGCATCCAAGCTTTGGTTGGCGAAGCACACCAACCAAAGCTTCGTGCATGGTACACTGAAGGACGTTATCGTTGGCGCCGACGTATTTATCGGTGTATCCGGGCCCGGCCTTTTAAACCGGCAAGATATACTGGGTATGGCTAATCAGCCGGTGGTTTTTACCCTGGCCAACCCCGAACCTGAAGTAGATCCTGAGGAAATCATGGATGTTGCCGGGGTGATTGCCACCGGTCGCTCGGATTATCCCAACCAGATTAACAATGTGCTGGTTTTCCCCGGTGTTTTCCGTGGCGCACTGGACTGCCATGCCTCCTGTATCAACGATGAAATGTGCATGGCTGCGGCTCAGGCCTTGGCAGACATCGTAAAACAGGAACAACTGTCCGCTGAATACATCATTCCTTCGGTATTTAATGATGAAGTATGCCCGACGGTGGCCAGAGCGGTGGAGAATGCGGCCAGGAAAACGGGGGTGTCCCGCAAGTATCGGTTTGAGGAAAGTGAACAAGGCAGTTTATTATACGACCCCAGCCTGGATTAGTATTTGGGTACGGCACCTGGTGCGGCCTTTGAAATAAAGACCAAAAATAAAAAGACCGTCGTTTACGGTCTTTTAAAATATGGATTTCCACTCATTTTATTAAATCTACTAAACAAAAATACTGATCACACCAATTACAAAACCACCCAGTATTACCAGCGGTATAATATTAATATGATTCCATGTGGAATAATCCATTTTGAAATCTTCCTGTACGGGTTCGGCATGCGGATCCATAGCTTCCCCTCCTTGTCACTAGTCTTTTACTTATATATTTTACATCAATGGTATTAAACCTGCCAATAGAAATAAGAAATTTTATCATCCGCTGTATGATAACGACAAAACGAAAACCGAAAGGACATACAAATGAGAACTGTTGACCCGCGCAGCGATATGTTGCGGGCACTGGGGGGAGTGCTGGCGGGCGTATTTGGCCCGGCCATTGTGCGTTTTGTCACCCATCAGGATGTCTCCCGGGCGGACGTGGAGTATGCTGCGGAAGTTATCGCTCGAACTTAAATCATACAAATCATACAACCTTCGTCCAAAGGTTCATATCTTCAAAACGGCCGCCGATATGACAATTATTTATAAACCTGCCTTGGTATTCATAACCAAGTCGGTCCAGGGCTGCGTTCATACCATATGAGCCGGCCCGGGCCAGGCTATACAGTGCACTAATTTCTTTGGTCTGCATCTCTTCCTCCAAAACCATAATTAAGTGCCTTAACAGACCTTGCCCCCGATATTCAGGCAATGTGGCGCAGTCAGTAATTTCAGCGTTACAGTTTGACAAGTTCATTTCCGCTGAAGCTGCGCTGATTAGCTGATCACCTTCAAACATGCCCCAAAAGCTGATATGTGTTTCCATTACCTTGTGCACATAGTCCGGGTTCAATAGCGGGCTGGGGTAAGTGCTGAAAATTCTTCGATAAAGATTAACCAGGTCTCCGGCTTGTTCATTGTTTATGCGGTCAATTTTTAAACCGGCGGGCAGCTTTTTTGTTGTTTCTGACCGGTGCTGAGCATTTTTAATCTGCATCAGTATTTCTTCTTCCTGTTCATAATATTGGCTTTTTGATCTCTCAAAGTCTGTATAACGGGAATAGCATAGTGCGTCTGTTCCTTTAAAAAAAGCGGGAATGACACCTTCCAGTACATAACCGGAATTTTCCAATACGTAATTTTCCGGCGACTTGATATTGAATAAAATTTTGCCCAATTGGTGCTGACCGGCTGCCCGGTCAAGCCATGATACTGCTTTTGGCCAGTCCTGAATTTGATGGTTCAATACTTTTAGACGTTTATTGACCAGATCAATATAAGCCTCTAAGTAATTTCCCTCATCGTCTTTAAAGACGACAGCCTCCATTTCCATCAATCTTCTCCTTTCAGTGACACCCCTTACTGTGCTGAAGGCGGCGTTTTTCCCTGAGATTACCTTCAGGAACAAGGCTGATTCTTTTTCCGGCCAAAAGTTTTTCAATGCCCACCGGGTCATGTTTTCTTAACCGCTCGCAATTGTCGGAGTCGGTACTGTTATTCCCTCTTTGCACAGGCTGAGGGTAAGCGCAGATTACCCCTTCGTAATTTCGCAACACCACTTTATCCTCTGCTTGCGAAATCATATACTGGGGCGCAACCGGGATTTTACCGCCCCCGCCGGGGGCATCAATTACATAAGTGGGCACTGCCAATCCGGAAGTGTGCCCGCGTAAAAGTTCCAGGATTTCGATCCCCTTGGCTACCGGGGTCCGGAAATGTTCTATACCGGGCGAAATGTCACACTGGTACAAATAATATGGGCGCACCCGCATTTGTAAAAGCTGATGCACCAGATCTTTGATCAGGTACGCACAGTCGTTAACCCCTTTAAGCAATACTGTTTGATTGCCCAGCGGCACCCCGGCATCGGCCAGACGTGCGCAGGCTTCCCGGGCCTGGGGAGTGATCTCTTGGGGGTGGTTAAAGTGGGTATTAAGCCACACAGGATGGTATTTCCTAATTATTGCACACAGTTCATCTGTAATGCGCTGCGGCATCACTACCGGAGTGCGCGTTCCGATGCGAATAATTTCCACATGCTTAATCTCACGCAGGCTGGCCAATAGAAACTCTAAGAAATCGTCATCAATACATAGGCTGTCTCCCCCTGACAGCAGTACATCCCGAATAGCAGGGGTGCACCTGATATAGTCCAGCGCATCATTCAACTGCTGCTTGGTGCGCTGGCTGTCATGGACACCGGCAAAACGTCTGCGGGTGCAGTGCCGACAGTACATAGAACACTGGTCTGTGATTAGCAGCAGTACCCGGTCGGGATAACGGTGCGTAATCCCGGGCACTGGTGAATCAACATCCTCGTGCAAGGGATCCTCCATCTCATGCTCGCCGTCCTGCATCTCCATGGAAATTGGAACAGCCTGTTTTCTAATTGGGCAGTCCGGGTCATCCGGGTCCATTAAAGAGGCGTAGTAGGGAGTAATGGCCATCCGAAGGGTAGATAATGACCTTTTGATACCTTCCTTTTCCTCCGGCAGCAGGTTGAGCACCTGTTCTAAATCATTGAGGCCGCTGATGCGGTTTGCTATTTGCCAGCGCCAGCTGTTCCATTCCGCTTGAGAAACATTACGCCAAATTGGAATTTGCCTGTAATCCCTTTGCATAGTAATTCACCTCGGTAATAACACTTGTATTTAATATGTCCCTATCTTGCTCCATTAAATTAAGGTTTGGGGAGATATTTTTACAAAGACAAAAACCAGGCCTTTACGCCTGGTTTTTGTCTACCGGGAAAATAATGTGGTATTCACCACAAGACATTAGGGATGAGGATTGTTTTATTAATTAAATAACATGGTTATACCGTTAACTCAGTAAGTGGTACAGCGTCGTGTCATTGTAGAACGAAGTGAAGAATCTAGATCCTTCGCTAACGCTCTTAGATGACAGCTCTCCCCTCGCGGTGCACAATTGTTTATTAAAAATGTTTATCTCATCAATGGGGATTACTGAGTAAAGGGAATAATCATGTTAAATAATTAATTCCCTTTACTCGTTAGCTCAGGCTTTTCATCCATAATTAAAGCATGGCTGATTAAGTGGTGTATATGGATTACCTTGCAGCCTTCCAGTTTGTAGTATTTAATGATATCAGTCAACTGGTCAAAACAATTGTGACAGGGGCAGGCGATTAACTTGCATTCCGTATCCCTAATCTGGTCTGCTTTGAGCTTGCCTTTGGCCATACGATAGGGATATATGTCTTTACCCATAGCCAACAAGCCCCCACCACCGCCGCAGCAATAATTCATTTTACCGTGGGGGTTCATTTCCCTAAAGTCCATCACGGTTTTATTAAGTACATAACGCATGTCATCCCCCAGACCCTGTTTACGGACGGAATTACACGGGTCGTGCAGAGTAATGGGTTCGGTATTTTGGGTGGGATCGACCTTGAGTAAACCGGCTTCAAACCACTCTACATATTTTTCGACAATACTTTTTACCGGGTATGTATTATCTTTTTCCAGCCAAACTTTGGGGCCCCATTTATTGGCGTGAGTGGCGTGACCGCATTCGGTTATTACCAGTTCTTTAACCTTAAGTCGCTTTACTTCGTCGGCGTATCTCTGGGTAATAATGCGTGATTCTTCGTCGTTGCCGTTAAACAAAGCATAGTGTGTAGCATCCCACCATTTGCTGCTGCAGGTCCAGTTGGCGCCCACATACCACATGATTTTGGCTAGGCTTTGGATGTCATGAGGGTAATATTTGATTTCACGGGGATCCCACAGGAATAGGAAATCCGCTCCTTCTTTGTCAATGGGGATTTTGGCGTTGGGGTCGCCCACTTCTTCTTGAAGCTCTTCTTCCATCCACTCCAGGGTATCCAGATAATCTTCAGTGCTGACTTCCATTTGGTTGCCGGTATTAATTTGCGAATTCACAATATCCTGCAAAATTCCTGGCGCCTTGAGGCCAAAATTCCCGCGCACGGTACGAACCAGCGTTAAAACTTCCACTCCCATAGGACATTCCATGGTACAGCGACCACATTGGGTACAGGCCCAGAGAAAGTCAGAATTAAAAACTTCTTCACGCATGCCCAAAGTTAACATACGAATAAATTTCCTGGGGTCGGAATTATCATGTACTCCATTATAAGGGCACCCTGCGCTGCACATGCCGCAGGATAAGCAGTTGTAAAAGTCTTCCTTGTTACTGGTGGTGCAGGCTTTGCTAACAACTTCATCAAAAAAACTTGTGTCCAGCTTCTCTGCTAAAATTACACTCACTTTTTCTCCCCCTTATTAAAGAATTAATTAACATTAGTTTAAAACTATTATGAAACTATGTCAATTAACAAATGGATTATTTGACCGTATTAACCTTAAAGTATGTGTAAAAAAACAAGGAGAGCATGAGAAGAATCCAAAGTTGTGAAGGATTAGCAGGTGCCCAAGGTGCCACTGAAAAATTCTAGGTCCTACTCAGAAAATCTTTAAACTACTTAAATAATCAGGTTATTCGCTGTGCTAAGGATGATATCGGTTACACTAGTTCCAACCAATTAATTTATTGGACATATTTATTGGACAAGTTGAAGAACCGCAGGCGGAATTTATTCCGCCTGCGGTTCTTCAACTTGACGACTGTCTTCCACCGCTTGCTGGCACGCATATCCAGCCACTGCCCCATAGACCAGAAAGGCTGCCAGGGTAGTTAATGTGGCATTAACTCCTACAACCAGGGGTGAGGTAAATAACCCTAGACCGGGCGCGATTAAAAGGGCGATGGCCACCCAAAGGAAAATTCCGTACACTACACCGTAGATTATCCCTGCTATGCGGGCCCGACCGCTGAGAAAGCTGTACAGCAGGTAGCCTGCCACCTGACCAACGACCAGGTGCCCGATTAGCCCTGTAACAGTAAATCCGGGATTGAAGGTGGTCAGGCCCATCCGCAAGGCTGTCCAAACCACAGCGGCTTGCAGCAATGAGGCAGCGATAAACCAAAGCGATGTGGTAGCATAATTAATCATGATATCACCTCGCTATGTAGCTTTCCCGGCCAACCTGCGGATTATTACGGAACAAAAATCCTGTAACCCACACCAAACAACCCCTCAGCAAAATTTTGGTGAGGGGTTGTTTGGTGTGGGTTACTACACGTAGTTATGAGTGCCTTTGACCACTTGAACACCGAACTTTTCCGCAATGGTCTTGGTCAGTTGGTCAACGTCCATGTTGGGACAGGCAGGCCAGGACTTGGCCATGCAGGTGGACATATGAATGACATCAAAGTCCACGTTTTTCTTCACGCACCCTATGTTTGCCACCAGTTGTCGCCCGGGGCACTCGCACTCCAGGAAGCCCACAACCTGAACAGTGTCGTCGTACCCGGCAAAATCACCTTCTTTTTGATTTGCGGCTTTGAAACACTTCCATTCGCCTGGACAACCATAACCCTGGGCAGCATAGGACCCGCAGCTAACGATCAGGACCTTCATTACACATTCCTCCTAATGTTACAATAATGGACATAATTTCTTCAGAATCATTCGTAAACCCTTCTTATATGGGTCTGAATAAAAAATTTCCCTGACCGGGGGGAGTTGTTAAACCGGCCAGGGGAGGCAAAAGTAACGCCAAGATCCATATTTAAAGGTTAAAGTTAATTACTTACTTTATGATTGGGGACATTCCTCGACCCGTAAGATTGACCCACAAGCACCAGGTGTGTCCCCTATCCTCATTACATCAGTGGATCCATGGTCAGCGCCGGGTGTCCTTTCTCTTCGAGGAAGGA
>JAENYQ010000107.1 GCA_016841675.1 Desulfotomaculum sp.
ACCTTGCCCCATTTTCATACTAGATTGTGTCGCACCGCGGCATGACAGTTTTAGGGATAACACGGTGGCGACTTCAGGAAAATGCAAGTCCCAGCAGATACCAAGGCCCAGGGTAGCCCGGTCTGCCAGTTGAAATATCGGCAGATCCTCACCCGGCATAAAACAGGGTTTTTCGCTGTTGCCCAGGTGTGTCTTGCGGTATTTACCCAATCCACCGTCAGGATAGGCAACCAGCTGGGTGATGTAAGGTTTTTCCGCCGCTGATTTTTCAGCTAGTCCGGCCATAATTACCAGGCCCAACTCTTTGGCCATGTTTAAAACTCTTTCCGATGATGGACCCGGTACCGATTCAGCAGCGGAACAGGCCAGATCGCGGCTGTAACAGGGAATGCAGAGTTCAGGAAAACATATAACAGCAGCATCTAGTGCGGCCGCTTGCCGGGCAAAACGCTCTATTTTATCCAGATTATCGCCTGTCCGGCCCAGTTTTGATTCCATCTGCACTAGGGCGATGCGGGTATTTTTCATTAATATATCCGCCTGTTCCTTGATTTTTATGTTTCCATTTTACCCGTGTCGAGCGGTTTTTAGCAAAGGTCCGGAGCCAGGTGAGGCGCTTCTAATACTTTGAAATAATTCCTGCTTGTTTCGGGGAATTGGTTTGTTAATGGGTAATAGACCGCTACCGGTAAGTTCCAGGTACGTCTCAATTACTGTTGGACACGTTAAATCACAGCGGTCCAGCCAATCCCGGCGCAGGAACACATGCTGCGGTTCCCCCTCGCCGATGACCCCGCCGTCTTTTAGCAGATACACGTAATCGGCCCAGTCGTAGGCTATGTCCACATCGTGAGTGGACATGATAATAGCCTTGCCCTGCTGGCTTTGTTCGTCAAGCAGGGCCATTATTTTTAGCGCCATGCCCGGGTCCAGGCAAGCGGTGGGCTCGTCGAATATGATTACGGCTGGTTCCATGGCTAGCACGCCGGCAATGGAAACCCGCTTTTTCTGGCCGTAACTTAGAAAATGGGTTGGTCTGCCTTCCAGGCCTGTGATACCGGTTTGACGCATGGCCTCTTGGGTCGCGGCCAGCGCTTCATTTTTGGTCAGCCCCAGGTTAGCCGGGCCGAAAGATACATCCTGTAGTACACTGGCGGAAAATAGCTGGCTTTCGGGATCCTGAAACACGATACCCACATTTTTGCGCAGGTCCAGCAAATCTCGTTGGTGGTACCTGACCTCAGAGCCCCTGAACAGAACTTTACCACTATGCGGTCGTAAAATGCCGTTTAGATGCAAAAAAAGTGTGGACTTACCGGCCCCGTTGGAGCCTAAAACCGCTATTTTTTGTCCAGCGGTCAACTTGATATTGATACCCCGCAGTGCCTGGGTGCCGTCCGGGTAAATGTAGGTTAATTCCCTCGTTTCAATAACCGGTGTTACCATTATCTATACCCCCCGGCAATCAGCCAGCACGCGGTTACGGCGCTGTCTGCAGCTATAATTAAAGCAATATTGACCCACGACCAGCGATATTGGGCCTCTACAAAATTTAGCCGTCCATCGTAACAGCGGGACAATAAAGAGTCATAAACCGCCTGGGATTGGCGGTAGGATTTTACAAACAATGACAGTACCAACTGGCTGAATGAGTGATACCCGGTTCGGATATTCCGGTAACCAAGGCGGGACGACTGGGCAGTGAAAATGCGGCCGGCAGTTTCCAGCAAGATGAAGATGAACCGGTAAATAAGCACTATCAGCTCGATCACCAGGGACGGTATCCGTAACCATCGTAATATGCCGACCATTTGGGTAACTGGTGTGGTCAGGGCTAAAAAGTAAAGACAAGAAACCGCCCCCAGCGAACGAAGAAACATTTTAGCTGCTAATTCCAACCCTCCCGGGGTTACCCCGGCGGTGATAGAGCCCAGTTGTACAGCCCAAATAAATTCCCCTCCACCTTTAGTGAAGGTAATGGCTACCGTAAGTACACCCACCACCAGAAACGATACCGGTATCAACATCAATTTCAAATATACCCGCCAGGGCACCCGGGCCAGCAGTATCACAGTCGCGCCAGTTAACAGCACTACCGCCAGTGACGTTACCGGAGAGTTAAGGCCCAGACAGATGGTTACCGTAATGACGAAAAAGATAAACTTTTCGCCGGGATGCACCGAAGAAAGCTTATTACTGTAGGCATAATAGTCAATAAGCAGCATTATTACTCTCTTTCCGTTTCTCTTTTATATAACCAGGCCATAACCGATAACTAAGTCCAAGGCCAGTCGGTCTTATTCCGGCGGTATCTTAACCTTTAACATGCTTACTATTGCATCGAGGCTGAGTTCCGGCCCACCGGTGTTAATGCGTTTAACCAGCACTACTGGAATTTTAAGGGCTAGTGCAGCCTCTATTTTGGTATCGGTTCCCCCGGCCTGGCCGCTGTCTTTGGTTACCACCACCGATGCCCGGTACATTTTAAACAGGGCCTTGTTTATCTGTTTAGAAAACGGTCCCTGCATGGCAACAATATCTTTAGGTTTGATATTCATATCCTGGCACTTCTTAATCACCCGGTGTTCGGGTAGTACCCTGACTACCAGGCGGATGTCATAGCTTTGCTGGAGTGCGGTAAAATGTTCCAAGCCATGATTGCCGGTGGTTAAAAAAATTGTTTTACCCAGACTGGCTGCTTTGGCAGCGGCTTCCTGCATCGAATAGGTGGTAAACACTAATTCTCCAGGCCTAACGCAAGTCTCCTCGCGCCCCACAGCCAGGTACAAAATACCAAGTTTTTCGCATTCACGGGCCAGTTCCGTACTGTTATCCCTAGCAAATGGATGCCTGGCGTCTACCACCACCTGCACTTTAATTCTCGCCAGCCAATCGTCTCGGTCTGCCGGCAGGCCTCTTGCCACAAATACGGCGCCAGCTTCAGCGGCTAATTCCTCACCGTAACTGGAAAACACTATAATACCTACTCGGTATCCCAGTCTGGTTAACTCAACGGTGAGCCACCTGCCATCACCAGTACCGGAAAGAACCAGTATCAATTATCATCACCCCCGCTGCGTAAAAAGCCCCCGTTGTTATCGGGGGCTTGATGTGTATAGATCGCAAACAGACCAGCGATCAACCACCCCCTGATATGGCATCAGCGGCGCGTTTGATACAGGCCCGGCTGCTGGATGGAGGGTTGCGGACCAAAGCTAATTTGGGCTGCCATGCCTTTACAGCGAATAACCGCATTTAATCCGCCTGCTTCTCGAGCGGCGGCACCTGCTATGTAAATTAAATAATCCCGCCTCCAAACGAGCCGGGATTAGCCTGATATGCCATAGCCGCACCAATTAAATAACCGATGCGTACAACACACTAACCCTCTCCATGGGAGGTTGCCGTGCTTCATCCAGGCAGGTCTCCTGACTTATGGCTTGTGCGCCTCCCGCCTTCCCGGCCAACAAGACCAGTGGCATTTGGGAGTCGGCTTACCATTTACAGTGGCCGGACCGTCCAGGAATTTCACCTGGTTCCCTATTATCCCCAGGACATAAACAATGGGGCACCTGGATTAATTAATGCTTTATGCTAAATGTTATCATTTTAGGGTGGTGTTGTCTAGATGTGAAGATTAAAAACTGAAATACATTGCACAATATTGTTATGCTAAGCCGGTAAGTAGTCCTAAAATTGTCATTTTAGGCAGCGAAGAACTTAAAAGTTGTCATTCTGAGAGCAGCGAAGAATCTAATTTTAGTGTCTTTGGCTAAGTTTCCTTTTAAATAGTCAATGAAAAAGTTGTTCCATTTTCGGTACTGCTTGTTACTTCAATTGCGCCTTGATATTTTTCTTCGACCAGCTTTTTGACAGTATGTAAACCGATTCCCGAACCATCCGACCCTTTGGTGGTATAACCATACTTAAAAATACTTTTATCGACTACCGCTCCGGGGTAGTTGCGAACTTGAACAATTATTTTTTCATTGCTACAATCGAAGCTGACCTCAATAAACTTTTCAGTTTGTTTATTGTAGCGACTTTTTTTTAATTCATAAATGGCATTATCAATCAGATTGGAAATAATTCTAACCATATCGATAGAACTTATTTTATTCGAGATGTCGGCATTTAAACAATATTTTGACTTGATTCCATATTTGGCTGCTTCCTCTTGCTTAATCATTAAAACAACTGCCACTTCCGACATGCCCAGGCCATTCACAGGTAATACATTGTTTAGTTCTGTATTCAAGTTTAGTATGTAATCTATAGCATTTTGGGTTCTATTAAGTTGTAAATAACCGATTATAACTTGCATATGATTTAAAAAGTCGTGTCTGTGTGACCGGAGGATTTTAAGTGTATTTTCATTAGTTTCATTTGATATTTTTGCTACAGCTAATTTGTTTTCCAATAAGGACATTTTAAAAAATTCATGGCACAGGTAAATCATGGCTACTGCCAGCGAAGATGAGACAAGCAAAAGTGAAATCGATACACTATTGGTATGAACAGTATGGTAACCCAAAAAGTTATCAATACCCAGCAGTGAAAGATATAATGACCAAGCACAGATTAACAAAAAAATTATCTGGCTAATGCAAATAATAATTAAAGTGTCCCTAAAGTGTTTTATGCTCCGATTTTTCACTATTTTGTCTCACCTTTATTAATAGATAAGTCAATAAAATAAAAACAAGTATATTAGGAAACCCAGAAATAAGCCAAATGTGTAGGTAATCTAGTTCATGCAATAATTTTAGCGACATCAAGTGGGTTATCGGTTCAACAATAATTAATACCATATAAGTGGCAAGTATGCTAATAATGACTTTTAAACCACGTGCCCGGGTAAGGAAAAACAATAATAAATAAAAAGAAACGACTCCCGCTCCTGTAACGAAAAACAAATTTTGGAGTAATATCCGGGCCGATAAAACACAAAACAATACACCAAGGCTTATTACCAGTTTGCGTTTCCAAGTTAGGCCTAAATTTAACCAGGTGGTTAAAAACATGGTAATTACCGAAATTTCAAGAAACCCGTAAATCGTCCTGATCCAAAGCGGAATGTCTTCTATTTGGGTCCCCCCCAAGCTTATTAGATCTAAACTGCTTAACTGTTTAATTCTCAAAATGTCCAGGAAATCCTCTCTATTTAGATAAAATTATCGAATTATGCAAAATTATAAAAACTATTTATTACTGGATTAAATTTAATAAACATAATTACACCGTTAACTTAGTAAGTGGTACATGGTCATGTCATTGTAGAACGAAGTAAAGAATCTAGATCCTTCGCTAACGCTCTTAGATGATAACTCCCCCTGTGATGCACAATGGTTTATCACAATGGTTTATTAAAAATGTTTTTCTCATCAATGGGGATTACGGAAAAAAGGGAATAAATCATTTTATAAATATTAAGTCCAGGCTCAATTGCCTGGACCTTTTGGGGTGCAGAAACGTTGTGCCACAGAGGGAAGGTGCATCCTGAGCGTTAGCGAAAGATTTAAATTCTTTGCTTCGTTCTACAATGCCATGAGGCTGTCTCAACCCATCATTTGCTTGGCCAAAAAAGATGCTGCGGTTTCAGCCAGTTTATGCTCTAGTTCGCCTAATTGAGAGTCTTCTTTTGATGTTATAATAACGGATCCGATAACACCCTGGTCAGATATTATGGGAGCAACAATGCTGCGCTTGAACCGAACTCTTTCATCGTCCGCCAGGTTATGCTCCTCTTCAATAAGCATAGTTTGTTTTGTGTTTATTGTTTGGCCAAGTTTATCACTGATGTTTTTCTTAACCAGTTCCTTTTTGCTCCATCCGGAAACAGCTATAATTTCGTCCATATCGGTGACACAGACTACATGACCCAGGACTTCATGCAAAGAATCAGCATATCCTTGGGCAAATTGTCCCAGATCATTAATTGGGGAATATTTTTTTAGTATTACCTCTCCATCTCGATCTAAGTAGATCTCAAGGGGTTCTCCGTTACGTATCCGCATGGTGCGTCTTAATTCCTTTGGAATAACCACACGCCCCAGATCATCAATCCTTCTGACTATTCCAGTAGCTCTCATCCAGTTTTCCCTTCTTTCGTTATCTGTTTCTTTATTAATCTACCTAAAAGGGGAAAATCTATGTCTTGAAAATTAAACCTGGACTATAAGAACCTGGACTATTTATAAATTTAAAAAATTAAACAAAAAGGCAAAAAGGGGACAGGCTACTTTTTTCGATTTTTAAAAAAAGCAGCCTGTCCCCTTTTTTGTTGATTATCAGACTTTATAACGCTTTAGTATATCATGCCTGGTTATTATACCCAGCAATTTACCGTCCGGGTTTACCACCGGAACCCGGTTCACTTTTTTATCCGTAATGATTGAAACAACTTTCTCCACCGGAGTATCGGGATTAGCGGTAAATACTCTTGGAGTCATCATTTCTTTTACTTTTTGCGCCGTCATTTTTTTCAATTCCTGCTGGAACCGCTGGGGATTTTCCAAGTAGATTATGCCACCCAGAAAGTTTATATAAGAAGGGCCCTTGAACTCCTTGTCGCGGATAATTAAATCGGCTTCACTGAGAACGCCGACTACCTTTCCGTCACCATCAATCACGGGCAACCCGCTGATATGATGTTCCAGCAGCAGGTTGACTGCCTTTTGGACATCGTCATCCGGACTTGCCGTAATAACATCCCCGGTCATAATGTCTCCGGCTGTATCTTTGCCCGACACGTACATCATCCTTTCTAATTCGACCATTGGCAATTTAGTAAAGATACTTCATCAGCTATTATACTAGATTATCTACTGCATCTCCATATTCCTGCCTGTTGCTTCTTTCTGAACTATTCATCTCCACCATAATGGTCTCGATTAGATGTTGAAACCTTGCAAGCGAAAACTATTTTTTTTACTTATCGATACGATATACTGAACCTTCCGCAATGGCGATTAAAGTGTCTTTGTCGTCTTTAACTTCCATTCGATATAACCCGGTTTTTCTGGTTAAATTATCCTCATTTGCAGTAGCGGTTAGGAGTGCCCCTTCCCGGGTAGTTTTTAAAAAATGAATGGATACGTCCATTGCTAATGCAAGCGGGCCGTGAGAATTACTAGCTGCACCAAATACAACGTCCGCTAAACTAAAAATTGTGCCACCATGAGTAACACCGGCTGCATTTAGCAGTTCTTTAGTTATTTTAATGCTGGCTTTGGCATAGCCAGGCTTTACTTCCAGCAGCTTAATTCCTAAGTGTTTAGCTAAAGCGTCATTTACCATGTAAGTTCACCTTTCTCCTTTTAGCATAATACTAACAAATTTTATTATCTCATCATATTCTTAAATGTTTAAAGATTCATCTTTCTTAAAATTATTGCTAATTCATCCATTTGTTGTTGAAAATTTGTTGTTGAAAATCAATTTTTGGAAAAACAAGAAACCCTCTTCCTCCACTTAGGAAACATTTGCCAACCTCTGTAAATATTAAAAAACCTGTGACCCTTATTTTTGAAAGGTTCACAGGTTTCCAAATAAATAATAATTGGTCGGAGCGACACGACTTGAACGTGCGGCCTCTACCACCCCAAGGTAGCGCTCTAGCCAAACTGAGCTACGCCCCGATAAGTTAACTTTTGCAGCTACAGCAGCTACAAAAGTTATTATATAATTTGGCCTGTTAAAAGTCAAGATATTTTGATATGCAGATTATGGGCTCTGGGGTGCCATTCGGATTTTTTCGAGGTGTGTGGCATGGCTCCCTATATAATAGCAGACTGGAATCATTCCTGTTATGGTTTTCTTTGGGGTTTAACTTAAACTTTGGAAGATGGTTTTTCAATACGAAGTAGCAACGGGTCAGCACCGGAACCGATAAAGCATATAGAACAAAATTTAATAGCAAAAATGTAATGAGTAAGAATAATCCCAAGACCTGCCAATATTTTGTTGTCTTTTTTCTTAAAATTTTTTTAATTTGTTTAAAAAATCTGCTTCAAATGATATATAATATATGATATAATGTCCCAAGAATATAATATATCTTATGAAAGGAAGATTAAGCAATGAAACCAGATCTCAGTGTGGAATTATGTGGTATTAAGTTCAAAAACCCCATCGTAATTGCATCAGCTACCCCCACCAAGGATGCTAAATATATGCGCAGGTGCGTCGAGGGTGGTGCCGGTGGCGTTATCTCCAAGACCATTAGTCCTGAGCCGCTGCTGACTAAATACGTTTCACCCAGATTTACTGTTTTGCATAAAAAAGGTTGGCCTCAGGTTTATTCCAATTATTCATGTGAATTTTTAGCTACTTATTCAGTTGAAGATTGGATGAACGAACTTAAACTGGCACGCAAGTATTGTGACGAAGCCGGTACAGTTTTAATAGGAAGTATTTCCGGAGATTCGCTGAAAACCTGGTCCGAACTGGCCAAGCAGGTTGAAGATATCGGCGTGGACATGCTGGAACTGAACTTTGGTTGCCCGCACCCTCGTGATCTGGGCTACAAAAGCGGACAAGAACTGGGCAGTGACCCCAATGCCGCTGCGGAAGTTACCAAAGTTGTTGTTGACTCCGTAAAAATACCGGTATTTGTTAAACTTACCGCTGAAGCTGTTAGCCCGGTGTTTGTCGCACAACGTGTTAAAGAGGCAGGTGCCGGTGGTGTAACAGTAGTCAACAGATTTCCGGCACTGGATGTAGACCTTGACACAGGTCGCCCCTTGCTGCACTCCACCTTTGCGGGAGTAGGCGGTCCCTGGATGAGGCCCATAACCCTGAAGTGGATTGCCAAAGTTGCTCGTGAAGTAGGCCTTCCCATTTCCGCCACCAACGGCATCAATACCTGGAAAGATATGATAAAATGCACTATGGTGGGCGCAACTACCATCCAGACCTGCACAGCATTAATGTACGGCACCAAGCAATATGGCCATATCCAAGATTTCCTGGATGGTATGCAAAACTATCTCGCCGAAAAGGGTTATAAATCCTTAAACGACATCAGAGGTATTACCCTGCCGCAGATTAAAACCTGGGATGTGGTGGACCGCGAAACCAAGGCCATTTCCAAAGTTAATAATGAAAAATGTATCGGTTGCGGGTTCTGCCCGACCTGGTGCTTCTATGATGCCATTTCCATGTTCGAGCAAGACGGGAAACGCAAAGCCAGTATTGATCCTCAAATATGCGACGGCTGCGGCTTATGCGCCTCGTTATGTCCCAAAGATGCCATTACCATGGAAGGAAAACAGGTATTCTTGGGCGATTTAGATTAAGGAGTGGTAACTTATGATTAAAGTTGCCTCGTTGCAACTAAAAATAAGTGATGATCAAACCAAAGAACAGCGCATAGCCTACGCCCGGTCCCAAATGGACAAGGTACGTGATGCAGACCTTATACTACTGCCGGAAATATGGAACATAGGATATTTTTCACTTGACCAATATGATGAACAAAGCGAAGCACTAAACGGACCGACAGTAAGTGCGATAGCTGAGAAGGCCCGGCAATTAAATGCTTACGTTTTTGCGGGAAGTTTCGTAGAAAAAGATAATGGAACACTATACAACACCAGCGTACTTCCTGACAGCAAAGGAGCAATTGTAGGCACTTATCGCCCGCTGCCCCTCTTTGGCTACGGTTCAGCCCACCCCGAACTACTAACCCCC
>JAENYQ010000108.1 GCA_016841675.1 Desulfotomaculum sp.
TTTTGCTGCCTGCTGTTCAAGAAGCTTATGCATTACTCTCTCCCGCGCGATATCCCGAATCAATAAAATAACCTCCTCGTGGAAATTAAAACAGATTCAGCGGCGCTGGTCGCAAATTGTACAATCACGATGCCCGGCGATTACTATTGGTGACGCCTTCCTAATTATTGGCGCCGGAATTAAAATAGAGGGGGAGGCCGTCGATATATGGACAGAAGTTAAATCTAATGAAGCTGTTTTGCGTTAGGGCCAACCATTCCAGTCAGCCGAGTTGGAAATTTACGGGCAATCTAAAACCATATAAAGCGCAAAAACGTCCTACGCCAAACGACTGTTCTCCAAGTGCTCTATAACTGAGTTCTAACCCCTATGCCTTGGTTCCAACCCTCCAAATTAACTTCGCATCAACAACTACAGCCTTATCCTCGTGAACGATGATCGGATTGAGATCCATCTGGTCGATGTGCCCTCTCAAGTCCTGGCCAAAACTAGAGACCTTGAGAAGCAAATCAATCACAGCTTCGCGATTGGCATTGATCCCTCTGAATCCCTCAAATAGAGCGCAGGCCTTCAGGTCGCGCAGCATGCTATCGGCATCAAGTTGATTAATCGGCACCCGACGGAAGGTTACGTCCTGGTAGAGTTCAGCCAAGATACCCCCGATTCCGCACATAATTGATAAACCAAACGTGCCATCCTCAATGAGTCCCACGATAATCTCTACGCCAGAGGGCTCCATTCTCTCGACAAGCAAATCCTGGCCAGGGAAACGTAAATTCATCTGTGCAACGGTCTTCTCAAGAGTCTCTAAATCCGGGATATTGAGTTCCACCCCCTTCATTTCGGTTTTGTGAAACACATCTGCCGACCTTATTTTCACCACCAGGGGAAACGCAAGCGGGATCTCAGCTGGCAACTTGCCCCCGGGGAGCAGGATCGATTCTGGTGTGGATATACCGCGCTCGCGTAGTACAGCCTTGATCTCATCTTCAGCCAAGGGCGTGCCGGGTATGGGCACAAACACCGGTTCCGTGGTGAGGCTATTGGGCACCGAATCGACATGTCTGAGCGAATTAACCCGGCGAATGAACTCTGTCCGTTGGGCGAGGACATCCACGGCCTTCACCGCTCGCCAGAAGGACGGAAGTACAAGCACTCCGGCGGCTTCCATACTCCGAATAGCATGCATGGTAGTCTCAGAACCAATTGCCGCAACAATGAGCGGTTTTTTCCCTTGTTTGCCCCAGTAGCAGAGTCTCTCTGTAAAGTAATCGTCTCTCTTCTCTGTATGGTACATGAGTCCAAATATTATGACATCGACTCCCGGGTCGTCCTGGAGAATCTCCAGCGCCGAATCGAACATATCCCTGCTAGCAGCGGGGGTCAGGTCGATAGGATTATGAACCGAGGCGTAAGGAACGGCTACCTTGGCCAGCCTGGCCTCGGTGCTCGGATCCAATGTCGCCAAGGAGGCGGCGATACCCTTATCCTTTGCCTCAACGTAGTCGGCGATAATGACTCCTGTTCCACCGCCGCCGCTCAAGCTCGCTACTCGACGGCCGGTGAGAGGCTTGGCGTGGGCGAGCACACGGACAGTGTCCAGGAGTTCTTCGTCGTCATAGGCCCTGAATACGCCCAACTGGCTGAGCACACCACCGGTGACCCGGTCCGATCCCGCGAGCGACCCGGTGTGCAAAGCAACGGCTTTAGCACCAGCTGAAGAGCGGCCAGCCTTTACAAGCACCAGCGGCTTGTGGGGACTTACCTTCCGGCAGACATCGACGAAGCTTTGCGCATCGACGAAGCTCTCTAAATACATGCCGATAGCTGAAGTGTGGGGATCGTCCGCAAAATACTCAATTAGCTCGTTTTCGTTAATATCAACCCGGTTACCCAGTCCGACAAAAGCAGAAATGCCAACACCATAGAATGCCCCAATATCCAACGCTCCCATAACGCCCGAGCCGCTCTGAGAGATGATCGCAATATTTCCTTCTTTGGGTCGCCTAAGATGACTAGAAGGAAGGAAAATAGTATCAAGCTTGAGCCGTGGAATGAGCACGCCTAATGTATTGGGACCAAGGATACGAGTGCGTGTACCGGCAATTGCTTTCTTTAACTCTAACTCCAGTTTTTGTCCTACTTCGCCAACTTCGCCGAATCCGCCAGCGATTACAATAACTGCGCCTATTCCTCTTTTAGCACAAGCGCGGGTGACCTCCGGCGCCAACTCAGCCGGCAAAGCAATTACGGCTAAGTCTGGCACCTCTGGTAACTCATAAACATTGCGATAAATAGTATTTCCAAACAATGTTCCGCCTTTGGGATTGATTCCATAAAACCGAACACTGCCATCCAGGAGATGCTTCACGACCGAGTTGCCAGCCTTACCCTCTTGTTCAGAAACACCGAAAACTGCCACTGAGTCTGGATTTAAAAGGCAATCTATTCCAGTTTTCATTTTATACTAATTACACTCCTTCAACAGCATTTCTAAATCATCCGCAAACTTTTAATATATATTCAGATTTCGCCTAAAGGAATCCCGATTTGTCCCACCGGAAAGGAGATGAAGCGTAACGGCTACGACCATTCTCAGAACGGCATAAGTGGAGATGTCCGATGATGAAGAAGGGGACTACGAACACCTGCCCCAAACCGGAATTTTAAAAATTAACCAAAAAATTAACGCTTAAGCTTAAAATCAAACTTTTCCCGGTCCCAGGTGTCCGAAGTGATCCCTTCTTCTCGCAACTTGTACTTCTCCACGCGGAGAACAGCGTTCTTAGGAAGATCGTCCATAAAACGAACATATCTTGGAACCATAAAATAGGCCATCCTTTCCTCACAAAAAGCAGTAAGATCCTCAGGCAATAGGCTTTGTCCCGGCTTAAGTGCTAAACTCACCATGATATCATCATCTTCTGCTATATCTGATTTTACTCCGTATATGGCCGATTCCATCACAGCTGGATGCGAGTTGATAATTCTTTCCACCTCGAAGGAAGAGACGTTCTCACCGCGGCGCCTTAGCGCGTCTTTTTTCCGATCTACGAAATGGAGGTAGCCGTCCTCATCAATACGACCGTTATCGCCGGTATGAAACCAGAGATCCTCCCAGGCTTCGACAGTCTTTTCAGGCATTTTATAATATCCAAGCATCATCAAATACGGTTTTAGGGGACGAACCAGAATTTCACCAAACATATTGACTCCCACCTCAACACCATCTTCGTCGACGATCTTAATTGCATAGTTTGTATGTATCCTTCCGCAGGAGCCAGTCTTGCGATTCGAGATTGTATTCATTGTTGGAGCACTAAGCTCAGTCGATCCGTAGAACTCAATGGTCTTTATTCCGAAACGTGGTTCAACCACTTCGCAGAACTTCTCTGACGTTTGCCCACCCAAAACAACTTTCAGAGTATTGTCAGCATCATCAGGTTTGGGCTCAGCCAAAGCCAGGATCTGTAGAGCTGCCCCGCCGGCAGTTGAGTAAGTGCAGCCATAACGTTTTATTTCTTCCCAGTGTTTGCTCGCAGAGAAGTTCCTTGTCAGCACCATTCGTGCACCTTTTAACAAAGCAAGGTTAACACCAGCGTGCCAGGCATGGGCATGGAAAAGTGGCTTGGGATTGTAAATACAATCGTTCTCATCCAAATTATATTCCAGAACCCAACTGTAAAAGCACTCTGCCATGTTGTATAAAAGGTTTTGCGGAAGCAATACACCCTTAGACAGTCCTGTGGTTCCAGAGGTGTACAAAATCATAAGAGGATCAGACCACATGACGTCCATCGATTGGTATCTGCCATCATTGTCAACGAACTCGGGCCATTCCACCACTTGCTTTCCTAACGCCCTAACCTGATCTCCAACCATGGCTGCACACGCATCTTTGTCACCTAACTTCTGCTCGACGCCATCTCCTTCTATCACCACTACGGACTTTATCTTAGTTGATTTTTGCAACACCGATTCCAACCGATCATAGAAACGGCTATGCATGACCAGTATACTAGCATCCGAATGATCTACCATATAGTTTATTATTTCGCCTTTGTGGAAAATATTGATCGGCACCTCTACGGCTCCCATTTTGGATAGCCCAAACATCAGGAAAATTACCTCTGGGCAGTTTTCCATAACGACAGCTACTTTGTCCCCTTTGGCAATCCCTAATTTATGCAGGCCGCTAGCAACGCGGTTAGCCGCATCATTCACTTCCTCAAAACTAAACTCTTTATCTTCGAAATACATGTAGGTACGTTTACCGTATTTTGCTGCCTGCTGTTCAAGAAGCTTATGCATTACTCTCTCCCGCGCGATATCCTGAACCATTAATATGCCTCCTAATTAAACTTCTATGGTATTCTACTATAGTTCATCCTTTGCATAGAGCATAATACCAATATTCAATTAATTCATAAGTTTAAGTAAATTGCACATAAGTAATACTTATCTTTTTAAAAATACGGTCTATATTTCGCCCTTTAGTTTCTCTCCTGGGCGATATCCTGACCGTTAACACACATCATAAAATCGAAACCCAAAAGGATTTAAGACTACCATGGCTAAATTAATGGAAAAGTAAAGGCAAATCTATGCTTAAAGATATACACCTAAAGGCAAGATTTTTACAAGATATATCTCTATTGTTATAAATTATGTTTATTTTTTATATTGTAATTTTTTTGAAACTTTAGTAAATTAATTACTCAACTTTCGCAGCAACAAACAGCCAACCGCTACTTTAAAAATGAGGGTAAACCACTGATCAAGAAGCAGCTCACCCCGTAAACTTAGTTGCTTTGTTTCTACGGTGTTGGGGTATACTACCGAAGCTAACTAACTAACATTATCAAACAATTGGAAATCAAGTCTCATAAAGACTCTATTGCAGTTTTGCGCTTTCCCTTTATGTCATTTAAGGATTCATCAATGGCGGACTTAAAACTCGTAAACGACTCGTAATATTTATTATAGAGGCATTCTTTCTTTATGTATTTCCGTAGCCTCTCAATTAAATTAAGATTTGGTAAATAGGACGGATTGAATAAGAGTTCGATTTTTAACCAGTTACAATAATTAAACCCTTTTGAGCGACTTTAAGTCGCTCAAAAGTAATATTTTTACCCATTCAATTATAATATCCAATCAATTGGAAAACAGTTTTCAATACTTTATTTTTGGCCGTACAATTCTCTAAATGACCTCTTTTCCCCCAGCAATTCACGCGCAATTATCAACCGCTGGATCTGATTGGTCCCTTCATAGATTTGTGTAATCTTGACGTTGCGCATAATTCCCTCGACCGGATAGTCACGCATAAATCCATAGCCGCCGTAAATTTGCACGGCATCCACGCCCGCCTTCATTGCCACATCAGTAGCTAGGGTCTTTGCCATAGAAGCATACATAGCGTATGATTGATCGTTGTCACGCAACCAAGCAGCGTAGTATGTTAAAAGCCGAGCCGATTCTAGATGAATCGCCATGTCTGCGATCATCCCCTGAATAAGTTGGAAACTCCCGATGGTCCTGCCAAACTGAACTCGCTCCTTGGCATATTTAATCGATTCGTCAAGTGCCGCCTGTGCCTGGCCTAGCGCTTGGGCTGCTGTAAGCACTCGTCCGATCGCCAAACTTTTTAGTGACATCTTTAAACCCTTTCCCTCGTCACCCAACAGGTTGGATGCAGGAACCCTGCAGTCGTCAAAGGCTAACGTGCGAGTGGTTGATCCACGAAAGCCTAATTTGTCTTCTTTTTTTCCAATGATGTAACCAGGCCTATCTTTTTCGACTAACAATGCACTTATAGCATTTTTGCCCTTCTCACTGCTGGTCCGGACGACGACTATTGTGAACTCCGCCTCTCCCGCTTGCGTTACGAAACACTTCTCGCCGTTTATGACGTAATACCCGTCTTCCGGGCGGGCGGTGGTACGCAACGAGGCAACATCCGAGCCTGCGTTAGGCTCGGTCTGCGCAAAAGAACCCACTATTTCGCCATTGATGAGCCCACTCAGATAGCGGGCTTTATGATCCTCTTTACCGTCATTAACGAGCTTGCGTATAATCGCCCAATTAGAGACAATGTTCGCTGCAGATGAAAAATCATAGCGGGATAATTCCTCAATGACCATGACTTGAGTGAGCAGACTGTCAACGCCAGCCCCTCCGTATTCTTCAGGACCAATTAATCCTTGAATACCCATTTCAGCTAACTTGCGCCATAGTTCCCAAGAAAATCCACCTTTTTCATCTATTTCACGAACCATTGGCGCTAACTCTTCACGGGCGAAATTTCCGACATTTTTCTTTAATAACTGCTGTTCTTCAGTTAGATTGAAGTCCATAAATTAAGCCTCCGTATACACTGATTGCACACCTAAAGAAAACCTCACCGTAGCAAATTAACGAAACATCTTCATGCGTTAAATGCCCATAGCTTCCTCATCGCCTAGAAGCTCCATCGGGCGGAAAGACCAGGGAGCGGGTTTTTGGCTGATCATAAGCTCCGCGCCATTGATGCCCTTTGCCTGTTCGCTGGCCAGAAATGCAATGCCATCGGCTAATTCTTCAGGATCCTGCAACCGCCCCATCACATTACGGGCGATAATGCGCGACCTGGCTTCATCAGTAAGTCCTGCTGTAGCAGGCGTATTGACCAGACCGGGGAAGACAATATTGCTGGTGACCCCCATCCGCGCATACTCCAGTGATAACGACCTTGCAAAACCAATAAGGCCCATCTTGCTGGAGGAGTAGGAGCACTGCCCATAACCGCCGTCCATACCCGCTCTTGAGGAAACAAAAATGTACCGGCCAAATTTGCGCTCAACCATTGATTCAATGGTTTCTTTGACACAGTAGAAGCAACCTGATAAATTAACTTTTATCTCTCTGGTCCACTTCTCAACCGGCATCTTTGCAATTGTACCCATGTTATCGGTAATAGCGGCAACGCATGCTACAATGTCAACCGGCCCCATCTCAGCTTTTACCTTATCCATGGCTGCTTTTACGCTTGCATATTCTGCCAAATTTACTGAACACGCTATGGCTTTTTTGCCTGTCTCACGAATCATCTGCGCGGTTTCTTCCGCTGCATCAGCAAGGATATCAAAAACAGCAACATTAGCCCCTTCTGCTGCTAAAACCTGACAAACAGAGCGTCCGATACCTCTAGCTCCACCAGTTACTACTGCCGTCTTGCCGGACAATTTTAAATCCATTATTTCAAACCTCCTGATAAAATCGTTTTTAAAAGGTATTTACGGTGAAGTTTAACATCATACCAGCAACTGCCATAACTGCCCGTTTTCAGACCGGCAAATTACTGTTAGCAATCTGTTTATTTTGGATCAAAAAAGTCAATTTAAATTGGACTGAAAATTCGTCAGTCAGTCTGTCAAATCCACGCTACTCAAGCTTTCACGGTAGAACGAGAATCTCTCCAATCCATAATAATTTGACTACTCGTTAACTTATAGTCCAGATTAAAGTGACCGGCAACAAATTACAGCGCTGTATATTACACCGTGTGCGGCTTGCCCCCTGACACCTTTGACCATGAAGGAAGCATACTTCCAGTAAACCTACTCTAGAACACAAACAGCTCGTTGCCCATTGTCACATCAACCTCAGCGCCAGTGATGCCTTTCGCATAATCACTGCAAAGGAAGGCGATTATATTGGCAATTTCCGCAGGCTCCTGCAGCCGTTTTGTCAGGCCCTTGTTGAGAAGTTTTTCCTGGATTGCTTCAGGAAGAGCCCGATAAGCAGGTGTGTCGACCAAACCGGGTAAGACAATATTACAGGTAACGTTCGCACGCGCGTACTCCAATGCCGCCGTCTTTGTCAAACCAAAAAGCCCTGCCATGGCTGCAATGTGGGCGCTCTGCCCATAAGCACCGCTCGTTACCGCTCTGTTCGAAATGTTAATTATTCTGCCCCACTTGCGCTCTTTCATCAATTGACCCACCGCCTTGATGCAGTAGAAGGCGCCGGACAGAGTATAGGCTAACTCGTTATCCCAAGTTTCCGGGCTCGTTTGCTTGACGGTCCCATAAGTGTCATACTTACCATCGGCAAATACCATAATATCTACCGGCCCCAAATCATCAGCAACCTTTGCAAAAGCCGCGCTTACGCTGTCAAAATCTGCAATGTTCACCTGTACCGATACCGCTTTACCCTGAATCTCCTTAACTGTTGCTTCCGCTGCCTCGATGTTCTTATCTAGAACACTGATATTGCATCCCTCAGCTGCTAAAGTTAAACAAACAGCTTTGCCAATACCAGTTGCTCCTCCAACTACTGCGGCTGTCTTGCCCGATAAATTCAAATCCATTCTTTCAAACCTCCCCTTATGATCATTTTTGAAGGATATTTACAGTGCAACTCTTTGCATCGCCAAACTTTTCGGCACCCATGCATTCCGCCAGATACACTTTGGCACCCACTACCTGGCGTTCACCGGCCACTCCTCGAAGATGACGTACTCCTTCCACGAGTTGCGCCACAGCCGTAGCACCTAGAGGATGTCCTTTCGAAAGCAATCCCCCTGAGGGATTAACGGGTATCTTTCCACCAAGACTGGTCGCCCCTGATTCTATGAACCTGCCGCCCTCACCAATAGGGCAAAATCCTAAACCTTCAAGATGCATTATCTCGCAAATTGTAAAAGCATCGTGACATTCCATAACATCAACATCTTCTGGTCCTAGTCCGGCCTTTTCGTAGGCTATCCTGCCAGCACGCTGGTCTTCTTCAAAATGAATCATATCGGGTAATTGATCATAGATGCCAGTTACCAGCACTGATGCTTTTACATGAATAGGTTGAGACGTATAGCGACTGGAAATATCAGATGCGCAAATCACTACGGCTGCTGCTCCGTCAGCGTTTGGACAGCAACTCAACTTTGTCAGTGGATCTGCTATCATAGGAGCATTGAGCACATCTTCCAAGGTTATTAGTTTTCTGAACTGGGCCAATGGATTCAAGCTGCCGTGACGCCGGTTTTTGACGGAAACCATGGCCAATTGTTCCTTCGTCGTGCCGTAAGTAGCCATGTGCAGGTTGGCGCGAGATGCAAAGTTAGTGATTACCACTCCGCCTTCTAAAACGTTAAGCTCCGTTGCGCCGGATTGTAGCAAGCCAAGATTGGGCACCACCAACTTCTCAGCCCCCACAACTATGGCCATGTCATACTCTCCTGAAGCAATACTCATACATGCTAAATTAAATGCGGAAGAACCTGAAGTGCAAGCGTTTTCGATATTATATACGGGAATACTATTTACTCCAGCTTCATACAGTACGTTTTGCCCAACAGTAAATTCTCCGGTAATATTGCCCGCCTGCATGTTACCGAAAAAACCGATATTGATCTCAGATGGTTTAACGCCTGCATCCTTAATGGCCTCAATAGCAGCCCGAGCTCCCATTTCCACCAGCGGTGTTTCAATATACTTTCCAAATGGAATCATGCCTACACCAATAATATCTACTGATCTCATTATTATTTCCATTCCTTTCGCTTCGCTCAAGGCACAAAACGTAATGAAATGTATTGGCTTCGA
>JAENYQ010000109.1 GCA_016841675.1 Desulfotomaculum sp.
ACAGCGAATGACAGCATGTCGCATCCTTGCATATGGTTGTCATTCTGAGCGCAGCGAAGAATCTTAAACCTTAAGGTTACCGCCAACCTAAAAGATTAGATTCTTCACTACGTTCAGAATGACGGCAAATGACGGCATGTCGCATCCTTGCATAGGGTTGCCATTCTGAGCGCAGCGAAGAATCTTTAAACCTTAAGGTTATCGCCAACCCAAAAGATTAGATTCTTCACTACGTTCAGAATGACAGTTAGGTCGTTCCGCGGAATGACAGTCAAATTACCCGGCGTTTTACTCGGCAAATTTTACCTTGCCATCGGCAAGTGATACTATCGGCGCCAGTGATTCAACCCGGACGCCTTTTTTACGCAGGGCGGCGCCGCCTCCCTGGAACACTTTTTCGATAATGATCCCTACACCCACCAGTGCAGCGCCGGCCTGTTCGATAATCTCGGCCATGCCACGCAGTGCTTCACCGTGCGCCAGAAAATCGTCGACTATTAACACCTGGTCTTTGGCGTCAATAAGCTTTTTATTTACGTGTATATCTACTGACTCCTGCCTGGTAAAGGAATATATGTTACTGGAATAAGAGTTTTTGCCCTGGGTGGTACCCCGCTTTTTCTTGGCGAAAACAACCGGCACCTTAAGGGCCAGGGCGGTGGTGAGGGCAACCGCAATACCCGATGCTTCCACGGTGAAAACTTTAGTCACGCCATCGCCCGCAAACCGGCGGGCCAGTTCTTGACCCAGTTCCACGCTAAATTCGGGATCAACCTGATGGTTGAGGAAAGAATCCACTTTTAGTACGGTATCCGAAAGTACTCGGCCTTCGGTGATGATTTTATCCTTTAGTTTTTGCATTGCCTTTCCTCCTTCATCGCTCCTCCCGGTCATAGGGCAAGCCCAGGGCCTTTGGCGAGCCTCTACGGCTTAACATGTTGCGCCTGGTTACCAGTATTAAAACCAGAACGGTAAAAATATACGGCAACATTTTCAAGAAATATGGTGAAACGGTGACATTTAGCGTCTGCAGTCTTAAGCCCAGGGCGTCCAGGCCGCCGAACAGGTATGCGCCCCAGATGGCGTTGGCCGGATTCCAAGTGGCAAATATCACCAGCGCCACTGCTATCCAGCCTCGCCCGGCGGTCATGTTTTCCACCCAGACAGGTACGTAGTGCAGTGAAAGGTAAGCACCGCCAATGCCGGCCAGCATACCGCCGGCGATTACGTAAATGTAACGGGTGCGAAAAACGTTGATGCCCACCGAGTCGGCGGCCGCCGGGTTTTCGCCCACCGCCCGCAGATTTAGCCCGGCGCGGGTGCGGAATACCAGGAACCAAAGCGCGGGTACTATAAAATAGCTTAAATAAACTAGCGGGTCGTGGTTGAACAATACCGGCCCGATAATCGGAATGTCGCTGAGTACCGGCACCGGCACAGCCCGGAAAGACTCCGGCAGGCGGATCCCCACATATGACTTGCCTATGTAACCGGCCAGGCCGGTACCGAACAGAGTCAGGGCCAGACCGCTGACCACCTGGTTGGCTTTGAGGGTGATGGTGAGAAAGGCATGGATCAAGGCCATGAAGCCGCCCGCCAGCATGGCTAAAAGCAGTCCGGCCCAAGGATTTGATGTATGTAGTGCCAGTATGAAGCCGCTGACGGCTCCCACCAGCATCATGCCTTCCACGCCAAGGTTTAAGATGCCGGCGCGTTCGGCCAGTATTTCACCCAACGCAGCGTACATGATTGGTGTGCCGGCGGTGATGGCGGTAGCTAGTATGGCAATGGCAATGTCGGTGTTCATTATTTAGTCGCCTCCCCGGTAGCCGGCACCCTGTTCAGGCGGTAACCGGTTAGCAGTTCCCCGCCCAATACAAAGAATAGCAGCAGTCCTTGCAGCATGTACACCATGGAAGACGGGATGCCGCTGGTCTGGACGATAAAACCGCCCACCTGCAGGCCGCCAAACAGAATGGCCACCAAAATGACAGCAAAGGGGTTTAGCCTGCTGAGCCAGGCGACAATAATGGCGGTATAGCCATACCCGGGGCTCAGGCCATGCTGCAGCCGGTGCCCAATACCGGAAACTTCGGACATGCCGGCTAGCCCGCATAACGCGCCGCTAAACAGCATTACCAGCATGATGTTCCGGGTGGTGTTCATGCCGGCGTAACGAGCAGCGCCCGGGTTTTCCCCGGTGACTCTGATTTCGTAACCCCAGCGGGTATGATAAACCACTAGATACAGGATAATGGCAGCCACGATGCCGAAAAATAACCCGGCATGGACGCGGGAATCGAACAAACCGGGCAAGGTGGCGGCGTCGGAAAACACAGCGGTAAGGGGGAAATTAAAACCGGCGGGATCCTTCCAGGGGCCGTAAACCAGGTAATCCACCCATAAAATGGCCACATAATTCAACATTAGGGTGGTGATAATTTCGTTGACCCCCCAGATCGCCTTGGGGATGGCGGTTAAGAGCGCCCATAATCCTCCGGCCAGCATACCCAGCGCGATCATGGCGGGCATCACCCACCACACGCTTCCTTCGGGAAAAGTAAGCGCCACCCAGGTGGCGGCAAAAGCGCCCATATAAAGCTGGCCTTCACCCCCGATGTTCCAAAGCTGCATCCGAAACGCCAGGGCCACCCCAAGCCCCACTAGGGTCAACGGGATGGCCTTGACAATTGTTTCCGTAATTCCGTAACGGGAACCAAAGGCGCCCTTAAACATCTTATAATAGACAGCCACGGGCTCGTGTCCGGAAAAATAAAGGAATATCGAGCCCACCAGTAGAGCCATAAAGATGGAGAAAATAGGGATTAGCAGATATGCTGAAGAAGACGGAACTAGTCTTTTTTCAATTGTTAGTCTCGTGCCGCGAATAATCATGATGCTGTTTCCCCTGTTCTATCCGTGCCCATCATCAGCAAACCAATTTCCTCAATGTCAGCTGCTTCGGCCGGGAGTATCCCGGTTAAACGGCCACCGCACAGTACTCCGATGCGGTCGCTGAGTTTAAATATTTCCTCCAGGTCCTCGGAGATTAGTAATATGGCCATCCCCTGCTCCCGCTGTTCCAGCAGCAGGTCGTGCACCGCCTTGGTGGCCTTGATATCTAGGCCGCGCACCGGATAAACAGCAATTAACAGGTGCGGCTGGGAAGTAATTTCACGAGCTAGCAGCAACCGCTGTAGGTTGCCCCCGGACATCAGTTTCACCGGGGCGTCCAGGCTGCGCAATGAAACTTCAAACCGCTCCACCATCTGCTGGGCATTGGAACGGGCCACCCGGCGGTTCACAAAAGGCCCCCGGCGTAGCAGAGCCCGGCGATAGTCCTTTAAAATCAGGTTATCTACAGCGTCCAGGTTGGGGATTAGCCCGGTGCCCAGTCTGTCTTCGGGCACCAGAGCCACCCCGCGATCCATAATCCGGCGCGGGGATAGGCCGGTAACATCTGTGCCGTTGATCAGCAGTTGGCCCCCGTTAACGGCTCTAAGTCCAGCCACTACTTCCGCCAGTTCACGCTGGCCGTTACCGGCCACCCCGGCAATGCCGAAGATTTCTCCCTTGTAAACCGAGAAATCTATATCAGTCAGGCCGGCCAGGCCCAGGTCGCTTAAACAGTTAACTTTTTTTAGTTCCAGTACCTTTGCGCTGTCAGGCGGGTTCTTTTTGCGACTTTGGAATACCACGTCTTGCCCCACCATTAACCAGGCCAGGTCACGCTGGTTGACTGCTTGTTTTTCCAGGGTGGCTACCGCTTTGCCCCGGCGTAATACCGTCACCCGGTCGGCAATGGCCATTACTTCGTTAAGTTTGTGCGTTATCACTACGATGCCCCGTCCTGCAGCCGCCATCCGGCGCAGGTTATCAAATAACTCTTCCGCTTCCTGCGGGGTGAGGACGGCGGTAGGCTCGTCCAAAACCAGTACCTGTGAGCCGCGATACAGCATCTTAATAATCTCCACCCGCTGTTTTTCGCCCACTGAAAGCTGCCACACCATAGCTGAAAGATTTATGCGTAATCCGTAGCGCTCCGATAGTTGCGCCAGGTTGTTTTCAATGTCTTTTTTATTTAAGATCATGGGCGTTCCGTCACCACCAAGAATGACGTTTTCGGCTACTGAAAAGGAGTCAATTAATTTAAAGTGCTGATGCACCATGCCAATGCCCGCTTTAATGGCATCTCGTGGTGAACGCAGGTTATATTTAATACCGCCCACCAGTATATCGCCCTCGTCCGGTTTGTAAAGCCCGGATAAAACAGACATTAAGGTGCTTTTGCCCGAGCCGTTTTCGCCCAGCAGCACATGTATTTCGCCTTCCCGGACGTTAAAATTAACCTGGTCGTTAGCCACAACGCCGGGAAATTTTTTGGTGATGTTGACCATTTCCACCAGTAATGGCACTGACATTACATTTAGCCCCTTAGCAATGGTTGCTGGCAGCCAAGCCGCCAGCAACCGTTTACGCGATATTTAAAAGTATTATATCCAACCTAACGCATGGCTTACTAATATGCGTACTGCGGCGCTTTAAAACTTGGGAGCGGTAATTTTACCTTCCACGCCCTCCACGAACCAGTCCATAGCCAGCATTTCGTCATCGGTCATCTTTTGTCCCTCGGCTACTTTAACTTCACCATTTTGATCTTTAAGCAGTCCATCGAAAACATCCCATTCGCCGCTTACAATACGTGCTTTTTCCTGTTCAACCAGTTGCTTGGTTTCTTCAGGAACCATCGGGCCGTAGTCAGAGATTTTTACCAAACCTTCCTTCAGACCGCCCCAGTAAGTAAGTGAGCCTGCGGTGGGGGTAGGATCGAAGGTGCCATCTTTAATAGCTTGTACTGTTTCTACGTAGTAGGGGCCCCATTCCCACATGGGAGAAGTCATTACCGCGCCCGGTGCTTGCTCTCTCATATCGCTGTTGTAACCTACACCCAGTTTGCCCCTTTCCTCGGCCGCCTGCATCGGGGCCGGGGAATCCATATGCTGGGCAATTACATCGGCGCCGGCGTCCAGCAGTACTTCAGCGGATTGTTTTTCCACGGTGGGATCAAACCAAGAGTTGGTCCATACCACTTTTACCTTGGCGTCGGGATTAGCCGCCCGGACACCCACTGTAAAAGCGTTAATACCCCTGATTACTTCGGGGATGGGGTGCGCGCCCACGTAGCCGATAATGTTGCTTTCGGTGGCTTGACCGGCTACCAGACCGGAAAGGTAACGAGCCTGATACATGCGACCGAAATAAGCGCCGACGTTGTCGGCTGTCTTATAACCCGAGCAGTGTACGAAAGTTACGTCGGGATACTTTTGGGCTACGTTGATGGTGGGATCCATGTAGCCAAAGCTGGTGGTGAAAATTACCTTGTTACCCTGTTCGGCGAGCTGAGTAATTACCTGCTCGGCGTCCGCCGGGTTTTCGGGTACGTTCTCTACGATTTCACTGGCATCCACCCAGGGCAGTTGGTCTTGCAAATACTGACGCCCTAAATCGTGGGCGTAAGTCCAACCGGCGTCACCGGCTGAGGTGATATAAACAAAGGCTACTTTAAACTTTTCCTCTTCGCCCTGACCCGCTTGACTGTCTTCTTCGCCACCACTGCCGCCACAACCGGCGAGCACTAGCGCCATCATTAATGTTACTACCAGCGCCCAAAGGGTCTTTTTATCAATTTTTTTCAAAACCTTTCCAACCTCCTCCCAGTAGTTAAAAAATATTCTGTTCTTTTTCTTCGACGACGACACGAGCGGATGTACAACACCTGGTGTTGATGATTAATTAACGCTTGCTTCGGTGTAAAATATAGGTAATATCGCCTGTTTGCAAAAAAAAATGACCAAGGCGCACCAGGGTTATAAAATCGTGCAACTTTCGCCGCATTAGTTTCTATTCTTGCTTATAAAATAAATTCCTGCTTACAACGACAAAGAAACGTGTGTTTTTAAAACAACCCAAATGGTTTATAGATTGAAGAATCTTAAAAAGATAAGGTCCTTCGCTACGCTCTTTGGTGCCAGGTGTTGCAAGTTGAAAGTTGCGTATTTTGCAGCTTTCAACTTGCAACACCTGGCACCAAAGCCCAACCAGAAAGTTGTATTTCGTTTATCGTGTTGCGGGTACTCGTGGTCATTCTGAGCGCAGCGAAGATTCTTAGATCCTTGGCTAACGCTCAAAGTTTTTTGATATTTGTTTTAGATTTTATCAGTCCGGGCTATAGCACATTATGGTAATATGTAACGAGGCAACCAAGCAGCATTTATACCTGTTTTTAAGGTCTTTAATAGTACGGAGGTGATTGGAATTAAGGAATTGGAGATATATACCGACGGGGCTTGCAGCGGCAACCCGGGTCCGGGCGGATATGGGACGATACTGAAGTTCGGCCCCCATGAAAGAGAGCTTTCCGGCGCTTACGATGACACTACCAACAACCGCATGGAACTGATGGCCGTGATTAAGGGCTTGGAATGCCTTAAAGAACCTTGCCGGGTGACCCTGTACTCAGACAGCCGGTACCTGGTAGACGCCATGACCAAGGGATGGGTGTTAAAGTGGCGCTCCCGCAATTGGATGCGTACCGGCAGCGAACGGGCTAAGAATGTTGATCTATGGGAAAGAATACTGGAATTGACCGACAAGCACGAGGTTAAGTGGGTCTGGGTAAAGGGGCACTCGAACAACCCCTACAACAATCGTTGCGACAAACTGGCAGTCGACGCCATTAAAAAATCACGCTGATAAGCTTAGGGGTCAGGCCCTGAATAAGTGCATAACCGTAATTAGTTATGCACTTATTCAGGGCCTGACCCCCTAGTAAACAGCCCAGAAGAACCAGATAATCATAATGATTTCGACGGCCAGTTTAAGCACGGTGCCGCCAAGCATGCCGACCAGTGTACCAACGCCGGATCTAATGGCGATGTCCAGTTGTTTTTGAGGGCCCATCATTTCACCGATTACTGCACCGATGAAGGGTCCGAAAATAATACCCGCCGGACCCATGACAAAAATGCCTAAAATAGCACCGACTATACTGCCATATACAGCATTTTTTGATCCACCGAATTTTTTTACACCCACTACGCCCGCCAAGTAATCCACTGTGTGCACCAAAGCAACTGCCATACCCTGACCAATGAAAAAAATAGTTCCCAGGGTCTGAAATCCGGTCATTACGCCGTAAATCAGCATACCCACCCAGAGCAGCAGCGCCCCGGGTAGGACTGGAAGCAGGGTACCAATTAGGCCGGCGGCAAAAAACAGGATAGCTACTAATAACGCTAATATTTCCATAGTAATCACCATAAAACACTTTTATTATTTAGTTATACAGTAACAACTTGGAGACAGAAGCCAGCATGAAAAAGAGGCGAAAAATTTGAAAACGTTGATCCGTGGGCGTTGCCCAAAATATAAAACTAATGACTTTCTGTAACATTATATATATGATAACTGCTAAACATGTCAAGTGAAAAACAAAAAGAGGACTGGCAACTTTTTTCAAAAACCGAAAAATGTAACCCGTCACCTTTGGTATAATTTCCCCAACAATGAGAAGACAAAGAAGGGGACAGGCATCTTTTTTCAAAAATCGAAAAAAGCAGCCTGTCCCCTTTTTGGTATACTCCTTAATCATAAAAAATGAGGTCAGGCTTTTAGCCTGACCTCGGGTAATATGCTTATTATACTTCCGGCGAGGAGCTTGTTAAAAATTCTTCTTCCTCTTTTTCTTCTTCCAGTTCTTTACTCATCTCCGTTTTGCTTTTCAGTGATTGGTCCTTTGGGCAATCAAGCGAGGCGCACCCGGTCTTGGGGTCGCTGGAGTCGGACAGTGAACTAGAACTACTTGATTTAAATGATTTGGACACATTAATCACCTCCTGCAGCTATTGTGCCGTTAACATTGTCGGATTATACGGTTGGTGCAGCAGGGTTATGATGCATGACAGCGGCGCCGATGTGCGATTTTATCCAATGTCTCAATCGATTTGTGGCATAGGCTTATTGGCACCGGTGATTCCGGTCAATTGTGGTGGCGGTTCCATGTTTCGGCTGAAAATCTGCACTTTAAAAATGTCGCCCATGCCGCCGGGCAAGACCAGCTGCTTAATGGCCGCAGTTTTTTTTAATATATTGGGATTGTATGTATAATTATTATGTTCACTAACCGTATCAAGAATGCCCAGGTTGAGAAGAAACTGCGGTTGTGAGATTAGCCCAAGTGGTTGCAGCCCGGCCTGTTGGCCCTGGATGGCCAGCGCGGTGAAGTTAACATGGGCTGTGATATCCTGTTTACCTACATTTAGCAGCGGGTCTTCGATTAATTGATGTTGGTAAAAACAACGCACTGTGCCGTTAAAACGGTGCGGGCCATACAAGTCCCGGGCCTCGGTGCCGTAATCAATGAGCATTACAAAACCCCGGTTAAGATACTGCGTCACTTCGGCCAGCCAGGCGGCAGCGTAGAGATTAACTTCGGCCCTTTGGCCTGTAGCCAGTTTAACGCCTTGCATATTAAAGTAGACGTTAATAATTTCTGTGGACGGGTCCGCTAGCTGCAGCCTGAAATCGTTTTTCTTGGTTAGGGTCACCACAAGTTCCCCGAGCCCGTCATTGCTTTGCTCTACCAGATGCACCGGGAAAGCATCCACCAATTCGTTGGCCAGCACGCAACCGTTAAAACCGGTGGGGTTTATTTCGGAAAAGCTGCCTGGCCACTTGAATCGTGATGCCGCCTCATGACCGGCCAGTTTTTGCTGCTGCTGTTCTTTAAGACCGGAGCTGATTTCAACCAGGTTGTAAGCCACGGCCTGGTTGAAATCGGGGTAATCCTTGATGATGGCGTTCATTATGTCACCGGCCAGTTTGCCGGTACCGGGCCCGAATTCAACAATGGACCAGGATTCTGGACTGCCGGTCAACCGCCACATTTCTTCCAGTTGGCGTGCTATCATGGCGCCGAACAGTGGGCTGACCGTTGGGGCGGTATAAAAATCGCCCCCGCGTCCGATTTTTACTGCGGGTGTAGAATAATACCCGTGCTCCGGGTGGTAAAGGGCTAGTTCCATAAACCGGGCGAAAGTAATCGGCCTTTGACGGCTAATTTCAGCAGCTATATTTGCCGCTAATTTTGACATTTTACACCTCCCCCTATACCCTCATGCCCCAACACAATTATAAATGAAAAGAACAACCATCCAGCAAGAGCGCGGCACCATTAGTGCATGAATAATTAGTGCGCATAAAGCTACCCTGAAAAAGTTTTTTAGCGTTACTCGTATCTGGCGGTCCGGTAGTATCGCTCCGGTCGCTCTTGCAATTCTACTTGTTGTAGCAGGCCAGGCTCTTGATGAACGCGCGCAGCTAACTACCTGACCATTACTTACGCCCTAAGTAGCCATGAATTCGGGGCTATGACGGGCTAGACAACGCAGTCAGGTGCACCGCTCTCTCCGGATACCACCGGACCGCCTCCGTACGTTT
>JAENYQ010000110.1:0-2412 GCA_016841675.1 Desulfotomaculum sp.
TGTAACAGGATTCGTTTATCGTGGTGCGGGCGCGCGTGAAAAATTGCTATGAATAGCAAGAAGGATCCTGTCATTCTGAGCGCAGCGAAGAATCTTAAAAGATAAGCTCCTTCGCTAACGCTCTTAGATGACAGCTTCACCCCGCAATGCACAATTGTTTATTAAAAATATTTACCTCATCGATGGGGATTACTGAGTAAAAGGAATAATCATGATTTTAAATAGCATTGCGCATTGGTCTAATAGTAAAAATATATTCAATAATGAACCAAAATGGTTTAATTCTAAACCATTTTTCTTTTTTTGCAAAGGAATTAGTGTATAATGTATTTTAATTAATCCTTTTGTTTTAAGCTCTACATAGAAAATTGGTGGATGTATATATGCCATAATTAACCAGGCATAATAGTTGCAAAATAAATAATTGAGCAAATAGTTAAACTTTAGGATTAAACAATGCCGAGCAAAAATGATTGGGGAGGTATAATATTGGGCTAGATTATTTTAAGCGATTTTATGAGTTTATGATTGTTGGCTAGTTATTATAATTTGGAGGTGTAAGATATGATAACCACAGTTGAACTTCCCGATACTTTCAATGCCGCAAGTATTCTGATTGATGCACATGTCAGCGAAGGACGCGGGGACAAAATAGCCATATACTATCTGGACCAGGAAATTACTTATGCTAAAATGGCAGAAATGGTTAACCGTACTGGTAACGCCTTTAAAACGCTGGGAGTTGAAATGGAAAACCGGGTTTTGCTATTACTATTGGATTGCCCGGAATTTGTTTATAGTTTTTTTGGGGCTATTAAGTTGGCTGCGGTTCCCATTCCCGTCAACACCTTGTTAACTCCGAAGGATTACGAGTATATCTTTAATGACAGCCGGGCCAAGGTATTAGTAATAAGTGCCGAGTTGTTGCCCCAAGTGGAAAAAATTAAAGATAATTTAAAATATCTAAAACAAGTTATTGTGGTGGGAGATAAAAAAGTAGATTATCGTTCATTTGATGATTTTATCGCCGATGCCTCACCTGTATTAAACACGGCGGAAACCAGTAAGGATGACGTAGCCTTCTGGCTTTACAGTTCTGGTTCCACGGGATCACCCAAGGGAACGGTACATTTACACCATGACATGATCTGTTGTGCCGATTTATATGCCCGCAATATTTTAAATATTGGACCGGATGATATAAATTTCTCGGTGGCTAAACTCTTCTTCGCTTATGGACTGGGCAACGGTTCTTATTTTGCTTTTCGTGTGGGAGCATCCACCGTGCTTTATCCGGGGAGACCTTTGGCAGAAGATATTTTCCAAGTGGTTCAAAAATATCGGCCCACCCTATTCTACGGCGTGCCTACAGCCTATAACAACATGCTGCAGTTAAAAGATGCGGAAAAGATTTACGATTTCAGTTCGGTACGTCTGTGCACGTCGGCGGGGGAAGCGTTGCCCGCTACGCTTTATCACCAGTGGATGCAGCGTTTTAATGTAGAAATATTGGATGGCATTGGTTCAACCGAAATGCTGCATATTTATATTTCCAACCGCGCCGGGGAAGTTAAACCGGGCAGCAGCGGTTTTATGGTCCCCGGTTATGAAGCCAAAGCGGTGGATGAAGATGGCCGGGAGTTACCCCAGGGTGAAATTGGCACCCTACACGTCAAAGGTGATAGCGCGGCTGCTTATTATTGGAATAGACACGAAAAAACCAAACAAACCATGCTGGGTGAATGGCTAAATACCGGGGATAAATATTTCCAGGATGAGGGTGGATGCTGGTGGTCCGTGGGACGGAGCGATGATATGCTGAAAGTGGGCGGCATTTGGGTTTCACCTATTGAGGTGGAGAACACCTTGATTGAACATCCCGCAGTGTTGGAAGCTGCTGTTGTTGGTGCCCCCGACGATGAGGGTTTAATTAAAACCCTGGCCTATGTGGTGCTAAAACAAGGTTATCAACCCGATGAAAGTTTGGCCAAAGAATTGCAAAGCTTTGTAAAAAACAAAATTGCCCCATACAAGTATCCGCGCTGGATTAAGTTTTTAGACGAACTGCCTAAAACCGCTACTGGTAAAATTCAGCGTTTCCGGTTGCGGATAAGTTAGGGACTGCAAGAGCCCACCTAGTCTAGGTGGGCTCTATATTTATATTAACAATTGTGTACCACATAGGAAGGTTGTCATCTAAGATCGTCAGCGAAGGATCTAGATTCTTCACTTCGTTCAGAATTAACACGCGTATCCGCACCACGATAAACTAATACAAGTTACTGTGCTGTTATTTATGGTAATAACAACGTATGTCATCCTGAACAAAGCGAAGGATCTGATCTTAAGATTCTTCGCTGCGCTCAGAATGACAGTAAAACACAAGATTCTTCGCTGCGCTCAGAATGACAG
>JAENYQ010000110.1:2422-9355 GCA_016841675.1 Desulfotomaculum sp.
CTGCGCTCAGAATGACAGTAAAACACAAGATTCTTCGCTGCGCTCAGAATGACAGTAAAACACAAGATTCTTCGCTGCGCTCAGAATGACAGGATTCGTTATATTCATATCAATGACATGACGATATACCATTTACTGAGTTAACGGTATAATTATTTTTAGTTTTTTAATCTTACCCTGGCGTCCAGTGCCAGGGCACCATCGGGGTATACAGTCACCGGGTTTAGGTCCAGTTCCATGATTTCCGGATAATTTTGCATCAAGTCGGATACTCGGGTCAGAATGCTCTCAAGCGCGCCTAAATCAGCCGGGGGCATGTTTCTGTACCCTTGCAGCAGTTGGGAACCGCGCAGCGAACGCACCATTGCCGAAGCCTCGGATTGATTAATGGGAATTAGACGGAAACAATGATCAGCCAAAATTTCTGTCAAAACGCCGCCCAGGCCAAACATAATCACCGGGCCGAACTGGGGGTCCACAGTGGCACCGATAATCACTTCCAGGCCCTGCTTGGCCATACGCTGTACGGTGACACAGGCGTGCGGGTCTTCCTGGCGGGCACGGTTCGTAATCGCCAGGAAGGCCTGGCGCACGGCTTCAGGACCAGTTAGGTTGAGGTGCACTCCGCCGGTGTCACTTTTGTGGCTGTAAACTGCTGAACGAACCTTTAGTACCGTGGGATACCCAATTCGTTCAGCCGATTCCACCGCTTCTTGTTCGGTGGTGGCAATATGGCTTTCTACGACTGGAATTCCTGCCGCTGCCAACAGGGATTTGCTTTCGTCTTCAAACAGTACGTCCCGCCCCGATTGGCGGGCTGCCGTGATTATTTTACTCGGCATGTTTTTCCCTCCCCCGCATATTGCTGTAGTGAACCAGGGCAGATACAGCACCGGCTGCTTCATCCGGCGAGATATAGAGCGGCACTCCGGCCTGCTGTAAAATCTGTCTTTCATCCCGACAGCCTTCCCAGGTTGATACGTAGTAAGCCAGTACCGGTTTGCCGCTGCGCTGCTGCGCTGCCACCAGTTCCGAACTTGGGAAACGCCAGTTCTTATGCAAACAGTAAATGGCCACCAATAGGTCAATACCCGGGTCCTCCAGCACCGCATTGACTACCCGGCTGTACATGTCGGCTGCAAATCCCACACCGACTGTATCCAAAGGGTTTTTTAAAACTACCGGTGGGTTTTGTCCCAGCACATCCTTTATTTTGTTGATTGTTTCTTGTTGCAGGGGGGGCACGGAAATTCCTTGGTGGGTGGCTGAATCCAGCAGTGCTATGCTGGGACCGGCGGTATGAGTGACAATACCCAACCCACCCCCGGCGGGAAGCGTTGATACGGACAAGGCCTTGCAGGCCGCCACCAGTTCAGCTACGCTGTCTACCATTAGCACTCCAAACTGGTTCATTAAGATATCCCGATACATCTGATAGCTTCCAGAAGCGGTGCCGGTATGCGTAAGAGCCGCATATTCTGTGGCAGCTAACCTACCGGCCTTGTAAATAACCACTGGCTTGTTCTTCGCAATCCGTGCTGCAGCCTGCACTAAATTCCGGGCTTGCTCGGTGCCCTCAAGAAAAATGCCAATCACATCAGTTTCTTCATCCTGGGCTAAATATTCCAAATAATCACTTATTTCAAGCGTACTCCGGTTGCCAACCCCTACCCATTTGTTGATACCCAATCCCTCATCAGCTGCCTTATGCATGATGGTCAAACCTAAACCACCGCTTTGAGACAACATTGATACCCTTCCTTTAGGAAGTCGCAAGGGGTAAAAGGTAGAATAAAAATCGGCGCCGGTATTAATCAGCCCCAGGGTATTGGGACCGACCAAGGCGATACCATGTTCCCGCGCCAAGGAGATCAGCTGTTCCTCCAAGCGCAGACCGTCTGCCCCTGTTTCTCGATATCCGCCGGCCAAGCAGATGGCTGCTTTAATCCCCAAACGACCACATTGGGCAATAGTTTCCACGGTGGCAAACTGGTTAACTGCCACCAGTGCCACATCCACCGGCTCGGGAACATCTTCCAGGGTAGGATAAACTTTTAGACCCTGCAGGGTGTCCAGACGAGGGTGCACTGGAAATATTTTTCCCTTAAAGCCCCCGTAAAGTACACTTTCCAGGATGTTATAACCAACTCGATCGGGGGAATCGGTGGCTCCCACAACTGCCACGCTGCGCGGGTTAAACAACTTGTGCATGGCCTGAAACAATTTTTTATCCATATTGGACCTCCAGTTTTTAAAAATAAATATTATTCTGTCTTTTCATGGTTGCGGTTCAAAACTTTGGCCCTGTTAAATCGGTACCCACTACCTACATAAACCCCGATTAGTACCAGGGTGCCGCCAAATAGGTGATAACTCTGAATTTTTTCATCCAGGAAAAAATAGGCCATTACGATGGCGTAAACGGGAATGAGATTGTAAAAATTGGCCGCCACTGTGGGACCCACCCGCGCAATGCAGTGATTCCACAATAGAAAGGCTATTACCGATGCAAAAACCCCCAAGTAAACCAGGCTGATGGCTGCCTGCCAGGTCATGTGATAGGCAACGTCGCCCCGCCATTCCCAGACCGCTGCCGGTAACAGCAGTATAACACCAACTAGGGTGGCGTAAGTGGTGGCCTCCAACGGTGTTATACTAGTCATCACTTTTTTCCCCAACGTGGAGTAAACAGCCCAGACAAAGGTGTTAAAAAATATGATGATATCACCGGGGTTAAAGCTCAAAGATAAAAAAATGCCCCATGAACCGCGTATAGCGATAACGAATACTCCGGCCACCGAGATTAAAAAACCACAGACACATTTGATACTGACTTTCTCTTTGAGCCATATAACAACCAGTAGGGCAGTTATCACGGGATTGAAGGCGTTAATGATGGTGCTGTTAATTGAGGTGGTATACCTTAAACCAAGGTACAGCAAGGCATTAAAGGCGAAGACCCCGGTAACCCCAAGTGCAATTATAGATAACCATAAAGAGCGGGGCGGGATTTTAAAATCTTTTCTGGTCCACAATAAGAACACCAAGATTATACTGGCTACACCAAAACGCACCGCCGTAATTGTAAATGGCGGGAGGGATTCCACTAGTACTTTACCCAGTATAAAATTGGTGCTCCAGATTAACGGGACTATGGCCAGCAGCAAGTAAGGGGAAGTTAACTTTTCCTTAAGCATGGTTATTTGATTGCATCATTTTTTACCGCATCCTGCAGTGATATTTCCCGCAATCCTTTAAAAAGCCGCGGAGGCAGACCAATGTAATAACCTGTACCTTTTTCCAGACCTGCTGTAAACTCGTCCGTTATCTCGCCGCAGTCCTTTGCCGGTATGCCAACCAACAGTCTACGGGGTCCAATTTCGGTCCCCGTGGTTACAAGAGCTCCGGCAGCTATGCAACAGCCGGCTCCGATCTTTACACCCCTCATTATAATTGCGCCCATCCCCACGGTAACATGTTCTTCAAGCACAGCATCATGCAAGATGGCTCCGTGCCCGATATGGCTTTTTTCGCCCAGAATGGTTGTGACGCCAGGTGCAGAATGGATGATACAATTTTCCTGGATGTTAGAGCGCGCTCCGACCACTATCGAACCCCAGTCACCCCGAAGCCTGGCCCCGGGCGCTATATAACAGCCACTACCTATTTTAACATCCCCGATAATGGTAGCCTCGGGGTAAACAAAGGCGTCAGGCGCAATAACCGGCTGTTTTCCCTCAAACTCGTATATAGGCATAGTAACCTCTATCTCCTGTCTAAATAAATTATTGGTTGTCGGTCGTGGTACTGGCTGTTGGTGGTAAAAAGATGGGTTGACTGCCGACACGGCCAGGTAACCAGGTAAAACCGCATCGGCAACTGGTTTTCGTCAACTCAATCCCAATAATTTAGCGGCATTTCCGCCCAGGATTTTCTCTTTGCTTACTTCCGACAGGGGCAGATTCCGGATGACATCTATGTTCTTCTTGATGGCCGACAGCCCTGGCCAGTCACTGCCGAAGATAGTCTTATGGGCAACCCTTTCCAGCTCCGGGAAATAGGTCATTAATTTTTGTGGTGGCAGCCCGGCCAATTCCATATATACATTGGCATGCATGCGGGCCAGGAAAAAGGCCCGGTCATACCAAAAGCCCCTGCCACTGTGCACTATTAAGATGGGCAGGTCGGGAAAGTCAACGGCCACATCATCTAAATATAGAGGATCACCGTATTTTAATCGGGAGCCCTTGAATACCGAGGAGCCGGTATGGCACATGACTGGAATTTGCAGCTCCTCCGCCTGGGCGTATAAAGGATAAAGCATCCGGTCATTGGGATAAAACAACTGGTAAGTAGGGTATAGCTTGAGCCCGCGAAACCCGGCTTGAACCAGCCTCTTTAACTCCGCGCGTGAGTTCGTGCTCATGTACGGGTTTACGCTGGCAAAGGGGATTAACCGGTCCTGCCCGGAGCAAAACTGGAGCACATGTTCATTAGAACAGATCCCTGTAGCCACCGGAGTTAATTCAGCTAAAATTACCCCGTAATCAACCCCGTTATTCTGTAAATACAACACAAACTGTTCCGGGTCGGAATAACGCTCGTATAAATCCTGCCAATTTACATCGGCCTGCATTTCCTTGATCCAGGTCAGGGAGCTGTCATTATATTGCTCGTAATAAATAGGGTGAATGTGAAAATCAATTACGGGAGCACTCAATTTTAACACCGTCTTTTGAATTGAATTACCAAATTTTATAACAGGTTCCCCGGATTTTAAAAATCGGGGGTCAACACGATCCTCTTGGTCAGCTTGCCCGCATGCGAATCTTGGAAAGCCTGTTCAATTTGGCTCATCGGCCGGAATTCCACGAAAGGCTTAACTTTGATTTTATCATCCAGAATATATTGCATAACTTCCTTATAATACTTGGGCAGGCAGCCCCATGTCCCGATAATCTCGGCATCAAAGGCCATCAGCCTGGATAGCATATATTCAACTTTATGCATGCCATAGCCCACCACAATCAGCTTGCATACAAAGGACAGCAGTTCCAGACCAATTTCCTGTCCCATTTTACTGCCGGTGCACTCAAATATTTTCCAGCCATGGGATGGTAATTTGGCTTCTTTACAATAGGCTTTGAACTCATTCCGCACATCTTTTACGCTTTTATCCAGCGTGCTGATGGCATGCGTGGAACCAAATTCAAGGGACCGCTCCAACTTCTCCTGGTTCCTGGCGATAGCAACCACTGCCTTGGCTCCCAGCACTGAAGCAATCTGAGTCATATAAAGGCCAATGCCGCCGGTGGCTCCGATAACTACTACCAGGTCGCCTTCACTAAGTTCAGCCTTCTTGGCGGCCTGATAAGGAGATGTAATGGCATCTGCCACCACTGAAAGTGTTTCTAGTGAAAAGTCTTTGCGATCTTCCACCACGCAAAGGTCGTTGGCTGGTACAGGTATGTGGCTGGAGAAACCGCCATAGATCCCCAGGCTGTTGCCCGGCATTTTTTGTTTCAAGCAGCGGTTACCCCGCCCCGAAGCACATATGGCACAATCATTACAAGGCATAACTGCGGGAATTATCACTTCTTTGCCAATCAGCCCCGCCTCACCGGCCACCACTTTACCGCTAATTTCATGACCCAAAGTCAATGGCGGCTTGGTTACAGTAGGTACACCGTCATAATAATAGCCAACGTCAGTGTGGCACACGCCGCAACCGGCTACTTCAACCAGCACTTCTCCCGGCTGCAGTTCGGGTACATCAATACTGGTTTTAGCCAGTTTGCCGGGCTCTACCATTTGCCAGGTTTGGATCTTGGTCGGTATGCTCATATACTAATAAACCTCCTTATTAGATTGGTATTATTTAACTTATTTATTCTGCCAGACCGGCTTGCGCTTTTGCATGAAAGCGTTCAGCCCTTCCAAGGCATCCGCGGTAGGCATTAATTCGTTTAAGTAAATATCATCAATAGCTTTAAGACCCTCAGCAAAGCCTTTATTCAAGCCGGCTTTCACTGCTTTTTTGGTGTACGCCAGCACGAGCGGGCTCATGGATAAGAACTGTTGCAAGAATTGCTCCAGCTCTTGATCAAAAGAGTCAACCGGCACTACATTGTTTACCAGTCCCAGTTGCTGGGCCTTGGCGGCATTAAAAATCTGCCCGCCCAAAACCAGCTCCATGGCATGAGGTAAAGAAGTTAACTTGGGGAGCATGTAACAGGCCACCGGCGGAAACACGCCGACACTTATTTCGGGCTGTCCAAATTTGGCTTTATCCGAAGCAATAACCATGTCACAGAAAAGTACCAGTTCATATCCTCCACCTAAAGCGGTACCCTTAACAGCGGCCACGATGGGTTTTTCATTAGCGTCCATAGCAAGGAATAAATTATCAAGCACTTCAATCATTTTGGCTACTTTATCCGGGGTGTGATCGGCAACGTCTACACCGGCTGAAAAGGCTTTCCCTTCGGCATCTAAAACAATAAGATTACCTGCTTGCCCCTTGGCCCATGTAAATGCATCGGCTAATTCTTCCAGCATCGGAATAGTCATAACATTAAGTGGTGGGTTGTTCAGGGTGATGAAAATCAATCCATCTTTATTACTTACTTTAATTAATTTGTAACTCATACTAACCCCCATCTACAGTTCACAAACCTATAGCCAAGACTGGAACTTAATACAGACAGGCAGAGAGGCAAATCTGCGCCCCTCCACCTTTTTCGCAGCAAAGTATGAACAGCTATTGGTTAAGAATACTCTACTCTTTACGCGGTGCCATGACGGCATCGATTAAGTCCTGGTCAAAAGGTTGGCCTTTGGCAAGCCGACGGCGGTATTCAATAAAATCAACGGTATCTTTGCCGGTCAGTTTCTTATTGTTGAAAGCGTTAAAGCCAAGGTAGGCCTCACTGC
>JAENYQ010000111.1 GCA_016841675.1 Desulfotomaculum sp.
AAGATCCTTATATCCCTTGCTATAGCTATATTGTAAATTCATGCTTCAGCTCTGCTTTACAATAAATATAATGCATTTTTGTCATCTTACGGAGCCGAACAAGAAAGGCGCACTAGAACAGTTCATCTCTACCTTTCTACCCATCCGGGGCACGACCGCTCGCTTTTAATCTGTAAACAGCCGATGCTATTTACATTCTCGGTTAAGAGCCTTAACAATCATATGAGTTTAATACTTAAGCGTCGTATACTTTACGAAAGCATCAAAAAATATGGCTGTACCCACAAATACAGCCGAGAAATGGAGATGATTAGGTTGTTAATAGATCAATATCAAACAAATTTGTAGCCCCGGGAAAAATGCCAATGGTACGTTGGGCCAGAAAGTTCCCAGAACCGCCCGGGAAGTTTTCCATTATTTCTAGCCTCGTCTAGCGAAAATTTTTGCATGCTGGTGATGATGGAGCCGCAATCAAGAACGTCGACCTTTTCACCGGGGCAGATCATCAAGTAATTACCCTGGTAATTACTCTTTTCAAAAACACAAACATAGCAATCTCCCGCTTCCACCGAAGTTACCCGTTGCATATTGGAAAAATCGTAAATACCCGTGTCGGGAATTAAATCATAATCAAAATTCCCGTGATATATTTTAGCTGTCCTGGATATATGCCTAGTCCTGGCAAAACCATCCAATAGCTTGGCCAGGCTAGAAATAATATCGCTAAGAATAAAGCCCTTGCAGCAGTCGCCGGTTTGTGAAACTCTTAACATAACTTTCCCCCCGACAAAAATTTTTTAGTATTAGTGGATATTTCACTAACACGTTAAAAGCACTTCGCAGTTAAACTTAAAAAAAATGCATGAGTTCTCTGTGCCAACTGGGTAAAAACAAAGACCTCATGCTTATGGGGGAGAAGGAGCAATTATTTACCGCAAACATGTTTTTACCCGTTTTTGCCTGCTATTTCCGCTGAATCACCTACCCCCATTACGTAAATAAGCCTAAGGTTCCATATTAACGTTTTCCAAAAATAAACAAGGCCGGTTAACATTAAATTAATGTTAACCGGCCTATCGTTGTTCGATTCGGCGGCACCCTTGGCAATTTACTATGTTTTTTTCAATTTTAACAGCAGGGTTAGCTGTTGTCAAGTAAATTTAACACGCTGAACAAGCTAAACACGCTGCGCATCATGCTTAAGCAAAGGCTGGAAACTCTACCGGTGGTTAATATTTTCCGGCAGGTAAGTATAATGCGAATTGCAGATGTTTACGAAGAGTTGGCCTTAAGCGGACAGCAGAAGGATTACTGGTTGAAAGTGGCGTCCGGGATGTTAAGCTAGTCACCGTTATACTCCTCTAAACATAATATTTCAATGACAATTAGAAATTAGCCAAGCGGTTTGGTGTTTATATGTAATGAGCCACTTACCCGGGCTCTCTTTTATTTCGGTCTGGCATTCAAAAAAAAACAGGTGAGGTAGACAATCCCATAGTGCTGATAGCAGGCGATTTGCGCTACGAGTTCAAGTGACAAAAGATAACCATTGCTAAAATCACTATTGACGGTAAAAACATATAATGTTATTGTGACATTAATCACATATATAAGTTTATGGGCTGCTGATTTGGGGGAGTTGACTTGTCATCACCGTTAAGTAACAGTGAAAAGCAATTAATAATGTTTATCAGGGAACTGGGCTGGGGAGAAGTCAAAGTACGCATAGAAAATGGTAAGCCAACATTAATTTACGAAGCCATTCGAACTTATAAATTAGAAGAACGATCCAGTTCAGATTTGAAACCTGAAAAAAAACCTGAAAAAAAACAAAAAAATCGGTTTGCAGGTGCTACGGGTTATAATTCATTTTAAAAAAACATATCGACACCAAACCCAGAAGGAGCTTTCAAATGGCCATTATTTTAATCATAGATGACGATTATGGAATGTGCTGGGCACTGGAAAAATCGCTGCAAGTGGAAGGTCACCAGGTGCTAACCGCCACAAGTGCCACCGAAGGCTTAAATATTTTTAATCTCAATTTAAAAAATATCCAACTGGTTCTTTTGGATATTAACCTGGGTAATGAAAGCGGTTTGGACGTATTAAAGAAAATCAGGAAAGAAAACCGGAGCTTACCCGTGTTGATTATGACCGGTTACAGCACCATGTCTTTAGCACTGGAAGCTATCAACCAGGGGGCCACCGGATATCTGACCAAGCCTTTTAAAATGCAATATTTAATAGAGACAATAGAAAAAATATCACATTTACCCGATTCCGGGAACGACTAATCTTCGGCTTGCATTTCGTACCATCAGGTTAGCTCAGGACAATTTATTGCTAAGTTGAATTTATCAATAATCATCACGGAACGGCACCCAGCCCGAGCAATACACATTATGTAAGTTATCTGCAAGAAAAAAGAATATGAGCCGAATCGAACAACGATAGGCTGAATGAACCTGAATTTTAAGGTTTATTCAGCCTATTTTTTTACCAATATTTATATTAAGTTGTAATGTAACAGCTGTACTGGTACACCCGTGCATAGGAGGAAAATCAATGCCTCTAAAAGTACCCCAAAATTCTTTAACCAACCGGGAAATAAAATTAATCCTTTTTTTGAGGAAGTTTGAACAGGGAGAAGTTACAATCCGTGTGGAAAACGGCCAGCCGGTACTCATTTACGAAGCTATTAAAACCTTAAAACTGGAGGAATTACCAACCTCACCTTCCGTAAACAACGAATCAACTGTTTTTCATCCCAAAGAGGGAAACTAATCAAAAAATATGAGGGGGGGGATTAAATGGGGTTTAGTTAAACATCACGCGTTACTGTTGTGTTAATTGATTTATCCTAAATTTTAGAAGCTTATGGTTGGCCTATTTATACTTCATGAAAAATTGTCAAAGCGAGGAGGTTGGAAAAATGTCTGATGTGAGCAATGCCGCAGTTGTGATGCCGGAGAAAGTCGGGTCATGGGTTTGGTGGACCGGTGTACCGGGCAACAGGCCGTTGTTTGTTCTGATACTGCTGGCATTTTTTGTTACTATGTTGGTGATTCCAGCGCCCCAGAGCATGGTTGACCTGATGACGGAAGAAAATCCAATGGGTTCAAAACTGCAAAGTGGAACAACCACTTACCTGGATTCTTACAACAAGTTGATGAAAGCGGAGATGACTGCGGGGGAGATAGCGCAGAAAGCCAAGATTACCGTGGCGCTGCTGTTCACAGTGGCGCTGCTGTGGGGTACCGAGGCCATTCCCCTTGGTGCAACGGACTTTTTGGTAGCAATAGTACTGTATGTGTTTTCACTGCTACCGATAAATAGTATATCACAAGCATATTTCAAGGACGCGGTGTTTTTCATTGGGGGTGTTCTTTGTGTAGCCGCCGGAGTGTCGCTTACCGGTTTGGACCGGCGGATCGGCAATCTGTTATTAGGAAAGATAGGGGGGATAAAAGGGTTTTGCTTCATCTTTTTCCCCTTGCTGGCCGTGGCTGCCGGGTTCTTTTCCGAACACGCTCTGGTAGCACTACTCTGCCCCATTCTGTTGCTGGTCTACGCAAAGGGCTGTAAAAATGCCGGTGTTAAAGCCGACCCCGCCCTGGCCGCCGTGCTATTTCTGGGCATCTGCTTCGCCGCAAACGTGGGTGGATCCGGTTCACCGGCGGTGGGCGGCAGGAGCGCTATTATGATCGGTTACTTCAGCAGTTACGGGGTGCCCATGAGCTTCGGCCAGTGGATGATGTATGGTCTGCCTGTTGTGCCGTTTCTGGCAATTGCCATGGGCGCTTACATGTACTTTGTCGCTGGACGGCGCATTAAATCTAATGTTAACATCGCCGGTGTAATGAAGCAAGCTGTAGAGGGTATCGGACCCATGCGGGGTAAGGAACTGCGCATGGCCGTGCTGTTCGCCGCTCTGGTAGTGCTGTGGATCTTTTTCAGCGGCCAATGGGGGCTGGGTGGCACCACCATCATCATCGTTGTGGCCATGCTGCTCTCGCGTGTCGTCACCTGGCAGGACTTACAGCGGCGGGTGGCCATGGACGTGGTGCTGCTCTATGCGGCTGCCTGTGCCATGGGCGTTGCGCTAAGTTCTACCGGAGGCGCCCTCTGGCTGGCCAGGGCATTCTTGGGTATACTGCCGGAATCTTGGGGAGAAGGCAGCTTGATTCTTCTGGCGGTCAGTCTCTTCACCGTGATTATCACCAACTTTATGTCGGACGGCGCCACGGTGGGCGCTATCGGGCCGGTGATACTCCCAATGGCCCAAATCGGGGGCGTCCACCTGTGGAAGGTGGGACTGGCCTGCTCCTTCAGTTCATCCTACGCTCACGCTATGATAGTGGGAACAGTGAACAACGCCATCTGCTACGGTATGGCACGGGACCCGGATACCGGGGAGCACTTGCTGTCCGTGTTTGATTTCATCAAGTACGGCATACCGGCCATATTCATATCATTAGTAATTCTGTGGGGAGTAGCCGTGTTCGGTTACTGGAATTTCCTCCCCTGGCCCAGCATTAAGTAAACTGCCACTGCGACACAAAGGCCGGGTATGCCGGCCCGGCCTTTGTTTTCATATATATTGGTCTTATGGTCTTAACCCCTTTTATAATGCCCCGTGCTGCGGGGCTACTTTTTTTTCAACAGTTTCATCATAGCCGGCGTAATAATCGTCAAAAAGGCCGTATTGAATATACTCATAGCCCATAAAAGCCGTTTTGCAGAAACCGGACCCCAGCCCGTGATTGTGGAATACATCACCCGCATGCACCATGCCGATAACCTGCTGATAGATATTAATTACCGGGAGAGTGCCGAGGTTGTTATTTAATAGCATGAACAAAGCTTTAACGGTGGTGTCGGTGCTTTTCAGGGCTATCTTACCGGCGGGAAGCATCACCGCGCTGACCATCCGGCGGGGTAGCAGGCAACCAGTTGCCCCGTTCTCGTCGTTTTCCAAGAAGCCGCCCGGCACCCTTAAAGCGATGCCGTACAACCTGGAATCTATATTTCTCATTATAATTCCCCTGTTTACCAGCCCTACCAACCGGCTTTCTTCATCCACCACCAGCACCGGGCTTTCATTGCCCGGTTCATCGCGTTTATCCCGGTAAAACCTGCTCATAACCCGCCACGCTTTTGTAATGGTATCCGACGGTGTAATGACGGGATAATCGCGCACAGTTCGCATGAGATCCATAATCCTTGTAGGCCTACCCATTTTATTCACCTCCTTTGAGCCAAATATTAAAGAATATTGCGAAAATTAATGCTAATTATACCACTCCATATGCGGATATAAATAGAGTAGTATTTTTATAATCATTCTTAACACAAACGGATAGTTATGTCAAATGTGCTAGCCATTCAAAACACGCGCTTAAAGAAGTTCCCTCTGTGTTTGCTCATTCATAGTCAAATCCTCAGCACGCCATGAACTTTTAGCTAACAAACCAATAAAACAAGCCCAATAGAAAATTTGTCATCACAATATCATTGCATGTGAAATACTGGCCAATTCGGTAAGGGCATTGACCCGGCAGATATGTTTATTACAGGGAAATTTATTTACAATATCGGGTGCGTGTTTTAGTATTTAGTTAAGCAAATTTAAGGAGGTATTCACAATGAAAGAAAAAAAAGTTGTTGACATCATGTTGCGGGTGGATGAGTATCCCATTGTCAGCAAGGGCACAAAACTGCAGGAAGCGTGGAAGGCCATGGGGGAATTTTACAAAATTTGCAGAGAACTCCCTCTAAACGATTACCGGATGATAATGGTTAAGGATGAAAATGATACATTAGTGGGTATGATTACTTTCGAGATATTCCTGGAGACCTTCGATCCCCATTTTCTAAATACCGCAAAAAAAATTACGGGTTTCCTAGATAGTCAATCCATATTTTCGTGCATTTTGAGTCAACCAGGACTCAATGTGGAAGAAATAATGCTACCATTGGAGAGCATCAGCCTACGGGACGGAGAAACCGTAGCTAGCGTGTTAAAGTATGTGGATCGGTCGGACGTTTCGGCATTCCCTGTCCTGGATGAAAGCGGAGTTTTCAAGGGACTACTTAACCGGTTAAGTGCCCTGCAAAACCTGGGATTGGGTTCTGATTTCGTCAAACTTGGCTTAGGAACTTAAAGAAAATGACTATGGGGCTTTCTTGTTGTTATGAACTGTGCGCCATCACTCACCGTTCCCCCCGATAATATAGTATAATGACCATTTACCTATACGTTAAATGTATTTAAATGTGTATAATGAGCCACTTGACGGGCTCTTTTTTATTACCTTAACACTGTATAATAGGGTTAACGGCAAAAAATAAAAACACAAAAACCTATATTTAATAATTACAATAATACCTACATCACAATCCGTTCCCTGGCGGAACGGATGAACCGGTTAATTCTTGAAGTAGGACGATATAAGCAGTAAGATTCCAAACAACGAAATGGCCACTACAATTTTCCTGGCTTTACTCAATTCATGATCACTCCTTTCCTCCCAAAGGCAAACGAAAGGTAAACTTGCTACCGCTCCCCTTTTCGCTTTCCACTTCAATGGTTCCTCCGTGGATTTGAATAATCCGCTTGCTAATTGCCAGCCCCAGCCCGTTACCCTTAGCCTTGCCTGTATAGAAAGGCTCAAAAATATTGGCCAGTTCTTCAGATGGAATGCCTGCCCCCGTATCGTGAACCGAGACCACGGCTTCTCCATTGTCAGTATTGGTGCTAATGGTCAAGGTTCCATTCTTATTCATGGCCTCAAGAGCATTGATTATGAGGTTGATAAATACTTGTTTGAGTTTTTCAGCATTGCCTTTAATGATTAACGGTTTTTGTCCCAAGTTTGCAGTGTCAACGTTAATGTTTTTTATTAACAACAGTGGCTTGTTTGCTTCAAGCACGGAATTAATTAATTCGTTCAGGTCCAAAGTTTCAATAATTCCCGGGTCGGGGCGGCCAAAATCAAGCAATTCGTTAATAAGTTTACTGTGGCGCTCAACCTGTTGTTCTATTCTATTCAAGAAATCAGTTAACTGGGGTGTATCCTGAAAATTAAGCTGAATGGCTTGGGCGGTAGCCTGAATTACACTGATAGGAGCGCGCAGTTCATGGGCGATTTCAGTGATCGTGCGCCCCATGGCGATTAAATTTTCAGAGCGCCGGTATTGCTCCAGCAGTTGCTCTTTTTCGGCCAGTCCCCGGGCCATTTTGTTGATAGCAGCAGTGATTTGGCCCATTTCTCCATGCATGACCGGCAGATTATTGTTCAGGTCGCTTTCCAGCTTGATGGTCCCATCTTTAATAGTCCTAATACGGCTGACCAATCCGAAGATGGTAATTAGTGAAGCGGCCGCGCCTAAGCCGAAAATACTAAATATAACGTAACGAAGGACTAGACGTACACGTGAACTCTGGGCAAACATTGGGTGCATCATTTCTTCCGCCCAAATTACTGCCACTGTCTGGTCATTAATGTTTACGGGCACGAGGTATTCCAAGAACATGTCGTCATAGGTTTTACCCAACCTGGTGATGGGTGTTCCGCCAGCTAAAACCGCTGAAATCCCAGCCTTTGTTTCGTTATAAATGCGCCTCTCGCGTTCTTTTTTTTCTTCCGGGAGGCGCATGCCGAAATCGTGAAGGTAGCCGAGGATAATAATATTATCAGTACTTTTTTCATAAAAGCAGATGCGCACACCCGGGTAAAGCTTGACTAAAGGGTCTGCGACCGTTTTAAATATATCCGTAAGTTTATGGTTATCGTACTCCAGGTCGACATCATTATATTGGTCAATAATTTGCTCATGGGTCAAGTCGGTAATGCGTATTAATTTGGTTTCGTTTTGCTTGATTAATACGTCCTCAGTTTTAGACGCGTAAAAAATATCGTACAACATTACAGCCGCCGGGATAATCAAAGCAAGCAGCACAATGATCAATAATTGCTTGGTCAAGCTTTGGTTGCGGAAAAAAGGCATCTTAAAACGCATTTGTTACACTCCGGTAAACATGTTAATTAGTGCAGCGACACAAAAGTCCTTGGACAAAAGTCTGATAGCCATAAAAGTACAAGTGATTAATATAAAGGGTGCAGGAATTTATCAGTCAAGGTATTAGTCCTGGCCGCTGTTTGTGGCATTGAACTTCCGGACCAGAACCAGGTGCGGATACGGATTGTAAATGTTTAAGGTGGCCTGCTGATCATAAAAGTTTAATCGAAAGTTGCCGCCAATAAAATCGGCAAAATCACCGACGTTTTCTGCGTCAAAGTTATTCATATTCACGTTGATTAAAACTTCAGCTTCTTTTTCTTCTACGTCAATGTTTTCAATAATACTTGGCTCATCAGCACGGTTATTCCAGTAGTCCTGAATTTTACCCCCCCACTCCCGATAAGTTTCACGCCGTTCCGAAGCGGACAAAACGGGGGCGTTTTGCTTGAAATGTGTCTGGCCCCAGTTTTGGAACTTACTAGTAATGAAAGGGATGGATAACAGTAAAACAACAATCAGCGTCAGGGTGGACCACTTGTTACTTACCAGGCGCCGGTTAACGGGAACAGATTCAAACTTGAACTTAGTGCCGCTCCCGGTGTTAATAATTTTTTGAATCTCGTTAATATTTGATTGAGTAACGCCTAGATCGATTTTTCCAGTGTCGGTGGTAATGGTCAGGCTGCACAGAATGTTTTCTATATTATCAACGTTTATATCCCTGATCTCCGGGTACTCCAGTACATACAAGATTACTCCCTGGCCCCAAAAGCTATCAGTGGTAATAATTATTCGGTGGCTGGTAAGGACCAGCAAGCAATGTTCGCTGTCACCCATATTTGCGGCAACGGTTTTCAGAACCCGTTCGTCTGGCCGCAAGATTTTTTTCACACATCCCAGAGTACCAAGAATCATGAACCTGCTACCTCCATATAAAATTAAATGCATGTAATTTATATCACAATCTATAAACCACTATAACATATCATTATTTAAAGCACAATTGGCTAAGAGACAAAACTTCAATTGCAAATCTATAATGAGCCAATACCCGGGAGACCACTAAAAAAGTCAAGGTCCGTGTCATTGCTATGAATACAACAAATCTGTCATTCTGAGCGTAGCGAAGAATC
>JAENYQ010000112.1 GCA_016841675.1 Desulfotomaculum sp.
TTTTAAATCACCCTTTATATGGTATTTGGGATTATATGTTTTTCGAATGTACTCGTACTTCATATGAAGTTTAATGTTCCTCTTGTGCTTCATCCCTATACCAAAATTTAATTTAATTCCAAAACACATTATTGGTAAGAGCATGGCTTTTCTGTATTATCTTGCCAGCATTACCACAGCCCAATTGATACAAAATAATAAGAAAGTATATAGGGAGGCGTGCATTTAATGACCAAGATAAAGGACAGGCTCATATTAGGTGCAATAGCTGGTCTCAGCGGTAACCTGATCAAGCTTGCCATAGGAACAGTTACCAGGAAATGAACCTGGCTGAACTTGGTGGGCCTGAAAGAAACCTAACAAAACAGCGGCAACAGCCAAACTGGATGGCTGAAGAGCCAAATTACCAAGGTCAGCAGCAACAACCACAATATCACTAAAGGTTCAAAATGGGAGGCATTTCATGGATAGAACATTTAGAGGAATAATAGCCGGAGTTATTGGTGGTTTATCTATGGAAGCATGGGACTTGTTTTCTTATTATTTCTTAAACTTTGGCTCATTCCGTTACCTGGACTGGGCCGCGATGATGATGTATGGAGAACCACCGCAAAATATTTATGAAACTATAATGTCTTTTACCATGCAGATTATATGGGCTGGATTTCTGGGTGTAATCTTTGCATTTTTAATACCCAAGATCACCTCCAGAGGTTACTTACTAAAAGGTATATTTTATGGTATTATTGCTTTTTTCATAATTTATGCTATTCCGGTGTTATTTCAAGTTCCTCATTTATATAAGACAGGACCAAACACACAGTTTTCTCAATTTATCGGCGCTATAATATATGGTGCGGCAACAGTATTTACCCTTCGCCGGTTGGATACCTCACATGAGATAAAAACTAATTAGAGCTAATGATGGAAAAAGAAAGCGCGGATTTTCCATTGAATATAATTTGCTTAATTTGTCCGCCAGAACCGGACGCTTAATACCACTAACACTGTATAGATTTCCAGGCGCCCCACCAGCATGCACAAGGCCAAAAGTATTTTCCCCAGGTCGGGAATGGCGGCAAAATTCGACATTGGACCCACGGCACCGAAACCTGGTCCGATGTTGCCCAGGCTAGCTGCAACTGCGGTCAGCGAACTGAGCATGTCGAATCCCATAGCGGCGATAACCAGCGTGCAGCCCATTAGAATGGCCAAATATAAGAAGAAAAAGGTCTGCACACTTGCCACCAGTTCCTCGGGGATTACATTACGGCCCAGCCGCACCGGAATTACCGCTTTGGGATGAATGAGCCTGGCAATTTGTCGGGAGACGGTTTTAAACATAATCAGGTAACGTACATTTTTCATACCGCCGCTGGTGGAACCGGCGCAACCGCCAATAAACATCAGCAGAAAAATAACGGCCTGGCTAAAAAAAGGCCAGTGGGTGTAATCAGCGGTGGCATAACCGGTGGTGGTGAGGATGGAAACGGTTTGGAAAGCCGACTGCCGAAATGCTTCCTCTGCGTTATAGCCCAGGGAAGCTATTAGGTTGGCCCCAATTAACAGGCAGGCGCCAGTGGTTATAAACATGTACAGACGGGTTTCCGGATCTTTAAGATAGGAGCGGAAATCACCGCGCAGGGCAAGAAAATGCAAAGCAAAGTTCATGCCGCAAATGAGCATAAAAAATATAATGATGTAATGTACCACCGGGTTGGCAAATGCGCCGATGCTGGCGTTATAGTTAGAAAATCCGCCGGTGGCTACAGTGCCAAAGGTTTGAATAAACGAGTCGAACCAGGACAGCCCGGCTAATTTCAGGGCGACTACCTCGGCCACCGTGATAATTACATACAACTTATACAACTCGCGGGATGTCTGGGCCACCCGGGGCAGCACCTTACTCTTGGTCGGGCCGGGCACCTCGGCCCGGAACAGTTTCATGCCGGCTATTTTAAGCGACGGAATTAGGGCCAGGGTAAGCACAATAACACCCATGCCACCCAGCCAGTGAGTTATACTGCGCCAGAAAAGAATACTTTTAGGCAGGCTTTCAACGTCTACAAGCACCGTTGCCCCGGTGGTGGTGAACCCCGACATAGTTTCGAAAAAAGCATTGGCCAAACCGGGGATAGCCCCGGACAGTAGAAAGGGCAGGGTGCCAAACAGTGCCATGAACAACCAGCCGGCAGTGGCAATAACAAAACCTTCCCGGTAACCCACATCGCTGGAGCGCACCTTAGTGCAAACCAAAGCAGCGCCAATTAACCCGATTATAATTACCGAAATAATAAAGGCCCGGTAAGCGTATTCATGCAGGTAAAGGGCGATACCCAGTGATGGTAGCATGGCCGCCGCTTCACATAGCAATACCAGACCAAGCGTGCGTAAAACCAGTGCCTTGTTCAAGCTATTACGCCTCCAAGACTGAGTGTCCCCAGCAGATAAATAACATCACCGGCTATAACCGTATCCTGGCCGCCAGGGATCAACATTTCGCCGTCCCGGGATATGGCCACAATTAGTTGTTTATTTACAAACAGAACCTTGCTACGAACAAAGGGTTCCATGTGTACTGGCAGGGCCATAGTCAGCAAGCATGAAAACAGTATAGTGCATGAATACTATTTTTACAATCTGCTTTTTAACAGCGCTCCTGTACGTTACCGGGAGTAAGAGAATGTACTGCCAGTGCACACCGGGCCGTTTCCCCGGGCACACCACGACCTTGTCCGTCGGGTGCCTGTTTAAGCGGTGTCGCTCACTAGTCCCTTTACGAAACGGCGCACATCGGAGTGGGGCACTTGAGCCAGACGCCCAAAAAGAAAAAGAGCTTACAAAGCTCTTTCTCATATTAGTTTAATGTTTGATAAAAACGACATTACATTTTTTCACCTTAATCAACGGGACGAACACAACCCGTTCCCCGAGGACAGAGAGGGCATTCCAAACTTCCTCCGCTTTTCATATCCTTCTTTGGTTATGGTTAATTATCTTTTCAAAATAAGCCATTTCTATCCCGCCATACTATACTCCATATAATGTAAGACGCGTGATAAGTATTTTGAGTAATATTTCTCATTACTGGGCAAGCACATCGCGTTTGCGAAATATATTAATTTCCTGTGTTCTTCACAATTCGACATATTATCCAAAGGAAATTTATTATTTATTGTCAAAGTAATTAAAAATAATGAGTAAAAAAGAAGTTTGTTCAAATGAGGTGAACCAAGAGGATAGGAGTAGTATAGCACCGGAGGGAGCTTAAGAAATTGGCAGATAATAAATCAAGCGGTGAAGACTGGACCAAGCAATACCCCATTGTTGGTATCGGCTCCTCGGCTGGAGGTCAGTTTTCTGAGCGGGCTGATGAACTGAATAAAATTATCGAGCTACTGCGGACTACCTCTGGCATTGATTTTTTTAGATATAAACAATTAACTGTAGAACGACGTATTGTACGCCGCATGGTTCTACACAACATAGATAACCTGGCTGGCTACGTAGACTACCTAGTCCAAAATGCAACGGAAGTTATGGCTTTATGCCAGGACATTCTAATTAGTGTGACTAACTTTTTCCGGTACCCCGATTCCTTTGAAAATCTTAAGACACTGGTTTTTCCAAATATTATCAAGGAGAGGGAAGCTAATACGCCTATTCGGGTTTGGGTGCCGGGTTGTTCCACCGGTGAAGAAGCTTATTCTATGGCCATTACTATGTTGGAATACCTGGATGATGATGCTTCTAAAACACCAATTCAAATTTATGCTACTGACATTAACGAAAAAGTTATTACCCGGGCTAGAACAGGTATATACCCTAAAAGCATTACGTCAGACGTTTCCCCCGCACTGCTAAACCGTTATTTTGTCGAGGTGGAGAAAGGTTATCAAGTTAACAAAACCATCCGTGACTTGTGTGTTTTTGCCCGGCATGACATGACTAAAGACCCGCCCTTTCACCGCATGGATCTGATAAGCTGCCGCAATGTGATGATTTATCTGGGACCGGCCTTTCAAAAGAGGATGTTTCCAATTTTTCATTTTTCCCTAAAGCCGGACGGGTTCATTATTCTGGGCACCTCGGAGTCTGTGGGTGCATTTTCGGACTTATTTGAACTAGTGGATAAAAAGTATAAGATTTATGCCAAAAAGGCTGTGCAAAACCCATATATATCTAACCTGGTGTTCAACGAAATGGCGGCGGCGGGGTTGGAAACCGGTGCCAACGTCATGCTAAAGCGGGACCCCGCGGTAGCGACCTTTGACCTGCAAAAAACAGCTGACGAGTTGGTATTAGACAAGTATGCTCCAGCCGGGGTCATCATCAACAGTAACCTAGAAGTAATTCAGTTTCGCGGCCGAACCGGAGCATACCTTGAGCACGCAGCCGGGCCGCCCAGCCTTAATATTCTAAAAATGGCTCGTACTGATCTGGCCTTGGGACTAAGTGCCGCCATTAGCCGGGCCAAAAAGGAAGACGCCCCCGTCTTAAAAGAAGGACTACGTGTTGTTTACAATGGCTTAAAAAAGCAAGTAAATGTCAATGTTATTCCCATTAATGGTACTTCTATCAATGAATGTTACTATTTGGTATTGTTTGAGGACACGAGTCTGACTGGTCCTGGCAGGGAGGAATGCCCTCATTGCGATGGAAACGTTGGGGAACAGGAGAATCAACTGGAAGTGCAGCAAGAGCTGGCTGCCACCAAAGAGTATCTGCAATCTGTGGTTGAACAGTACGGGTCAGCTAACGAGGAACTCCGGACGGCGAACGAGGAAATCCAGTCCAGTAACGAAGAACTGCAGAGTATGAATGAAGAGCTGGAAACCGGTAAGGAAGAACTGCAGTCGGCCAATGAAGAACTGCTTACCTTAAATGAAGAATTGCAAAATCGGAATCTAGAACTCAGTGATATTAACAGTGATGTGCAGAACTTGTTTCTCAGCATTAATTTCCCCGTTGTGATTCTTGATAACAATTTGCAAATCCGCCGCTTCAACTCGGTAGCCGAAAAGAAGTTAAATCTTATTTCATCAGACATTGGGCGGCCTATCGACCATATCAATCCCAATATCATTGTTCCCGACTTAAAAGATGAGGCTTTAGAAGTCATTGAGACACTGGCTGGCAAAGAGCGTGAAGTTCAGGACCGGGACGGGCACTGGTACAGCATGCAAATACGACCCTACCGAACCTTGGATAATAATATTAATGGCGTGGTGGTTACCTTCATTGATATCGACTCGGTAAAAGAGCTCGTGGTTTCACAAGAGGCGCGTAAGTATGCCGAAGCAATCGTAGAGACTGTCCGCGAACCTCTTCTGGTACTGGACGCTGATATGACCCTGAGGTCGGCCAACAGAGCTTTTTATGAGACCTTTCAGGTCACCATTGATGAGTCGGTAAAACAAAATCTTTTTGAGCTTGGGAATGGCCAGTGGAACATCCCCGGGCTAAAACTGCTAATGGAAGACATTTTGCACCAGAATTCCTCTTTTAAGGATTTTAAAGTCAATCATGACTTTCCCCATATCGGCCGCCGGACCATGCTGATTAACGCCCGCCGCATCCCCTCAAGCAGCAAGAGCAAGTTAATTCTGATGTCCATCCAAGATATCACCGACCAGGTTTAGGCGAACAAAAAATACCGCTCCGATTAGCTTATAGGACAAGTAGAATTAAATAATGTGGGATAAGGTACCTGTCCCCTTGTCCCATGTCTAAGAGAGTAGGGATAATATGTTGAAGCGAAATGCTGCAGCAAAGCCCGAAGATATTAAATCCGCAAACTCTCTACAACTTACCGACAGCATAAATGCGGAAGAAGAAGCAGCACACATCCTAACTGAGGAACAGCAAAACTATCAGGATGACTTGGAAGCGCGACATCAGGCGCTGCTTGAGAACCAGGCCGAACTGGAAGATTCCAGGAATTATTATGCGATGCTTTATGATGCTGCCCCGGTGGGCTGTGTTGTCTTTGATAACAGTGGCCGCATTATTCATGTAAACTTGACGGCAGCGAACCTCATCGGTGTTGAACGGACGCTGCTGTTAAATATGCCCATGTATATTTATATCGTGAAGAGTGAAGTCAAGCTTTTTTTTGACCATTTACGTCGCTGCAAGCAAACCAAGGAAAGGGTAGTATCTGAAATGGGTTTAGTTACTAAGGGCGAAAAAGTAGTGCAAATTCAACTGATTACCGTGCCGCTAAATTGTAACGGTGGCCACCCTTCCTGCTATGTCACGGCAGTCTTGGATATTACGGAACGCGAACAACTAAACCGAGAATTGTCCCGCTTGGACCGGCTAAATACCATCGGGGAAATGGCAGCAGGCATTGCTCATGAGGTCAGAAACCCCATGACCACGGTACGAGGTTTTTTACAGTTATTTAATGCCAAGGATGATTTCAGCCCTTATGCAGAGCAATTCAATCTAATGATTGACGAACTAGACAGAGCTAACGCAATTATTACTGAGTTCCTTTCCTTGGCCAGGAGCAGACCCCTAAAATTAATCAGCCGAAATTTGAATGACCAGATTGAATCCCTGGGCCCAATGTTACAGTCGGATGCCCTTCTGGCGGATAACCACGTCGAATTTACACTTGGCCAAATACCAAATTTCCCTATGGATAAGGACGAAATGCGTCAACTTATTCTTAATTTGGCCAGAAATGGTTTGCAGGCCATGTCTGGTGGCGGTAGCCTCGCGATTAATACTTATACCCTGGGGAATGAAGTAATTATGGCCGTACGTGATCAGGGCCAAGGTATTGATCCAGAAGTGCGAAAAAGGTTGGGCACGCCATTTTTCACAACTAAAGAGCAAGGCACGGGTATTGGTTTGGCAGTTTGCTATAACATAGCTGCCAGGCACAACGCCGTGATCGATTTTGACACTAGTCCAGAAGGATCTACGTTTTACGTACGGTTCAGGCTGCAAGGGGAACCTTAGAGGAAAGAGGAAGCCCATGAAAATAACCCCGCCAGGAATTAAATCTAGACGGGGTTACTTGTTATTTTTCTTATACAAGTATACCAGAGTTAGCCGGAATCTAAACGCTCTTGGGATGTCTTACAGTTTTATGATGTCGACATATTAAATTCTATATGCTGGAGGGTCTACTATCCATCCCTTAAACTTCCCGTATTCTAATAGCTCGTCATATATTTGCATCTCCTCAATTAAGTGCGCCTTGAAAAGCTCCCTGATTGTTGATGATGGTGCCTGAGTAAAGCCTAACATATGCACTGGTAGGAAGCTCTGTACCCCAGTGAACACCCTCCTGAATATATACCTATCGTTTAGAGCTTCGACATTAGTAGTGCTAACAAATCCTGCTGGAGGCTTTTGCGGCATAGGGATACCATACTTGGTGGAGATTTTCTCTAAATCCTTGATGTGTCTATCCAGTACTTTAATGCCACCGGCCATCAGCAATTTAAGGTCTGGATCCTTAACGAAGCCATTGAGGATATTGGTGTATTCGACGATATCGTATCTGGCCACCAACTTATCCCAGATATGGCCCACCTCTAATGCAGATATTGTCCTTTGTTTATCCTGTACAGAATCCCCTAGGTCACTTATTCCTTCTAGCAACTTTGTAAACTTCATAATATCACCCTTAGTTTGTTTTTATCAATAGTTTTTAAGTTTGACATCATACTTCAATGTCAAAAGGTTCCAAAGGTGCCCTGCTTCAAACACATTTAATTCTGTTTGCAGATCTGCCTTTGACTGCCCAAAGTCACTAATTTTCTCAAATGATTCAAGTATTTTCATTTTAAATACTACCCTTCCCCAATGTTTTTTTATTTTATCCATTATAGTAATTTTTATTTTGTGCGTTAACAACAGGAGGAATTCACAAGGGGATAGGGACTTGTCTTGTTATTTGCTGCAATTATACTTAGGCGGTAGGACATGCCAGCTTGATTTCAATAAGCTTCCGCAGCCGCGGCCCCCCGTTTTTATATTTGCTAATGGCGCATAATCGTTTTGTACTTTGCAGGTATACTTTAATTTCAGGTACTCCGCCAAAGACCGGAAAGCTGGGAAACTTGGGAAAATGAAGTAGCTTAAACCCTATACATATCTAATTGTAGATAGGGAAAAATTAATATAACTGCTGAAATGAGTATGCTAAAAGGCCTGTAATAAAATAAAACAACTCATAAATAATAAAAATAGAAATGAATTTATGCATAAAAAGCCAATTGTGGGAGGTACGCTGCTTGAATTTATTATCAATTCTCCAACCCCTCGCCAAAGTGGTTCAAATAGCTCAGCCTAAAGATAATAAGCCCTTGCACGCTGGCGAAATTTTTTATTTGTGGGACGGGCTGACGGCAGGCCTTGAGAATATCACCGTTTTAGAAACTTATTTAATGAGTACGGAAGATAACGAGCTAATGATCATCTTAAAGGGACAAATTCAGGTAATAATGTTGAACCGGGTGCGAAAACTGGAAAATACTTTGAAGCAGGAAGGTTTTTCAGTTCCGCCGCGCCCCGCTCCCAAGACCGCACAGGGAAAACCTGGTGTGGGGCAGGATGTTAAGCTGAGTGATGATGAAATAATTAGCAATTTGCTTACGTGGGGTGGTGTTGTATTAAAACACGACGCTGAAGCGGTGGGAGCATGCACCAGGGAAACGGTCCGCAAGGTTTTTACCGATTTGCTTTTTGATGATATGAAGGGGTATAGCCTCTTAATGGAATTAGGGAGCGGCAGACAGGTTTTTAAAGCTCCGCCACCGGCCACTGCTAAGGACAACAGTCTTAACATTGATGAGGTTGCCAGGGTGTGGGATGTGTTAACCACAAGGCATTTAAACATCATCAATGTTGAAACATATCTAAGCAACACCAATGACCAGGATTTAATTAAACTATTATCAAGAACTTTAGACAAGATATTAATCCCCCAGATGGTAAAACTGGAAAACGTCCTAAAACTGTCATGCCGCGGTGCGACACAATCTAGTATGAAAATGGGGCAAGGT
>JAENYQ010000113.1 GCA_016841675.1 Desulfotomaculum sp.
TAAACCCTCAACTAAGTTAGTGGATTGCTTACCATGACGGGTTTTTCGTATTAAAATATAAATTTTGTCCGTACCCGGTACTGCTATGCCATGATACTTTCATATTGCAATTATTATACCTTGCAATTATTATACCATTTTTCAAAGGTCTTCATCTAAAAACAAAGCGACAAGAACTTCAATACCCTACATCACTACCCATCAATGAATTCAAATCCTAATTTACCATCCTTTAACACTAAAATTGCGTTAAAATTTTTACCAGCCTTTGATTTAAAATCTTTTATTAAATCGGTTTTACCTATTTGCAATAAATCCTGGACCTGTTTTTCGGTAATCTTTTTACCGCAAATTTCTTTCCAAATTACAAATTTACAGCCTTCTTTATAACCATTACAACCATACCCTTTGATAAATTCAATAACGTCTTGGTCACATAACGGGCATTTACCAAGGGGTTGTTTTTCAGCTTCGCTATTAAACAGGAATTCCACTTTGCCGCCTTTTAAATGCAGTGCTGCGTCAAATTTTTTACCTTTTTTTGATTTAAAACCTTTGATGATCTTGGTTTGACCTTTTTCCAGTAGAGTTTTAGCTTGTACTAGGCTAAGCTTTTTACCAGCTATCTGATGCCAGATTACAAATTTACACCCACCCCTGTAGCCGCTGCAGCCGTAACCTTTGCTGCCTTCGATTACGTTTTTGCCACATAACGGGCATTTGCCCAGGGGCTCTTTTTGGGGCGGCAGCTGACTTGCGGCATGGTTGCGAGTAAGTTCAACAATTTCGGTAGTTATTTTTTTAATCCCGGTCATAAACTCTTCCGGATCAGCTGCGCCGGCTTCTATATCTGCTAATGTTTTTTCCCACTTACCGATGAAATCAGGATTCTTAATTATTTCCGGTACCAAACTGATCAATGTTTCGGCTTTGGTGGTAGGTACTAAATTTTTCTTCTGGCGTTCTATATAGGCCACCTTAATCAAGCGTTCAATGATAGCCGCTCTAGTTGCCGGGGTACCCAAACCATGTCCTTTCATGGCCTCTTTCAATTCCTTATCGTCTATCAGTCGACCGGCTCCCTCCATGACAGCCAGCAGGCTTGCCTCGGTATACCTCTTTGGCGGTTTGGTTTCCTTTTCCTGAACCTTCGTTTTGACGGTATGGACTTTTTCCCCCTGAACCAGTTGTGGGAGGCTCTGCTCATCATCACTGCCTTTTTCACTTTCTTCAGTGTCATATACTGCCTTCCACCCACTATCCAGGTGAACCCTGCCTGTAGATGCAAAGGTCTCTTCAACCACCTCTGTTACCACTCTGGTTTGCCGGTACCGGGCCGGGGGAAAGAATGCCGCCAGAAAACGGCGAACCACCAGGTCATATATCCTACGTTCATCAGGTGTTAATTTATTCGGGTCAGGCCTAACATCGGTTGGGATCAGGGCTGTGTGGTCACTAACCTTACTGTCGTCAACGTATCTTTTACCTGGAATGCCTGCTCCCTGGGCCACGGTAACGAATCGTGCATATTCCGGCACACCAGAAAGCGCCGCTAACCTGTTGGGAATGGTCTCGGCCAGGTCACGTGTCAGGTGCCTGCTATCGGTACGGGGATAGGTGAGCAATTTTTTTGTCTCATACAGGGCCTGGGCAATGGCCAGCGTTGTGGCTGCCGATAGGCCAAATTTTTTATTTGCTTCTTTTTGCAGGTCGTTGAGATTAAACAGCATTGACGGCAGCTCAGATACTTCTTTATCCTCAACCAGAGTTACCTTACCTGGTTGGTCAACAACCTTACTATGTACTGCCAAAGCATCTTCCGATTTATCAAACCTAGAAATTTTATCGCGAAACCACTTGCCATAGTATGACTGCTTACCCTGGCATGCGAACTGGGCATAAAGCTCCCAGTATTGAGTGGGTGTAAAGTTTTTTATTTCCCTTTCCCGGTTTACTATAAGGGCCAGGGTGGGTGTTTGAACACGTCCCACGGAAAGTATTGTATTATACCGCACGCTGAATGCCCTAGTTGCATTTATGCCGATGAGCCAATCCGCTTGGCTCCTGGCTCGAGCAGCGGCAGCGAGGTTGGCCATTTCCGCATCCGAACGCAGTGAGGCAAATGCCTTTTTCACTGCTGCCGGAGTTGTTTCCGACAACCACAGGCGATTGAATTGCTTTTGGCAGCCCGCCAGTTGGTAAATGTATTGAAAAATGAGTTCACCTTCGCGACCGGAATCGCAAGCGTTTATAACGGCGGCAACTTCTCGATGGTTAAGCAACTGTTTTACAACTCCGAATTGTTTAGCCGTACCAGGGTTTGGTTTAAGCTTGAAAACACCGGGCATAATGGGAAGTGTATCAATGCTCCATTTTTTAAACTCTGCATTATAGTCCTCTGGAGCAGCCAATTCAACCAGGTGTCCTATGGCCCAGGTAACGATATAGTTTTCGTTTTCCAGATACCCTTCTTTTGTTGTAAATCTACCCAGAACCTTGGCTAGATCCCTGGCCACCGATGGTTTTTCAGCAATAACCAAATTTTTCATAGGTTTATATTTCCATCCTTCTAATTTGTTAACTGAGTGAGATGTGTGGACAAAATAAAAACCCACCCCAACCAAGAGTGGATTTGAAAAATTAAACAAAAATCACAAACTGGCTCAATCAACTCGAACCAAAACCAACACCCCGGGTTCACCAGTTCACCCCGCAACTGTTATCAGGGCTATTAAGGACCAAGTTGTGGAATACCATACAAGATTAGTTTGAATTTTATGTTAAAGATGAGCTAATTTAATTACTTTTTTTCTTTACGACAGTTATCGTACATTTAGCATTATGAACCACATAATTACTGACGTTTCCTATCAACTTGCTTTCTGTCCCACTGAGACCCTTGCTTCCAATTACAATTAAATCGCACTTTTCTTTATTAGCCTCTTCAACAATATTATAGGCCGCATCACCAAATCCGAGCTTTGTTTCCACGAATACATTCTTATTATTATCTTCAATCCTTTTTTTTGCTTCAGCTAGTTTTTCTTCTCCATATTCAGTTAGTTGATCTTTCATTTTAAAAAAGATACTGCCAAGTTTGCCGGAGATTGATTGAAGCCTGTCGGGAATTGTAGACACATGTAAAAGCACTATTTTTTCTATTTTTATGTTTTTTGCAAGCTCTATGCAATGATCTACAGCCAGAATAGAATCTCCAGACCCGTCAACTGGAACAAGTACCGTTTTGAACATATTATACCCTCTCTCTAATGGTTATTCATTAACATAGCAGCAAAAAGCAGCAAAGCCACAACCATTTCTATTATCCCAACTGGCTAAATTAAAATGCCATTCAAATTGGGCATTAAAAATAAATCCATCGCTCACTAACTAAAAACAATTTTGTAAAATAGACCCATCATCTGGAAGGTGACGGGTCTATTTTACGATGGCTTAGGCGTTATTATAACACGCTTGTCAAATTTTAGTCAACGTGACTTCTCTATTTTCTCTATTTTAGCCCAGAGTTGTATCATGATAGCCACGTCTATGACCACCACATCGGTTGCCCCGCTAAAAATAAGCATTTCCGCAATCTGTAGAGCTAGTTTCCCGAATTCGGCTGTAAAACCATATTCTCTTATGTTAAAACTTATTAAAAATTAATATAGACTTCCAAGTCATACCAACCTCGGAAGTCTATATTTTACTGGTGCCGAAGACCGGAATCGAACCGGTACGAGTGTCACCACTCGCGGGATTTTAAGTCCCGTGCGTCTGCCAGTTCCGCCACTCCGGCATATATAAAGCAATACTAATTATATGTGATTAGCAATTCCATGTCAATTAAAAAAGCATCAAAGCAGGGAGTAATTTACTACCAATAACTGCTCATTTCGTCGGTTAATTTAAAGGAAAGTATGTGCGGCAGGCTAAATATATAATATTATAAAATACCTGAAAAGGAGTACAACCCATGCAAAAGTTTTTAGCCGTATTAACCGCCCTGGTGACAATTATTGCCTCGGTTTTAGGAATTGCTTCATACCTTGGTTCGGAAAGCGCCCAGCGGTATCACCTTGTAGCGGGATTACTAGCCCTGGTCCTGGTCCTTTTAATCACCCACCAGCTTTTTTACGGACCCGGGGGCAGAAAATAGCCTTACCAGGGATGTATATTTAACCCGCCATTTGATATAATTGAACACGGGTCGCCAAGCTGTAAGCCTGCATAAAGTAAACGGCTTTTACCCGATTGAGGTGAATTTATTGTCCAACCCGAATCCCATCGGGATTTTCGATTCGGGTGTGGGGGGAATATCGGTGATGAATGAAATTCGGCATCTGTTGCCTTCCGAAGACATTATCTACTATGCCGATTCCGCCCATTGTCCATATGGATCAAAAGACCCGGCATTTATCCGCCGGCGTATTAAAAATGTGACTGGCTTTTTGACTGGCTTCAAGGTCAAAATAATTGTGGCTGCCTGCAATACCGCATCCATTGCCGGCCTAGATTTCCTGCGCCAGGTGTTCCCGCTCCCTATAGTGGGCATGGAACCGGCTGTCAAGCCCGCCGCAGCCATTACGCAAAACGGTAAGGTAGGTGTAATGGCCACTGGTGTAACCCTGGCTGGTAATAGGTTTCATTCCCTAGTCAGCCGATTTGCCGGCAATACTGAAATTATTACGGTCCCCTGTCCGGGGTTAGTGGAACGGGTAGAGATGGGATTAATTAATGATCCCGAAACTGAGCGTTTGCTGCGCAAATTTCTGGACCCGCTAATAACATCCGGCGTGGATACCGTAGTGCTGGGCTGTACTCATTACCCATTACTACGACCGCTGGTGGAATTAATCGTGGGGCCGGATGTAGCAGTAATAGATACCGGAAAAGCGGTTGCCCGGAGGGTGGCTCAGGTGCTTACGGATGATAATTTACTTAAGAACGGTACCGACTGCGGCAGAGAAAAGTTTTTTACCAGCGGCAACCCGGATACGGTGGGTCGGGCCATTTCCATCCTATGGGCCAGCCCGAACGCTAATGAGGTCAAACAGGAAATGTTATAATCCCGGTAAATAGCCGGGGTTATTCATTTTTTAGTCCAGCACTTCCCCTTCCACATCGATGGTTTTATCCCACTTGTCGTAGCCGTTATGACCGTAATAATTGGCTGCAATAACGCCTACCCTCCGGCAAATGACATAGTTAACCGTTCCGGATATAATAGTCCCCAGCAGTGGGATAATTCTCAGCACCGTCCTCTGGGTGGTTCTGATGCCCATAGCCAGCAATATTTCCTGTACCAGACGCACAAAGGCCTGGTTGGACATCCCCTGCACCGCCGCCTTATTCACCGATTTATTGGCCATGTCCGCACCTACAGCGGAACCCATAACCCATAACGCTTCCCTGGAAACTCCAGGCGCAGTCAGGTTGCGCCCATGCACCGCAGACATTTCCAGCACCATTTCCGCCATCAGGTATCCTACTGCCATTACATCCAAGGTGGCAGCGACGACCAGGGTCACCGCTGTGCCTACTACCGGAAAGGCTGCCGGCAGGGCAGTCACCGCGCCGCTAAACCCGCATAAGCGCGCTTTGCGGGCAATAATTAACTCACACAGTTCCCGCTCGGAGAGGTCGGGATGAGCGGCCCGCATCTTTTTAACTCTTCTAATTACTTCATCTCTGTTTACCATGGCAAAAGGATTAAATAGCATTTCGTTCATCCATCCTGCATGCACTTTTTTATGAATGGCCTTGATTATATTTTATAATATTTAGTCCTTGAATTTAAACCCCTGGGGACAAGTAGTGCAATATTTTAAGTACCATGTTTGTAATTTTTTTACTTCAATGTAGATTAATTACATTTTTTGTGCTACATTTAACATGTAACCCTGTTTATTTAGGAGGTTGACGTGAGCTCAGCCAGAGTTATGTTTACTGTCATTGTAACATTATTGCTGTTTATGTCCGTCCCGGTAATGTACATGCCTCTTAAAAAACCCGCCCCTAACTTGCCTGATTACGGCTCCCTTAAAAAAGAGATATCTGCTTACCTGGTGGAACAACCAGGTACTTACGGACTTTACTTCATTGACCTGAACTCCAGCCGGGAATTTGGTTATAATGCGCTAACACCTTTTCACGCTGCCAGCACCTTTAAGCTGCCGCTAAACCTTTACCTTTATCGTGAAGCGGCAGAAGGCCGGCTGGACCTTAACGATGAACTGCTTTTCGCAGCGAGGCACCTGGAAGGCGGTACTGGTATCTTAAAGGAGCAAAAACCCGGTTCCCGTTACACATTGGCTCAGTTATCCGAGTTATCCGTTATACAAAGCGATAATGTGGCTACCAACATGTTATTGGAAAGGCTGGACCGCCGGGAGATAAAAAATTTCATGCGTTCCCTGGGCGCCAGAGTAGTAGATGACAACGCCAATATTACCTGCCCCTTTGACCTGGGCACTTATATGTACGCAATGCTTGATTTTTCACGTTCTCGTACCACCGATAGCACTATGCTGCTGAACCACCTGTTTAACTCCCGTTACAAGGATCGTATTCCTGCCCCGCTGCCCGACGGCATCAGGGTGGCAAATAAAATAGGCACCTGGCCTCTGGAGCATACCTACAACGACGCGGCATATGTAGTACACCCCAGGCGTCCCTATATCCTTGTGGTGACCAGCAAAGGCACCCCGGGATACGGTGATACAATGACGGTAATACATCATCTGTCTAAAATGATATACGATTACCAGACCGGGATTGACGGCAGGGAATAAAACCCTGCTTGATTAGAAACCCTGTATATGATAATATTTATATTGCACCATTGGGGACATTAACCCGAATAAGTGTGTCCCCTTACCGCTAAAAGGGGCGTGTAGCTCAGCGGGAGAGCACCGCGTTCGCAACGCGGGGGCCGGGGGTTCGAATCCCCTCTCGTCCACCAGTAAAAGGTTCTGCAGGTTATGGCAGAATCTTTTTTTATACAGTTAATATAGTTAAGACAGGCCTGACCCCCTGCCTTGCTTTATTACGGTAGATTGTCTACAATAATTGGTAAATAAGCCAAAGGAGTGAATTTTTTGTATTGGGATAAAAAAGGGCCTGATAATACGGACTTGACTATCAAGGAAGCGCTGAAGAGGGCAGCCGAACTAAACATAGAGTATCTAGTGGTTGCATCCAGTGCCGGCGCCACCGCCAGGAAACTGGCCGGTTGCGGGCGGAGCGTAGTGTGCGTAAGTTATCATGTTGGTTTTGACGGGCCCGGCATCAAACGGATGAGCGAAGAAACTGAACGGGAGCTAAACACAAGTGGAATCAAGGTGCTTTTTACCACCCATCTGCTGGCCGGTGTTGACCGAGCCATCCGCAACAAGTTTGGCGGGGTTTACCCTGCGGAGATAATGGCCCAGACCCTGCGCATGCTTGGACAAGGCGTCAAGGTATGTGTCGAAGTTGCGGGCATGGCCCTGGACGCTGGCTTTATACCGCACGGAAAAGAAGTCATTGTCATTGGTGGATCCGGCAAAGGCGCCGATACAGCAGTCGTAATTGTCCCTGCCCATTCTAACCATTTTTTCGATACCAAGGTTAAAGAGATTATTTGCAAACCTAGTAACTTTTAAAAACATTTATTAACATCAGGACTTAGCTGATATTATATTTTTTTATTAATTAATATGGGAGATAAACCTCGTATAAAGGTAAAGGACAAAAAGTGTGTCAAAGGAACCGTCCCCTTGACACACTTTTTGTCCTCTAAGTGCGGCTTAGTTTTATTTGAGCAGTTTGTCCTCCTCCATGTCGGCTACGCCTGCTTCATGGAAGGTAATCATCTCATCCAGCACCCGACAGGCAGCTTCTATTATATGCATCACCAGCGCTGCACCGGTACCCTCGCCCAGGCGCATGCCGGCCAGCAGCACAGGAGTCAGCCCCAACATCCCCAACATCATGCCGTGGCCTGGTTCAGCGGACTGGTGGGTTGCAAACATATAGTTTTTGGACACTGGTGCGATGGCGGCAGCTACCAATGCGGCGGCACCGGTGATAAACCCGTCCACCAACACTGGCACTCGCCGCGATGCACAACCCAGTATCACACCAGCCAGGCCGGCAATTTCCAGGCCGCCCACTTTGGCTAGCACATCCACCCCGTCCGAACGGTCCGGCTTGTTCACTTCCAGGGCCCTGACTACCGCCTGCCTTTTGTTCTCCAACACCTCATCGTTGATTAGGGTGCCCCGCCCGGTCACATCGATAACATCATACCCGCCAAACACTGCCAGTATGGCGCTGGAAGGCGTAGTATTACCAATGCCCATGTCACCAAGGGCTATCAGGGTGCTGCCCTGTTCAATTTCATCCACTGCCACCGCGATACCCACTTCCAGGGCGGCCACCGCCTCATCCCTATTCATCGCCGGACCAACTGCAATATTGCCGGTACCAGGCCGGACTTTACGCTGTAACACACCGGGCACATGCACTTCGCCGGCTACTCCGATATCAACAACTGTTAACGCTGCTCCGGCATGGCGGGCCAGCACCCCGATACCGGCCACTCCGTTAACGAAAGCAGGCAGCATTTGTCCGGTTACTTCCTGGGCCGCTGCACTGACTCCCTCGTCTATCACGCCGTGGTCACCGGCCATGACAATTACCGAACGCTTTCCTACCCGTGGACGCGGGTTACCGGTAATCCCAGCCATCCTAACGGCCATTAACTCCAATTCTCCCAGGCTGCCCGGCGGTTTAATCAAGTTGTCCATACGATCCCTGGCCTTGCCCATGGCCTCCGCGTCAAGCTCATCAATCCTCTGTACAGTTTGTTGCAACATAATAACCCCTCCCTTTTGATTAACAAAACTAAATTACCACCGGCTAAAGCCGGTGGGTTTGAAACGGACTGAAAGTCCGGT
>JAENYQ010000114.1 GCA_016841675.1 Desulfotomaculum sp.
ATAGATTTCCGGTGAAGAGGTGGTTACCTCAGGGAGACCCATTTTCTTATCAAAGGGGCGGAAATCATTTTCGCCCCCCATGCTTCGCCCACTATAATAGGTGACCGTAGGGAGATCTGGTTGAAGTACATGACCGCCCGGGCTTACGACAACGCAGTTTACCTGGCCGCTTGTAATCTAGTGGGTAACGACGGGGCCGGGCATACTTTCTGCGGCGGTGCCCTGGTTATCGATCCCCGCGGTAACGTGACTGCTGAAGCTTTTAACGGCCGTGAAGAGCTGCTGGTGGCAGACCTGGACCACGAAATCATTAATACCATCCGCCGCAAGGAATCTCCTTCGATGCGGTATAGTTTCTTTTTAAGCGCCCGCCGGCCTGAACTTTACAAAGATTTGATGCAAAAATCATTGCCGGATTAGTTATACCAGAGTAATATAGTACAAACCAAACATTTCTTACTGCTTGCTGTACTATAACCAAAAGCCCTATGGGGTATTTTTAAACCAGGGGGTGCGTTATGACTAAAGGTGAGTTTATAAGTCAAGTGCATGGTATATCTAACTTAGCAAACAACATCAACATCAACGTGCATGAGGAGCTTGGTCAAGAGGCGCTAAAAGACCTCGTTGATAAACTGGTTAATTTAGTATCCTTATGCCAAGCCTGCCTGATAAACAATGCCCGAAGCAAGTAGGGACGTAAATTGACCATGCCCAATGACCCGTCGGGGCGGGATGAACTTATTGTACAAATTCAAAGCGGAAACCAGGCCTTAAGGGAGCAATTCCTGCGGGATTACCAGGGCTTTGTGGCTGCAACGGTAAGCAGCGTCATGGGTGGGCGCAGCATCAACAGAGAAAAAGACCCGGTCTTTAATACTGGTCTGCTCGCCCTGAACGAAGCTTTGGACAGCTATAACCCAGGAAAAGGGGCTTCCTTTATTAACTTTGCCCGGCAGGTGATCACCAGGCGGGTAATCGACACCCTGCGCCAGCACGAACGCGAAGCCCGGTTGACTGTTGTAACACCCCTTGACGAAGTATCTCACCCGGCCATGTCAATTGCAGCGGCTACCGAAAAAATTGAAGTCCAAGAAGAATTAAAGACTTTTGCCGGACAGCTTAATAAATTTGGTTTAACCATGTCCGACCTGGTTAAACAATCCCCGCGGCACAGGGATTCCAAAAAACTGGCTATTAAAATCGGCCGCACCCTGGCTGAAGATCCGGAACTAATTAAGCACTTGCTGGAAAGGCAGACCATTCCCGTAAAAAAACTGCTGCAAAAAATAAATGTTAACCCCAAAACCGTCGAAAGACATCGAACTTATATAATAGCTATCGCGTTAATCCTGGCCAGCAACCTGGATACGCTAAAAAGTTACATATACGCTGTCGACGAAGGGGGCCGCCGGGAATGAAAATTAAAGGTACCGTTTTGGAAATTAACCCGGATACCGCTCTCGTGATGACCGCTGAATGTGACTTTGTGGAAATATACCGTCTGGAAGGGCTGGAAACTGGTCAGGAGATTGTTTTTTCCCGCCGGGATATAGTCGGCGGTAAGGGCAGGCGTATCAGTCGAGTCACCCTTGCTTTAGTAGCCTGCCTGGCGTTGTTTTTTATATGTGTGCCGGTTTACATCTCATATTTCACTGGAACCGCAGGCGCGGCAGTGGCCTATGTTTCGGTGGACATAAACCCCAGCTTGGAACTAGCTGTAAATGACAGGTCCCTGGTTTTAGAGGCCGCGGCTTTTAATCAAGATGGCGATAAATTGCTGCAAAGTGTGTCTGTACACGGCAAGCCGGTCACAGAAGCGGTTACGGCTCTAATAAAAGCTGCAGAGGAAATGCATTATCTTATTCCGGACGGGCAAGATCAGGTTTTGGTTTGCCTTGCACCAGCCGAAGCCGGGAATAAGAATGCAGAACTGCTCTCAAACATCGGCACCGATTTGGCTGACCTAGAAAAAGTAAAGACAGCCAAGATTAAAATAGTAGGTACTACAGATATTCAACACCGAGAAGCACAGCAGGTGGGTATGTCTGCCGGTCGTTATACTTTATGGGAAGAGAACGCTAAAAGTGATCAAGGTAAACTTGAGCAGTATAAAAACGGCAAGTTGGCCGATGTTATTGCTGAGCCCAAGGATAACGGCAAGGTGAACCGTAGCGGCCCCCAACCCGGGAATGGGAATGGGAATGGGAATGAGAAAGGGAATGGCACCCCGCAGAATCAAAAACCGGAGCTGGAGTCCCGGCCCGGTGCCAGGCCGGCCATTCCACCTGGTTTGGAGAAAAAGAATGCGCCCGGCCTTGAATCCCGAGGCCAGGACTTGGAACATGAAAACAAGTTGGAAAAAGATAAAGGCCAATCAACGGGCCAACGGGAAATTGACAACAATAAAAAAGATCAAGATGTCAAAAATAAGGATTCGTCATGGCAAGAGAAGCGCAGTATGAAGGCCAACAAGTAAAAGCAGTTCAAATCAATTTCTACCCTGAAAATAAACTTTAGGTTGTCATCCTGAGCGTAGCGAAGGATCTAGATTCCTCACTCCGTTCGGAATGACAATCCAAGCAGGCTTTTATTTTTCTAATGGTACCGCATATAGCGGCATGGTGGTCTACACTCAAAATAGACTTTAGTTGTCATCCTGAGCATAGCGAAGGATCTTATCTTTTATAATTCTTCACTTCGTTATTATGACATTAAATAAATAATTAAATACTATTGATTTTTGTCTGGTAAATTTGTATAATATCATTCAGGAATTTAATTTAGGGGCAATGACGTCCCATTCAGGCCTGCTCACACAGGTTTGTCTGGGACGTTTTTATTTTTTATGTTAAACACCTGTGAGCATTAACCCCAATGGCGGGGTTTGCTCCAGGGCCAAAAAACTTAACCAATATTCGGAACGAGGACGACCCGAATGTTTACAGGGCAATGGAGCCCACCAGGCGTGTGTTGCGATACATACATGTCTAGTGGGCTTTGTTTTTTTATCAGACTTAATACGCACGAGAGGATGGGTACTATGGGAAAAGTTGTTGTAAAACCAGAGGTCTGCATTGGGTGTCATTTATGTGAGGTGTGGTGCGCCGTAGCTCATTCCAAATCTAAAAATATTATTAAGGCCTTTCTCTACGAGGATACCAAACCTCTGCCCAGGATAACCGTGGAGGAAAACCTGCCGTTGACTTTTGCCTGGCAATGCCGGCACTGCCAGGAACCCAACTGTGTGACCGCCTGCATCAGCGGGGCACTAACCAAAAACCCGGTCTCCGGGCATGTGGAACACGATAGTTTAAAATGCGTGGGCTGCTACAGCTGCGTTCTGATCTGTCCTTATGGCTGTATTTTAATTGACGAGCAAAAGCGGGAAATTATTAAATGCGACCTGTGTGCCGGCCTGGAAACAAAATACTGTGTCAGTCACTGCCCCAACGAGGCACTTATATATGTTGAAAATTAGGTAGTTCTCAGTAAAAACGCAGATGGTTTTGGTGTTATTGGAAGGATGCGCAGGAGCTTAACACCAAACCCCTCACCCTGTACTTTTATCCTGTAATGGAGGAGATTTTCAATGAAGAAATTTGATTACTTGATCATCGGGAACTCGGCCGGAGCCGTGGGTTGCATAGAAGGGCTCAGAAGTATCAGTAAACAGAGTTCCATTGGCCTGATCGCCGAGGAGGAGCACCATGTATACTCCAGAGCCCTGATTCCCTATTATTTATCCGGCGCCATCGGACGGGATAAAATGTACTACCGGCCGGCCGACTTTTACCAAAACGCCGGGGTCACCCTGCTGGGCGGCCAAAAAGCCACCGCCCTGGATCTGGAGCGCAAGGAGGTTGAACTGGCCGGCGGTGCTAAGATTGGCTATGGCAAACTACTCCTGGCCACCGGCGGCAAACCTATCTACCCGCCCATGGACGGCTTAGATAAAAAAAATGTTTTTAGTTTTCACAGTTTCGATGACCTGCTGGGCATTGAGAAACGGCTGCCTGAATCCAAAAATGCAGTTATCCTGGGCGGCGGGGTCATTGGCCTGATGGCCGCCGAGGTACTGAAAAAGCGCGGCCTGGCCGTGCAGGTGCTGGAACTGGCCGACCGGGTGCTGGCCCCGGTGGTTGACGAAACCACCTCGGGCATCATTGAATCTACTCTGCGTGAAGCCGGAGTAAAGCTATTCACCAACAATACCATCGGGCAAATCCACAGTGGCGATCTGGTAGAAAGCATCACCTTAAAGGACGGCACTGTGATTCCCTGTGATCTATTAATTGTGGGTATCGGTGTCCGCCCCGGGACCGAGCTGGCCGAGGGAACCGCCATCAAAATTGACCGGGGCATTTTGGTTAACCGACAAATGCAGACTTCAGTACCCGACGTTTACTCCTGCGGCGATTGTGCCTCTATTTACAATTTTATTACCGGTCAAACTCAGCCCTTGCCGCTATGGCCCAATGCCTATCTAGGCGGCCGAATTGCCGCCTTCAACATGGCCGGCATCAAACGCCAACTAGTAGCCGGCACCAGTATGAATGCCATGCATTTTTTGAACGTTAACCTGATTAACGCCGGTATCAATGTAACAGACCAGGATAGCAGTCAGTGGCACATCATTAGTAAAGTGGAACCGGGTCATCAGGTCTACCGCAAATTTATTCTGGATGAGCACGGGGTGATAAGCGGGTTTGTCCTGGTGGGCCAAATCAAGCGGGCCGGAATACTGCTCAACCTGATGCGTAAAAAAGTGGATGTGCGAAGTTTTCAGGAGCAATTGCTGGATGAAAACTTCGGTTACGTTAACATGCCGGATGAATTACGGTGGCAGCTGTTAAAAGACGAAGTGATTTTAGGGGTGATGTAGATTATGAGGCAGCAGTATCACCAGAGCGAACGGTTTACCCCGGACAAAGAAATGCAGGCCTGCGGGCTGTTCGGCGTGATGGATACTACCGGCAAGCGGTTTGGCGGCGACATGGCCATTAAAGCCATTAAAAACATGAAGGTTAGGGGCAACGGACTGGGCGGCGGATTCGGGGTATACGGCATTTACCCTGATTACCAAGAATACTACGCTTTTCACGTGATGTATCAGGATAGAAACCAGGCCGCTAAACGGATGGTGGAAGAATACCTGAAACAGAATTTTTATGTGATCTACGACGAAGAGATCCCCACCGACCCTGGCGTGAACGTTTTTCAACCACCTCTGGTGTGGAGATATTTCGTATCCCCACCGCCCCGGAAAAAAGGGGCCGAGGAACATCTGACCGACGATGAATACGTGGTCAATAAGGTAATGTTCGTCAATATTAACATTGAGGACGCTTATGTGTTTTCATCCGGCAAAAACGTGGGCGTGTTCAAAGGCGTGGGATTCCCGGAAGAAGTAGCCGCCTACTTCATGCTGGATAAATTGTACCAGGGGTACCTATGGACTGTGCACAGTCGTTTTCCCACCAACACACCGGGGTGGTGGGGCGGCGCGCATCCTTTCGGTATCCTGGACTGGACCGTGGTGCACAACGGAGAAATATCATCTTACGGCACCAACCGCAGGTTTCTGGCCATGCATGATTATTATTGCACTCTTTATACTGACACCGAGGTGGTGGCGTACGCTGTCGACCTGTTAATGCGCAAACAAGGCCTACCTATCGAGGTGCTCAGTAAAATATTTGCTCCCCCATTATGGGATGCCATTAAACTGATGAGTGCAAAGGAACAAAAATTATATACCACCCTGCGCATGGTCTACGCCCCGCTAATGCTCAACGGGCCGTTTACCATCATTGTCGCCCATCATAATGAGATGATCGGGCTGACCGACCGAATCCGGCTCCGTCCCATAACGGCCGGCGCCAAAGGTGACCTGGTGTTCCTGTCCTCCGAAGAAGGGGCCATCAGGGCGGTTTGCCCGGACCTGGACATGGTCTGGACACCACCCGGCGGCGAACCGGTGATAGTACGGCTAAATTCCAAGGACCACTTACTGAGTACCAATAAATCCATTTGAGGGTGATAACTATGTATTCATTTCAATTACCCGAGTTTATGATTGAAAGGGCAGCAGACAGGTGTATTCGCTGCCGGGTCTGCGAAAGACAGTGCGCCAACCAGGTGTACAGTTATGACGCCGAACTGGATCGGATGTTTATTGAAGAAAAAAACTGCGTGGGCTGCCAGCGCTGCGTGGTGCTGTGTCCCACCCTGGCCTTAAACGTCAGGCCCCGGACATCGGATTACCGGCCCAACGCCAGCTGGACTCGAGATAAAATGCAAAATCTTAAGAAACAGGCTGAAACCGGCGGTGTTATCCTTACCGGCAGCGGCAACGACAAGCCATGCCGCATTTACTGGGACCACCTGGTGCTTAATGCCTCCCAGGTGACCAACCCGTCCATCGACCCGCTGCGGGAGCCGATGGAACTTAAAACCTACCTGGGCCGCAAACCGGACGCCGTTAAAATTACCCGCTGCGCAGACGGATTCGACGTGGAAACCGAGTCGTTCCCCAACGTGGCCATACCGACCCCGCTGGTGTTTTCGGCGATGTCGTACGGAGCCATCAGCTACCAGGCCTATTTATCCCTGGCCGCAGCAGCTAAAGAATTAGGCACCCTTTTTAACACCGGCGAAGGCGGTCTGCCTGAGCACATGCGCCGGGAGTTTGGTGGTAATGCCATTGTGCAGTGCGCCAGCGGCCGGTTTGGGGTGGACGCCGATTACCTGAATAACTCACAAATAGTGGAAATTAAAATCGGCCAGGGCGCCAAGCCCGGTATCGGAGGCCACTTGCCCGGAGAAAAAGTGCTGGCCAATATCTCGGAAACCAGAATGATTCCCATCGGCACTGATGCGCTGTCACCGGCGCCCCAGCATGATATTTATTCCATCGAAGATTTATCGATGCTGATATACGCACTAAAAGAGGCTACCAACTACGCAAAGCCGGTATCGGTAAAAATTGCCGCGGTGCACAACGTGGCCGCCATTGCCTCGGGTATTGTGCGGGCCGGGGCGGATATCGTGGCCATTGACGGCTTCCGGGGCGGCACCGGGGCGGCACCACAGGCCACCAGAGACAACGTGGGCATTCCCTTGGAATTAGCGCTGGCGGCGGTGGACAAAAGACTGCGGGAAGAAGGCATCAGGAATAAGTGTTCCATTATGGCCGCGGGGGGCATCCGGTGCTCGGCCGACGCCATTAAAGCCATCGCGCTGGGTGCCGATGGCGTGTACGTGGGTACTGCCGCCTTAATTGCCATGGGCTGCACTTTGTGCCAGAAATGCTATACCGGCAAATGCAACTGGGGCATCACCACCCAGGATCCTTTTCTGATTAAACGTTTAAACCCCGAACTGACCACCCAAAGGCTAGTTAACCTAATGCGGGCCTGGAGCCATGAAATCCAGGAGATGCTTGGCGGTATGGGCATCAACGCCATTGAAAGCCTGCGGGGTAACCGCGACCACCTGCGTGGCATAGGGCTGGAAGATTGGGAACTAAACGTGCTGGGAGTAAAAGGAGCGGGGGAATAAACCATGCAAATTAAATTTGGTTATCGCGATAATTTCCTGTGCGAAATCAGGCCTACGGGAGTGTTATGTTCAGAATGCATGAGCATTGACGCTGACAAAGCCGTGATTGAGGCCCGGGATTTAAAGCATAAAGAAGTTAACGACCTGTGCCGGGAGGCCGTGTTAAGCGGCGTATCGAAAATTACCATCAATAACGTATTTGGGCAGCGGTACATCGGCACCCGTCTGTATAATCCAACTGGGCAGCACAAAGTCACTATCACCATCAATAACTTCCCGGGTAACGACCTGGGCATCTTCCTGGACGGGCACCGGATTATCGTCAACGGCAACGCCCAGGATGGCGTGGGCAATACCATGAATGAAGGAGAAATCATTGTCCACGGGCGGGCCGGAGATGTTGCAGCCATGGCGATGCGCGGCGGCAAGATTTTTGTTCGTGACAACGTGGGCTACCGGGCCGCCATCCACATGAAGGAGTACCGGGATAAATTGCCGGTACTGGTAATCGGCGGCACGGCCCAGGATTTCATGGGGGAATACTTGGCCGGCGGAGTAGTAATTATGCTGGGCCTGGGCCTAAAGGAGAACGAACCCCACCGGGCTAACTACATCGGCACCGGCATGCACGGTGGCGTTATTTATCTGAGGGGCCATGTGGAACCGCACCAGTTGGGCAAAGAAGTAGGGGTTCGCGAATTGGATGATCATGACTGGCAAGTGCTGCAAACGCACGTTTATGAATATTGCCAGCACTTTAGTAAAGACCCGGCTGAAATTTTAAGTAGTAAATTCATTAAACTATTGCCCGTTTCCAAGCGACCTTACGGTAATATCTACGCCTATTAAAAAATTTCAAAAGAGATATAACTTTCGAGTTGTTGACCCGAGGTTATATCTCCTTTTTTCTTTCCTGAAAATAGATTTTAGCAAAACTGTCATCCTGAGCGTTAGCGAAGGATCTTATCTTTATGATTCTTCGCTGCGCTCAGAATTACCACGCGTACCCGCACCACGATAAACGAATACAACTTACCGGTTGTTATTTATAATTTACAAATTAACTACTTTAAAGATTAAGCTTGTCATCCTGAGCGCAGCGAAGGATCTGGGCTTTAAGATTCTTCGCTGCGCTCAGAATGACAGGCTTAATGACAAGGTTTTTCACTTCGTTGTATTCATAGCAATAACAAGATCCTTCTTGATATTCATAACAATTTTTCACGCGCGCCCGCACCACGATAAACGAATCCTGTTACA
>JAENYQ010000115.1 GCA_016841675.1 Desulfotomaculum sp.
GCCAGCCTTTTGGTGCCTTCATCGGACAATTTATCGACGACCGGGAGCAAGTGCTGCACGCTTTAACTGAACAAAAGGAGATCCGGGACCGCGAGCTGGTATTTTACATCAATGATCATAAGCATTATTATATTTGTGATACCTACCTGCTAAAAAACGATGCGTATGAATCGGACGGCACGATTATATTTTTTAAGAATATTACCAAGATTAAAGAAATTGAATTAAAGCTGGCCAAAAGTGAAAAGCTTTCCGCCATTGGTGAGATGGCGGCGGGCATGGCCCACGAAATCAGAAACCCCCTTACCACCGTGCGGGGGTTTGTGCAGATTCTCGACCAAAAACACCAGCAAATGGGGATTAGCGACTTCGATGACCAGGTGAACCTGATGCTATCGGAAATCGACCGGGTTAATCAGATCATTAAAGATTTTTTAAACCTGGCCAAGCCCAAAGGAATACAAATCCAATCACTGGACATTAACAGCCTGTTAAACGAAATAGTGTTTCTGATGGAAAACGAGGCCCTGCGCCAGGACATCGAAATTAACCAAGTGCTGGCTCACTCACTGCCGCCCGTGGCCGGGGACAAAGACCAGCTGAGCCAGGTTTTTATAAACATTATCAATAATGCATTCCAGGCAATGGGCGAAAAAGGTATTCTAACCATCCAAGCGGTGGCATCGGAGGACCAATCCCGGGTGATTATTGATTTTATTGATGACGGCTCAGGCATTCCAGATGACCTGCTGGGCAAAATTTTTGATCCCTTTGTCAGCACTAAAGAAGAAGGTACGGGCTTGGGATTGGCCATTTCCAACCGCATTATCGCCGATCATGGCGGAGAGATTAAAGTAACCAGTCAACCCGGGGCGGGGACCACTTTTTCAATCATTTTGCCGGCGGGCGTGAATAAAGCAACCCACTTAATTTAAGTGAAACTATTTCTTTTACGTTAAACAATTCCGGCAATAGTGTCTTAAGAAATGTTGTTCTTTTTTTTTCACTTTTAAAGAGGATCGTTATATGAAGCCACACATCACCAGGCCCAGCTTTTTTAGCTACTTTTAATAAATACATTGCAAAACATATAAGTATTATACAAAGCGAATATAACAATAGTTTCACAAAAGGTTAACAGTTTTGTAACGTTGGACAGCAATGCCTAAAAAGGCTTGCTAAATAAACCCACCAGCACAAAGATGCTGTCAGGGCGTCTACCTAACAGCATCTTTGTCATAAAAGGCTAATATGGGGGTTTGTGGAACTGCTTTTAGGAAGCCATATTCCGGCACGCCTGAGCGCATTCACGGCAGATTTTAGCGCAAGCCTGGCAGTGCTCATCTTTAAACATTTCACATTCTTTGGCACAGGCATCGCAAATATCGGCGCACAGATTGCAAATCGGCTTGGCAAAATTACTTTTTCTGGCCATAAACTGCATGGATTGCAGGCAGATTTCGGCGCAATCGTTTAAAGTTTTAATGCATTTGTCCCGGGCTTTTACATCTGCTTCTTCCAGGCAGGCGGTAAAGCATTCTTCACAGGCCCGGGCGCATTTAACGCAGGAATCAATGCAGGTGTCCATTGTTTTTGGAGAATTAGGTAATACACCCATGACTATAACCTCCTTATTTTGAGCTACGTATTATGCAAATATGCCCCTTCTTGGCACACCCGCTTTAGCGGCCTTTGGGTTTAAAGGTGTTGCAGCAGGTCCCATCTGATGATTCCACCATGTTGTTCCCGCTGGACCGTACCTCAATACCGTCGGCGTGACACTCAAACTTATTGTTATAATGACATTCCTCGCACATGCATTGCATTACTTTGGACATACCAATCCCTCCTTTCCTCTTTCCCGGATTAGATTTTACATCCAGAGATTGAGATTAAGTATTTTATTATTGTGCTCGTGATTTTACTATTGTGCTCGTGAAAAGATAGATTATGCGTTATAGCGAGGCACTAAGCTGATGGAAGGTGCCCATCACCTGGACCTTTGCATTCAAGAATGTCAATACTCGCTGCAGCAGATGCAAAGTGGTATGGCTTAATCAAAGGTAATAATCAAAAGCGCGCCCTTCACTATGCACGCTTTTCGTTACTCTATAGGATTTACTGTGATAAAGATGCTCTCTAGTTAAAGGTAGATTATTATTGAGGCCTTTAGAGAACAATATTTGATACACATCCAGGCCGGTATTCCGGAAGGATTCGGCGCAGGATCGCAGGTACAACCGCCATATGCGGACAAGCCGCTCGCCCCGTTCCCGGCGCACCTGATCCACATGCCGTTCAAAATTCTCCGCCCAGTGGTCCAGGGTCATGACATAATGCATGCGCAAGCTCTCAATATCCAGAGGATGGAAACCATGTTCCGGCAGCAGCCAGACCAATTCCCTGAGGGAAGGCACATAGCCGCCGGGAAAGATATATTTTTCAATCCATGAGTTGATGGACCCTTCGGTCATTTTGGTAATACTATGCACCAGGGCCAGCCCCCCCGGTTGCAAAAGGCTGCCCACCGCCGCCATAAAACGCCCCAGGTTGGCTTTACCCACGTGCTCCAGCATCCCCACACTGGCTACCTTGTCGAAGGTTCGACCGCTGTCCGCCAGCTGACGGTAATCCAGCAACTCAACCTCTACCAGATGTTCCAGGCCTGCTTCCCCAATGCGCTCCTTGGTCTTTTGATACTGTTCCTGGCTCAAGGTGATCCCCAGGGCTTTAACCTGGTACTGCCGGGCGGCCCGGATAATCAATATTTAACGGGCCTTAAGCGTTTTTCGTCGATTAGAATTGAAAACCGAATATAATCCAAAGGGTTAGAGAAAATAACAGATATGACAATTATTTTAGAAAGGGGACACCTCCCTTTGGGGTCCTAGCTTTGGGGTCGAATGAATGTCCCCGATTGAAGGAGCAAACCAAATGGAACAAATCCTGCACAGCATATCGAGCTCTTTACATATCCCGGCGGCGGTAACCTGGATCGGCGGCATGATTTACAGTATGTTTGCCGTAGCAGCGGCCTTAAAGCACCTGGGCACTCCCCGGGCGCACGCCATCAACATGATTGCCGCCGGGCGTTTTGTAATCCTGGCCGAGCTTTTAGAGAAATAAGGAATGGGGACACACCTTCCACATTAGAAGTTTGAAGTTTGAAGTTTGAAGTTGGAAGTTAGAGGTTGGATTAGTACCTCCAACATCCAATGTGGAATGTCCCCAATTGACGGGGGGTTAAAGCATGGAATGGCAGGCTGTTTTTAACGGGGCTAAGGAGATACCCCTCTGGGGTTTTGTAGTGCGGGCCACCCTGCTTTATTTTGCCCTGATCATCGGCGTCCGGTGGATGGGCCACCGTGAGGTAGGTATCCTGGCCGGTTATAACTATCTGACGGCGGCGGGGATTATGAGCGTGGCCGCCGTGCGCATGGTCAGCCCCGAGGCGTCCCTGACCTCGGCCCTGGTGATTGTATTTGCTTATGCCCTGGTGAATGTCTTGTTTTCCTACCTGGACATCAAGTGGCCCAAGCTGATTGACCGGGCACCGGTAATATTAATTGAGAACGGGCAAATACATAAAAAGAATATGCTGGACTCCCATGTCACCATTGATAACCTGTTGGGTCAGCTAAGACTAAAAGGGGCGCACAACCTCTCCGAGGTGGCCTACGCCATCCTGGAACCCACGGGCAAAATCAGTGTGATTAAAAAATCCACCACTTTGCCCGTAACCAGGAAGCAAATGAACCTACCGCCCAAATTTGCGGCATTGCCCGCCCTTTTGGTGCACGATGGCCAGGTGGACGGCGAAAACTTAACCGCGCTGGGATTAAATTTAAACTGGCTAAAAGCTCGGCTGGCGGAGAAAGGTTTTGGCCGGATCGAAAACGTTTTCCTGGCTGCCCTGCAGCCGGACGGGACGCTTTACGTCAGTGCATAGGAATGGGGACACTCCTTCCACATTAGAAGTTAGAGGTTTCAACATCCAATTTGGAATGACCCCAATTAAAGGTGGTAAGAATAGATGGAACAGCTCGCCTCTATTTTCGGGGCCGTGGAAAAATTGAGCCCGTTCGGTTTTTTTGTACGGGTGCTGGGGGTAGCGGTGCTGCTCTACCTGGGCAGCCGATTTTTACCCCGGCGTTCAGGCGGCCAATTCTCGGCTTACGATTTCGCTTTTTTCTGGATGATGGGCGGTTTGATTGCCGCTCCCCTGTTTGACTCCAAAAACAGTTTTGCCTTTGTCATCATTTCTGTAACCACCATATATATTTTGCATTACGCTATTTCCTACCTCATGGTTAAAAGCCGCACAGTGGCCCGCATCTTTGGGGGAACGGCCATCCCCCTGATACAGGGCGGGGTGGTCTTAAAACAAAACATGAAAAAGGCTTTGTTTCCGATAGAACTGTTATTATCCGGGCTGCGCCAGGCCGATGCTCCCAACCTGGCTGAGGTTGAGGCCGCGGTGCTGGAAACCAGCGGACATGTTAGCGTCTTAAAAAAGCCTGATTCCCAACCCGTAACACCTAAAGACCTGAACATACCCGCCCTGGAAGCCGGACTGCCGGTTTTACTGGTCAATGACGGCCATGTAATCAAAGAAAACCTGCGCAAAATCAACCAGGATGAATCATGGCTGCACGGCCAACTGGAGAAATACGGCGCAATGGACCTGAGAGATGTTTACCTGGCCGGCATTGATGGTTCCGGCCAGATGTTCTATTCCTTGGCAACCACCACGTAAGGAGGGAAGATAATGCTTACAGACCAAGAAAAAATGAACAACGGGCTGAAAGAAATGTTATTTCATGAAGAAAGCATGGGTAAAAAATATGCCGACCTGGCCCATCAGATCACCGACCCCAAACTGCAGCAAATGCTGCGGGGGATGGAGATGGGGGCCCGCAACCACTACGGCACCCTGTCCCAGAAAATGACGAGCCTGGGCATAGTGTAATGAGGCTGGACACTAATGCTGCTGACACAGACGCCAGCTAAAAGGATGAAAGAATGTGCCTACATATAAGCTTTGAAAGGAGAGCATAGATTTGAATACGCTTGACAAATTGCAGGACGCCCTGCAGGATGAAATGATGCTGCAGTCCATGTATAACAAGCATATGATGGATATTACCAACCTGGAAGTGCGCCAGTTGTTTACGCAAATGCGAGATGCCAAAATGCAGAATATCACCAGGCTGCAGCAAGAAATTCAACAGATGATGCAAGCCGGTAAGACAGGTTAAATGCCTAACTCCATATCTCCTCTTTACCACGAGGAAGGACCCTGCAGGTGCCTTTTTCGTACTCAATTGAATACGTACATACTTCCGGCAAATATATAAAGGTCAGGGGACACGCCTCCGCTGGAGGAATGTTCCCAATTTAAGAGGGATGCAAGTTGTTTGGATTCATAAGATTTGTGCTGAGAAAAATTAACCGGGCTTGCCACCCCCAAAAAAAGCCCGGATTAACAAACCAAATCAAAAGTCGGCAGCCTACCCGTTTGGAAAAAGAAAAACCTTCCCCAGCCTATCACATCCTTTTGAACGGTGGATTGGCTCTATTGCTGTTAGGAATGTTTTATGGCGGTATCTATGGTGCATTTTTTCTAGATAACCTTACGCAAGAGAGGAGCGACCATCTTAGGTTTGCCATTATATACGCGACTAGGGGACTAGAAGAGGAAGCTGAACAATCATTTGAAGAAATGGCAGTGTTGGATGAAGTTTTAGAAATGTTTGGCAGCGGTCACGCCCACCTTAACCTATTCGGCCTTATTGCCCTGGCCTTAGCTTATAACGTTCATAAAATACGATTGGATGATAAGTGGCGGATAATCGCGTCCATTGTATTGTTAGCCGGCGGGTTATTGTTCCCTATAGGCTTGATTCTTCAACCCTTGGTTAATAAAACTTTGGGAACTGTTGTAAACATACTCTCTGGCATCGGTATTATGACCAGTATAACTATTTATTTATGGGGTGCCGCTAAGTATGCGTCATGGGAACGAAAAAAAGGCAAATAAAACACGAACTTAAAAATATTAGTTAATTTCTTAAAGGTTATGGGGAAAAACAACAGCAGAAGCAATAACCACAATAATCCACCGCCTCCACCAATGCCGTAAGCCATTTTACATCATCCTTTTATTTTGCTCTTTGTTGGTTAGTTATTTAAAACCGACCATCATGATTTTTTTGGAGCAACCAATAATCTCAATTTAATTAATAACATGCATCAACTCATGAATTAACCACTTTATTAACCTATTAAGTAACTAACCCCCCGCAGCCTAATGATACCGCAGAATGAGCATTAGAAAGAGAACAAAACCACCGATGAAAGTGCACCGTAGCTCATTGTTAAGAATACCCAATACATTTTATTTCATATAGTGGCGAAGTGTTAATGAAAAAAGGTTGGCCGTAGTTGTTTTAACTTCGTTGTTTTTACTGACTGGAATAGTGATTCTTTTATACGCGCTCAAGTTTCCCGTTTTAGGCCCGGCGGTAGCAAATTATAAAGTAACAGGAGGAAAATCCGGGTTTAGATAGGGCCGACTATGTCGGTGGAGCGGACATTGGCTGCAATTGTGTTGGCAATAACCTGCAAGGCGTGGTCCCCTTGCTCATGCCCGTACCGGTCAACTTTAACAAATATGTCACAGCCAGTGACGGAATTATCAGTTTAAAAAACACTGACGGAGGGTAACATAAATTAACAATTGCTTGGTAAAGGGGAGTACTATATGGTTTTTCGGGTACGGCACAAAAATGCACGCAAAAAAGCTAAAAAAGAAGTAGTTGCTGAAAGTGTAGTAGTTATGGATAAACCCATAACTGAACGCCAAGATTTAGAGCAAATTTTAGGTAATGAAAACGCTAATATAGAAAGTATCCGAGTCCGCTATGATTATGAACCGGCTGCCGAACTTGCCCCAGCCTTAAATCAAACACTGCAGGCAGACTCGACAAAAAGTTTGGTGGAAAAAGCAATTAATGATACTTTTTTAACTGGTGCCGTGGCGGGAATACTGGGCACAATTGTTTTACACATACTTTCCTTGCTATGGCTAAAATTGGGGTTTATTAGTATTACAACCATGCAGGTTTCGGGGGAGATTTTCCTAATTCCAAGCCAAATTAATACTTTGGCGGGGTTTTGGGTAAGTATTTTTGTCCATTTTGTAGTTGGTGCCGCGGGAGGAGTATTGCTGGCTTATTTCATGAAAATTGCCGGTTATGATTTTTACTGGATTAAGGGGTTGGCTTTAGCAGGGTTTATGCTGTTAATGGGCATGGGGCTTGTTGTGGACATGATGGGCATCGCGCCCCAAATGCGCAAGGATGCTGTAGGAGTATTGTTCCACATTATAAGCTATATAGCTTATGGTTTAGTAGTTGCTTATATTCTTTATAAATTTGCCAACATTAGAGAAAAGCTAAGTTAAAGGCTGTCTAATTTAATGAACAGTATGTATCTAATTCTCAACATGAGCATCTTATATTTTATATACGGGTGGACTAATTTCATACCCTTTTATTTTTCCGTATTCCATAAATTTATCATATACCTTCATTTCTTCAATCAGAAATGACATAAACAATTCCCTGATTTTTGGTGAAGTGCTATGTAGGAAAGCCATCATATGAGTAGGCAAAAATGCTTGAATTCCTCTTAAGATTCGCCGAAAAATAAATCTATCTGTAACTACCTCCATATTAGATGTAGTTTTAACTTGTTTTGGTGGTCTCATTGGCAAAGGTATCCCATAATTTATCATTTCTTTTTCCAATATCGTAATGTGATTATCAATGGTCTTTCTTCCAGCAGTAAGAACTAACTTTAGGTCTTCATCCCTGGCATGTTGCTCTAAGATATTTGTTAAATGTATTACACTATATCTCTGAATTAAATGGTTCCAAAGGTGAAATGTCTCACTTACATTAATGTTTCTCTGTTTGTCTTTAGTTAACATACCTAATTCACTTATTTTAGTTATTGTGTTTAATATATCCATAATTTTACCTCCACTATTTAATAAAAATAATATATTTAGTTTAGTTGACTTCGTTAATATTTAGGATAAGTCTATGCTCTATAAACAGGTGGTTCATTCAAATAACCCTTTAACTTGCCATACTCAACAATTAATTCCTGCAATTCTATAGTTAGAAGTAAGTGATTCTTAAATGCCTTTCTGATTTTAGGTGTAGTGCTATTCATAAAACCACTAGCAAGAATAGGGAAAAAAATGATTGAATTGCTTCAAATATCACTTGGTATATAAACCCATCTGTAATATAGTCCAAAGTAGTTGTACTATTACTGCCTGCTGGCGGTCTTACTGGGAATGGTATGCCATAATCGTTCATTAGTTTTTCCATATCAGCGATAAAATCTGTATTCTTTTTTTAATCTTTCGAGCATTTCAAACACAACCGGACAAATGCTTGCTGAAGTAAGAATGCTTAATAAGCTAAACAATCTTTCAGGCTTATTCGTAAACGGATAATCCCTGCAGCTTTTAGGTTTACAAGCTTCAACTTCACATCCTCCGTCTTCTTTAAGAAAACAACATGGCCTTTTGTCAAGTAGACGTTCACCTAAGTTTTCTTTTATATATTTATCCCTAAACTCTTTTTCTGTCATCTTTAAAAAAACTGCAACCGGCTCCATTGGTGTTCGGTTAAGCCATAAATATACCATTACCAACCAGAGATGGTGTTTT
>JAENYQ010000116.1 GCA_016841675.1 Desulfotomaculum sp.
CTAGTTAAATGCGCCCATACAGTGGTTGGATTCATAGCAATGACACGACGCTGTAACACTTACTGAGTTAACGGTATAACCATGTTTAAAATTATTAAGCATTTTTTAGTGTTTAGTCCAGCATAAATTCTTTAAGAATAGGTTTGACTTGGTTCAACTTTTTTTAAGTTGTATTGGGTAGCCTTGCGGATTAATGTAGAATGCGATATGCCCAGGACTTTAGCTGCCGTTCGAACGGTCTTGTTTTCTTTTAACGCTTTTTGCAGCAACTCCCGCTCTATGATTGACTGGGCTTCACGGAGGGGGATAATACTTCTGACAGTAATCGGCAGATTTTCCACCACACTCTGTTTATCAAGTTGACTACTGATAATATAAGGGTCTATAGAATCACCACTGCTTAAAACAATAGTGCGCTCCAGGATATTCATTAGTTCTCTAACATTTCCCGGCCACTGATAATTCTCCAAAATAGCCACCGTTCTAGCATCCAGGGTCTTGTTAGTTTTATGCTTATTGTTAAACCGCTGTAAATAAAACAGGGCCAGCGGGAATATATCATCCTTGCGGGAGCGCAGCGGAGGGACTTCAATGGGTATAACATTTAAACGATAGTAAAGATCCTTACGGAATGTTCCTTGTGCAACTAATTTTTTTAAATCTTTGTTCGTGGCGGCAATTATGCGCACATTCAGCTTAACTGGTTTAACACCGCCAACTCGATAGAATTCCTGTTCTTGCAAAACTCTCAATAGCTTCACTTGTAGAGGTTGTGGCATCTCCCCAATTTCGTCCAGCAGCAGTGAACCGTTATCGGCTATTTCGAACATCCCGGGTTTGCCCCCCTTTTGGGCACCGGTGAAAGCACCTGACTCATATCCAAAGAGTTCGCTTTCCAAAAGACTTTCCGGAATAGCACCGCAATTAATTTGAATAAATTTTCCTTGTTTGGGTCTGTTGCTGCTGCAATGAATGATTTTAGCCAGCACTTCTTTACCCACCCCGGATTCACCCAAGAGCAAAACCGTGGTTTCGGCCCTGGCCGCCCGCACCACCACCTGCAAAACTTTTAACATCTCCGGGCTTTCAGCGATGATTTCGTCTTGGCGCAGTTGGCGTATAAAATCATCAACATCACCGTCAGCCGGGTTTTTAGATATAAGCTTATTTCTTTCTTCTTTTAGCTTTTGCAGTTCGATGACGTCCCGTACATTGGTAACAACTAGAAAAACCTCTCCGTTGTTGCTGAATATGGGTGTGCCGGTTACCAAAACCTCTTTACCGTTATTAATCCTTTGCACCGCAGTAACCGACCTTTTTTCCCGCAGAGCTTTCATCGTAACAGCTTCGTATTTGAAAAAGCCATCACTATAGAGCTTGTCAATGGGTTGGTTAAGATAATAAGAAGCTTCCAAGCCGGTAAGTCGACAGAGGGCCCGGTTAACCCGCAAACCAATGCCATCGCTATTGGTAATCATGACTCCATCATGCGCCGCTTCAATTATAGTATCTAACTGATTATACAACCGGTGTACCGACTCCAGTTCCGCTGAAACCGCTTCGAGCTCGGCAAAGTTTTGAAATACCGTAACAGCCCCCATCACTTTCCCATTGCAAATAATTGGTGTGCGATTACACACTATTGAACGCCCGTTAATCGTAATCTTTTGGAGTGATTCAGGCTTGCCCGTGCTAATTACCCTGGTCAATCTGCTGGTCGGAAAAACTTCATTAATTTTTTTACCAATTATTTCAAATGGGTTAACCCCCAGGTGTTCACCAGCCGATTTATTACATACAATAATCACTCCTTCGGCATCAACACCCAAAATGCCGTTATGAGCATTTTGCAGCACATCATCTTTTCGGTCCGCATTTTTCTTTATATACTTATAAATATCTTCGGTCAACACAATTCCCATATAATGGCCTTTGCTATCCGATACGGTAAAAAATGGCAGACTGCCAATAACAGTGTCTTCAATAGGGTCATCCGGGCTCAATATAGAATCGTCGGCGGATAAAGCATCAACTACAAACGTTTCATTGTCATTTGTTTTACTCTTTAAACAATGCAAAGCTTCGGCCAGATTTAAGATACCGATAATCTTTTTTCCATTAACCACCGGGGCAAAGCATTGCTTATGCTCAATCAACAAATTAACCGCATCGTTCAAAAGCTGTTCTTGATTTAATAATATCGGCGCATTACTGATCAGATTACCAATACACACTAAACTTCCTCCTCTACACATGCCGTAGACAGACGATGAAACAGTTAAACTACCCGAATAATAGACTTTAGTGCTGTGCCCCTCTTGATCCAGAATTTTTATGCTTATGGTTTGTTAATGAACCAAGTTAATTTTATAATCAGTTATTTTTGGCCCCAATAAATCGGTAAACTACTTTATTTTTTCGGCAATAATTTCATGAATCCTGCCAATGTTTAAAATTTTCTTATAAATAACAGCACCTGGTCTAATTTCGAACCAACCTGGTTGCATTCTAAACCCGATAGGGACCGAACAGAGATAAAAAAATTGCTAATCTGGCCCGAAGAGTTACCGGATATGTATTTTTACCTATTTAGAATCTTAACTTAAAAGACGTGTGGTTTGGTGTCACATACTGGTGGCATATCTATTGCATTAAAAATCTCTAGCGCTTAACGGCTGTAAAAAAACAGGAAACGGGGTGAAAATGATTAGGCATTTTTTTAATCAACAATTTTCATACTATTCATTATTTACGCACTTTTAGCACAAGTCCATGCCATGCCTTTGTATGTGCAAGACAGTAATACAAAAATTAGCGACTAAAAAATTCAATTTAAAGGGGGTACCCCAATTGAAACCAAAGGAATGGATACTTTACGCCATCTGCGCTTTCCTGGTAATTATCAGGGTAGACTTTTGGAACTGGGGAGAAATAAAGGAGCCCATATTACTGGGCTGGCTTTCCATTAGTGAATTATATCAATTATCGATCTGGTTTGTTGGCGTACTATTAGTTTTCTGGGTATATAAAAGCTTCTGGTACGATCCGGATAAAGATAAATAATCTTGCTAGGGGGGTTACAAACTATGGACCAACAAAATATTACGGTTTTATCGATTATTGCGCTTTATGTAGTTGTCATTTTAACCATTGGATTGGTTAGTGTTAAATATGCCAAAGGGACCCTTGAAGATTATTACACCGGCAGCCGTGAATTTAAAGCCCTGGTGCTGTTTTGTGGAATTTTTGCCGCAAACATTTCAGCTGTAACCTTAATTGGTATTCCCGGTCAGGCTTATCACGTTGGCTGGATTATGTGGCCTTATTTTGTAACTACCTGGGCCTGGCTATCGCCAATTTTGTTTTATACCGTCGGCAATCGGTCCTGGTTGCTGGGCAAGAAATACAATTACGTAACCCAGTCCGATATTGTAATTGGTCGCTGGAACAGTAAAACTTTAGGTTATCTTGTAGCCGCAGTCGGCTTAATCTATACCATCCCCTACCTGATGACCGGTGCCATGGGGGCCGGGCAAGTCCTTGAAGGTTTGAGTCAAGGCGCCATACCTTACTGGCTGGGGGCACTATTAATATCTGTAGTAATTGCAATTTATGTGATTATGGGAGGTATGCGTGGTTCCATATGGGCCAATACAGTGCAATCTATAGTTTTCATGGTCGGAGCACTGGTTATTTTCGTGTATGTACTAAATACTGTTGGGGGTCCCGCCCAGGTAACCCAAAACATTATGCAGAACAACCCAGAACTATTGTCCAGGGAAGGTTTGCCATGGCAGACATTTTTCAGCTTTGGTATCATAGTGGCCTTTGGGGTGCCGATGTTTCCACAGCTCTTCACCCGTTTGTTGTCAGGCAAAAATATTGGTGAGCTTAAGAAAATGAGTATCATGTATCCCTTCGCCGGACTATTTATCTTCTCTGTTTGTGTTTACATTGGCATGTGGGCGCATACCTTGATTCCCGGCTTGGAAGGGAAAGCGGCCGAACAAATTATACCCTTGTTTCTAGCCCAATACGCACCTGTATTTATGACCGGCATTTTGGGCGCGGCAATCCTGGCCGCCACTATGTCCACTATGGACTCCCAATTACTCGCTGCCGGAACAATTTTCAGTAAAGATATTTTGCTCAACTCGGAATCCGCTAAGAGTATTCCGGATAAAAAGAAAATACTGATCAGCAAAAGCGTACTTTTTGCCATGGTTATTATCAGCTACTTGCTAGCCCTGATTAAACCAACAGGAATTATTACCCTGGTCAACTGGGCCTTTGGCGGTTTCGCTTGTTTAATTCTTCCTATACTTGCTGCCATGTACTGGAGACGCTGTACCAAGCAGGCTGCCATTGCTGCACTGCTGGTTTCTCAACTAGTACAAGTTGGCTTGCCTTTGGGGATCATTCCATCGGGTTTAGCTATGGGCATGCTGCCGGGTGTACCGGCTTTAGTCCTGGGATTCATCGTATTAGTTGTTGTTACTTACTTAACCCCGGCCCCTGACGAAAAAGCTACTAATGACTTTTTCAATACATTTGCCAAAATGTCCAAGGATCCAAATACCGTCAGCGACGGCCATCGGATACCTGTATAATAGCTATTATGCTTGAATGGGTGCGTACAAAAAAGGGGACAGGCATCTTTTTTCAAAAACCGAAAAAAGCAGCCTGTCCCCTTTTTTCGCTGTCCATCTTTTTTTTAAAAACGAAAAAAGTAGCCTGTCCCCTTTTTTGTTTTTTGCGTACTAATCATTAAATAATTGAATTTTTTAACCGGTAAAAATGGCATCTTTGGGGCAGCGGGCAATACAGGCTCCGCATTTTAGACACAACTGTCGGTCGATAAAGTATGGCCGGCCTTTTTGCTCCCCGCGAATGGCACCTACCGAGCAAGCCTTGGAGCAAATGCCGCAGGAGATGCATTTTTCCTCGTCGATAGAATAGTCCAGCAGAGCACGGCAAACACCCGCCGGGCACTTTTTATCCCTAATATGCGCTTCATACTCGTCCCGGAAGTAATGCAGCGTTGAAAGTACCGGGTTAGGCGCCGCCACACCGAGCCCGCAAAGGGATGCGTCCCTTATCTCGGCCCCCAGTTCCTCCAATGTGTCCAGGTCTTCCATTTCACCTTTACCCTCGGTTATCCGTTCTAATATTTCCAGCATGCGTTTGGTACCTACCCGGCACGGGGTACACTGGCCGCAGGACTCGTCCTGGCTAAACTCCAGGTAAAATTTGGCAATATCAACCATACAATCTGTTTCGTCCATCACGATCAGTCCACCGGACCCCATCATAGAGCCCTTTGCTTTAAGTGATTCATATTCAATGGGGGTGTCCAAGTGTTCGGCCGGCAAACAGCCGCCCGACGGTCCGCCGGTCTGTACCGCCTTAAATTCCCGCCCAAAGGGCACGCCACCGCCGATGTCAAACACCACAGTGCGCAGGGTGGTGCCCATAGGCACCTCGATTAAACCGGTGTTGTTAATTTTTCCGGCCAATGAAAAAACCTTGGTACCTTTGCTTTTTTCTGTGCCCATGGAAGCATACCACCGGGGGCCGTACCGAATAATGACCGGGATATTGGCAAATGTCTCCACGTTGTTCAGCAAGGTCGGTTGGTCGTACAAACCGCACTGGGCCGGGTAGGGAGGACGGGGGCGGGGCTCGCCCCGCTGGCCAACGGCCGAACGCAACAATGCAGTTTCTTCGCCGCAGACAAAGGCCCCGGCGCCCAAGCGCAGGTCAATGTCAAAACTAAAACCCGTGCCCAGGATGTTGTCACCCAACAAACCCAGCTTACGTGCTTGTTGAACCGCCATTTCCAATCGTTCTACGGCAATTGGATATTCCGCGCGCACGTAAATGTAACCCTGCCGGGCCCCAATGCTGTAACCGGCAATAGCCATAGCTTCTAGCACGCTGTGCGGATCGCCTTCCAGAATACTGCGGTCCATGAAGGCGCCGGGATCACCCTCATCGGCATTGCACACCACGTACTTTTCATCACCGGGCGATTCCGCCGCCACCGCCCACTTTTTGCCCACCGGAAATCCGCCGCCGCCTCGGCCTCGCAGTCCTGAATGCAGCAGCAGTTCGATTACCTCACCGGGTTTCCGGTTTAGCAGTACCTCGGCCAAAGCGAAATAACCGTCCGCGGCAATAAATTCATGAATGTCCTCAGGGTTGATTAAGCCGCAATTGTGCAGTGCCACCCGATTCTGGGCCCTAAAGAAATGAATATCCGAGCGCCGCCGCACCGGGCCGCCGGCCACCTCGTCCCGATACAGCAATCTTTCCACCACCCGGTTGTTTTTCAAGTGTTCCTGCACCAGCTCCCGGGCATCCTTTTTTTCCACCTGGCAGTAAAAAAAATCACCGGGATGAACCATCACAATGGGCCCCATCTTGCAGAAACCGAAACAACCAGTTTTGAACACCATAATTTTTTTACCCAGACCGGCCGACTTAATTTCCTTTTGCAGTTCTTCCAATATACCATTGCTGGCAGAAGATACGCAGCCGGTACCAGTGCATACCAGCACGTGTTTTTGCCCGGCTCGATCGGCTTTACCGATCCGCAGTTCAATGTCCGGCCGGCGGCTGCTCCTGATCTGTTCCAAGTCCTGCAGAGACCCAATCATTTTCCTTCACCTCAGCCTTCTTCATAAATTGGGGACATTCCTCCGCAGGAGGTGTGTCCCCTATCCGCTGACGACATTCATCAATTGGGGACATTCCTTGTTCGAAGGTGTGTCCCCTTTCCTTATTAGGAGGTGTGTCCCCTATCCGCTGACGAGATTCGGTGTCCGCCATTCGCTTGTAAGTACGCAGCAACTTGGAGACATCCTTACGGGTCAATTTACCATGCACCTCATTGTTTACCGTCAGCACCGGGGCTAGGCCGCAGGCGCCAATGCAGCGGGTGCTTTTTACCGTAAACAAGCCATCTGCAGTAGTGTTATTATCCGTTAGGTTAAGGTTTCTTTTAAAATCTTCCAGTAAATGTTGAGCCCCTTGCACGTAGCAAGCTGTACCGGTGCAGACGTTAATAGTAAACCGACCCTGGGGATCGGTGGTAAACAGAGAGTAAAAAGTAACTACCCCGTTTACTTCACTCACGGGCATATCCATTTTACCGGCGATGTAAGTCTGAACCTCCTCCGGCAGGTAACCAAACACCTCCTGCGCCTCCTGCAATACCCTGATCAATTGACCTCGGTCACAGTGGTACCGGTGCATGATCCGGTCCAGGGCGGCATATTTTGCTTCCAGTTCTTCATGTTCGCGCAATTAAAACACCCCCGATGATTACAAAACAACTAAATTGGCAATAATTTTACTTATAACTGGTAATTGAGGAGGAAAGTGATGGCTAAAGACAAGCCTCATTATTATGTGCAAAATCCTGCCCGGGACGACCGTACCCGCCTGGCCCGGGTCATAGACATACTGCTGTCGCTGCTACTGGTGTGGCTGTTGGCAGCCCTGGCCGTGCGAGTTGTGCCAATGGCCCCGGTATATTCCGGCCTAATCACGGTACTGGCGCTGGCGCTGGGCACCTTGTTGGTGGTCTGGTATTACAAGCACAAAAACAAAACCTTGCACCAACACCAGGACATCTGGTATTCGGCCCGCAAGTGCAGGGAGAATTTGAAAGAGCTGGAATCACCCGGAGATTTCGTGGTACTGGTAAAAGAATTAATGGAAAACATTCTCCCGATTACGGGGTTTAAAGTGCTGGCCCCGGGCGGTGATTCCACAATTGACCTCACCGGCTATATACGAAACCGCAAGGTGGGGATTATGTGCGTAAACTCTGGCCCGGACGACCCTAAAATCACGACCGGAGAGATGCAAAAATTCTATACCGAAGTAAAACAGGCCGGGTTCGATAATGGAATCGTGTTCACCTCCGGTTCTTTTACCGATGAAACCCGCCGGTTCGTACGCCGTATCCGGGGGCGGGTGCGCATCTATCTCGTAGACGGTCACGCCGTACTGCGCATGGCCAGAAGAGCCAACCATCCGGTGTTTCCAGACGAAAAATGGCGCGAGGAAAAAGAAAGCCGCATTTCCGGGCTTGAAATGGCACTTTCCATCAAGGAGAACATCATGTTCTCCCGCGGCAAAGCGTTATCTTTGGTCCTGCTGGGTATTGTTTTTATCGTCATCTCGGCGCTGCAGAGCGGTTTTATCGGCACAGTTTACCTGGCCATTGGTGTGATCAACTTATTTATCGGGTTTTCAGGACTCATTCTTTCATACTTGCGCAAGCATGAGCTGCTTATGGATTGGCTGTAGACTGAACCCAGCTTTGGTAAGCACGCACAAAATCGCGGCGGCGCCTGCTGCCGGGGGCCACTTGCTGGAAAGCTAAACTGTTCTCGATGCTTGCACCGTGACTGGAACCTCCGTCGGTTGATTTTAAAAAGCTATCAGTTGTGGACATAACAAAACCTCCTGTATAAATTTTTCCCGCTCTGGCGGTACAAAATGCAAAACAAACAAAAATTCCGGCTTCGGCGCCGGAATTTTGTTTGTTTAATGAGGCTTGGTCTGTCATCCTGAACATTAGCGAAGGATCTAGATTCTTTCACTTCGTTCAAAATTACCACGCGTACCCGCACTACGATAAACGAATACAACTTACCGGTTGCTATT
>JAENYQ010000006.1 GCA_016841675.1 Desulfotomaculum sp.
ACCCGGTAGGTTGGTCATGGCGGCCTGTACCTCGGCAAAGGACTGCAGCGGGTGGATGCTCATCGCATGCGCCCCGGCATCACGCACACCGTGCAGTTCCGAGGCGGGGTGAGCGCCGCTGGTGTGAACCACCACCTGACCCGCCCTGACTCCGCCCGCTGCTGCCATGGCGGCAACCACCGGGGCAATCATCCGGTCCGGGGTAGTGATAAAAACAAGGTCGGCCCGGGACGCCGCTTCCTGCGCCTCAAGCACCGGGCATTGCAGCCGGGCAGCCAGTTTTTCCGCCGATTGGGCGGTGCGGCTGGCCACCCCGGATATCTGGTAACCTCTTTGCTGTAGTAGAATGCCCAGTGCAGAACCGACTTTGCCGGCACCGACTATGGCAATAGCTGGTTTGGTCATATTTTCTCCTTTATAGAATATAAAAACACAAAACCCTCCGGACAAGTCCGGAGGGCATGAATTTCCCCTCGTTAACCCGTCTCGGTCCGATTCGGCTCCAAGCGGTATCTACAAACATTGAATCAAATTACACATTCCGGGTGCGCTACCACAAGGGTTACCGCCCCGTATCGCTATAATTTTATCATATACCATTATAATAAGCAATTAATTTTGACAATTTGGTTATTAAGAATATTAATATTTGATTAACCCGGAGCCCAGTGATAAATTTAGATTATAATGCTGATTAAAATAGATGTAAACAAAAATTACATACTAAAAACCGGGCTGGTTATTGATGGAGGTCAATGCTGCATAATTAATGCCGGCCGCATTTTTATCGAAGACGGACTGATTGCTGCCATTACGCCCGGCAATGACACAAGTTTTCGATTTACTGACCCCAGCCGGGAACTGGTTTGCCTAGATCTGGGAGAGCTCACAGTACTGCCACCGCTGGTAGACTGCCACGTCCACCTAGCCTTGGACGGCAAAGACTTCGCAGCTGCGCGCAGGCGCTGGGAGCAGCCCATAGAAATGGCCCGGCAGGTGCAGAGCGAGCTTGCAGATACCCTTGGACACGGCATCCTGGCCGTCCGGGATGGCGGCGACCGGGCGGGCATCGGCCTTTACTTCCGAGAACAGGTAGTTACAGGAAGCATGGTCGGGCCGGTAATCCGGTCGCCGGGGTTCGCCCTGCGTAAGCCTGGCACATACGGTTCATTTTTGGGCCGGGGCGTGGAAATGGATCAGTTGAGCGAAACTTTGGATCAGTTGGTGCAAAATGGGGTCAACCTGGTTAAAGTAATCGTCTCCGGCGTGGTTAGTTTTAAGGAATACGGCCGGGTAGGTCCGGTGCAGTACACCGCTACTGAACTGAACGCTATTGTGCAAGGTGCCCACGCCCGGGGACTGCCTATAATGGCGCACGCCAGTTCCGATGCTGCCGTGCGACTGGCCCTGGAAGCCGGGGTGGACACGGTGGAACACGGTTACTTCCTGAGCCGGGAGTCACTACAACAGATGGCCGCCAGGGGTAGCGCTTGGATACCAACCGTGATTCCGGTAGCCGCCAGGCTAAACTGCCGCGCCGAGGATGGCGGGCCGGATCGGCCGGAACGCCTGGTATTGGAAAGGACCGTGGATCGGCAGCTGGCCATGATCAACGAAGCGGTCTCCCTGGGTGTAACCCTGGGAGTGGGCACTGATGCCGGGGCCAGCGGAGTCCGACATGGCAGTGGCTACCTGGAAGAACTGGCCCTATACCGCCGGGCCGGCCTCGCTCCGGCAGAGATTATCCGCTGCGCCACGCTAAACGGCGCCCGCATCCTAGGCCTGGACTGGGGTGTGATTAAGCCGGGGCGGCCTGCCGCTCTGATTGCAGTAGCAGGCAACCCCCTGGATGATATCGCAGCACTGGAAACGGCACAAAATATGCTATCTTACTAATCATGGTTTTTTACCCATGCTGCCCTTATCAAAATTATGATACAATAGTGATATAAATTATTGTGAGGTGATCGATATGCCAGTAATTCGACCTGTTTCAGATTTGCGTAATAAAACACCTGAGATTGAGGAGATTTGCATCAAAGAACAAAAACCTGTTTTTATTACCAAAAACGGTAACGGACATTTAGTTATTATGAGCCAGCAGCTTTTTGAGGAACAGCAAGCTTTATTAGAACTTTATGACAAGCTGGACGAGGCAGAAGAACAAAACCGTGCTGGAAAGCGCCGCCCGTTCCGCGACGTTATGGCGGATTTAAGGAGCCGTATCAATGCCAAAGTATCTAATTAATATCACCGAAGCTGCCGAACAGGATCTGGCCGATATTGTTGATTATATCGCAAACGATAATCCTACTGCCGCACTTGAACTAGCCGAAAAAATCGAACAAAGCGTTTTACAGCTTGAGGAGTTCCCACTGATTGGCGCGATACCAAAAAATAGAAGACTGACCCGAAAGGGATATCGCATTTTGATAGTTGATAATTATTTAGTGTTTTATGTTCTACTAAATAACGAGACGATTGAAATACGACGTATTATTAGCGGGAAAAGAGACTATAAGTTTTTGATTTAGTGGAAGCAAGGGGACGGTTTTTTTGCTTCCTTTTGCAAAAAAGTTTTCTTGAAAGTTTAGAGCCGCCTCACCGTGGTCGGACTTGAAATAAATGGACGAGCTGTTTCGCCGGAAGCTTGATAAAACAGTTCCCGGGGGCTAAAGTGGAGTATTTGGTGTGAGCAGAATGTGGAAACTTTAAATTTTCTATTGCTAATTGAATTGCTAAAAAGGAAGCCTCTATCCGGGAAGGACAGAGACTTCTTTTTTGTATGCTTTGGTATAAGTGAAATATCCTGTTTTGTTATATAAGCCCCGCCTCTTGAAGCAGTCTCATTACTATTGCCGCTGTTTCGGCCCTGGTGATATTTTCTTTGGGGTTGAGCATCTGGTTGGTGCCCTTAATTACGTTATATTTGATACAGACTGCCACCGCATCCTTGGCCCAACCGCCAATTCTATCCCGATCCTTAAAGCCTGCCAGTTGTGTTTCAGTATCCGTGGTATCGGTGTCCATGCCAACCAGGTTCATCGCTTTGGAAATTATGGCCATCGCTTCTTCCCTGGTTATTTTATTGTTGGGGCGGAAAGTACCATCTGTATAGCCGCTGATTAGGCCGTATTCATTAGTTTTACTTACCGCACCGGAGAACCAGTCGCTTTCTTTTACATCCTTGAACGCACTATTATTATTGTTTTCCATCAACCCCAGGGCACGCATGGTTATGGAAGCAAACTCGGCCCGGGTGATTTCTCTGTCCGGCGCAAATTTATTGTCACCAATACCGCCGATGACTTTCCTGGAACCCATTTCATTTACCGGCTCTTTAGACCAATGGTTTGTTACGTCACTGAAAACTACAGGATTCCAGATTACCGAATAGGTGCTGTTGGTCAGGCTGTTTATTTTTGCGTAATATTTGCCGTCTATAACAACTATTTTTGTTGGCACATGGCTTACTGTTCCATTGGGATTAACTATAACCCCGGTGGTAATTTTTTGCGGGTCTACTCCCTCGGGTATGGCTATGGTTCTTTCCACATAGGAGTTAAATTGGTCCACTTGAATGGTTTTATCACCATATGTGCAGGTGATGTTAAAGCTTACCGGCGGCGCGATAATGGTGTACCCGCCTCTTTCCGAATCGTTCTCGATTACTCTTACTGTTTCGTCCGGAGTCTTGGATACTTCTACGGTCACTTTAATGTCTTTGAGTTCAACTTGCTGACCGATTTGTTTTGAAACCGATTCAATGTTTATCTGTGCCGCCGGCAGTGTGTATGAAGCATCACCGGTACTAACATTCAGCACTGCTTGCTTTTGTTCCATGCTTTTAACTGTAAAGCCGTTGAGTTCGCCGATAACTTTGTCTGATTCGGCATTTGCGGATATGGATACAACCGCGTTACTGCCTTTTGATTCCAGTGCTTGTTCAATCTGCCGCTGGTCAACAGTAACGGTGGTAACCGTCTGACCGTTTTCATACGTTGTTACGGTTGTACCAAGGCCTTGTTGTTCTTGACCGTTAATTGAAATGTTGCTTGGTGTGTTGTTTTGATTATTATTGCTGCTGTTACCACCGCCTCCGCCGCCTCCACCGCCACCATGAGTACCACTGTCGGATGATTGGGCTTTTACGGTAACCAGGCAGGTATCGGTGAAACCTCCGTCTGTTGTAGTTACAGTTACGTCTGCGGTTCCAGCGGCTATAGGTGTTACAATGCCATCTACCACAGTTGCCACCGACTGGTTGCTGGAATGCCAGGTTACCGACTGATTTGATGCGTCGGCCGGGGTTATCGTATATGTTAAGGTTTTACTTGCCCCTCCCGCGGTTAGGGTTAAGCTGTTTTTGTTGAGCGCTATTCCGGTTACACCAACTGCCGGGTAATTATCTATAGATAATATGAAACTTTTGCTGGCGTTTTGATTGTCACTATCATAAACCGCTGCTGAAACACTGTATTCACCGGTATCAACAGGTGTACCGTAAACCGCACCTTGCACTGAATTATATTCTAGTTCCGCCGGTAATCCGACTATGGTCCAAGTATATGGTTCCGTGCCACCGCTGGCAGTTAACGTGGTGCTGTAATATTCCCCCACTGTGCCTTGCGGCAAACTGTTGTTAGTAATGAATAGGCCCGGTGTTATGGTTACGGTAACCAAGCAGGTATCGGTGAAACCTCCGTCTGTTGTAGTTACAGTTACGTCTGCGGTTCCAGCGGCTATAGGTGTTACAATGCCATCTACCACAGTTGCCACCGACTGGTTGCTGGAATGCCAGGTTACCGACTGATTTGATGCGTCGGCCGGGGTTATCGTATATGTTAAGGTTTTACTTGCCCCTCCCGCGGTTAGGGTTAAGCTGTTTTTGTTGAGCGCTATTCCGGTTACACCAACTGCCGGGTAATTATCTATAGATAATATGAAACTTTTGCTGGCGTTTTGATTGTCACTATCATAAACCGCTGCTGAAACACTGTATTCGCCGGTATTAACAGGTGTACCGTAAACCGCACCTTGCACGGTGCTATAGCTTAGTTCAGCCGGCAATCCGGTTATGGTCCAGGTATATGGCGCTGTGCCGCCGCTGGCAGTTAACGTGGCTCTGTAATATTCCCCCACTGTGCCATGCGGCAAACTATTGTTAGTAATGGATAGGCCCGGTGGGCTCAATACAACTGGCGAACTAGTTATTTGACCAAGCCCTGTGGCGTTAAACGCTAATTGCGCATTATCTACTTGGGCTGCATTGCTGGCACCAAGGTCGGTGAAGGTTACCACACCGTTTACCGCTGTTTGGTTCTCGGTTCCTGTCAACGTCCAGCTGCCGCTATCTTTTTTGGATGCCGTTACCTGGGTGCTGTTGTCCCCGGTATGAGTGTTACCATATTGGTCTTTCAATAAAATTATGGGTTGTTGTGCAAATTGTCCTCCATTGGTTGCAGGTGCGGTAATATCCTGTGCTAAAACCATTTGTGCTATCGGTGCTACGGTTACGGTCAGGTCGGCTGTTGTGGCTTTGTGACCATTGCAGGTCAAGGTGACAGGCTGTCCGTTATGGGTTGCTACATCCATTGTCGTTCCTTGATCCGGGTCCGCTGTGATGCCGTTGGCTGCAAAGTCTGTCAGCGCCACATCTGCTGTGCTTCCGTCGTTATAGGTTAGTGTCACTTCCAGTTCTGCCAGGTCAAGCGCTTCTCCCGCCGTATAGGTCAGCTTGGTAGGCTGCGTTTTTACTACAATTGCCGCCACTGATTGTGACTCTGTTGCAGTAAAGGTGACAGTAAAGGTCAGCTTATTGCCTTCCGCATCCGTATCTATTGTTCCGGCTGTGGCTGTGCCCGCATCTACCGTCGGGGTCAGGATCTGGAACTTGTATCCCGCTGCCGCGGTCAGTTCTATTACCGCTTGGTAGGTTGTACCTGCCTTAAAGTTACCGCCACTTGTCAGGGTCGCTGCTGTTCCGTCGCTGTTCTGCCAAGTCAGTTTTGTTATTGTGTAGCTTGCGTCTCCCGCTGTTAGGGCCTCAACCGCCTGCGGGGTTGCTCCCGCCGCAGGGGCTGTTACTCCCGATACGCTTGCCGCTGTGATGGTAGCGGGCTGCACCGCCAAGGTGTTGGTTTCTGCCGTATAGGTATTGCAGGTCAAGGTGACAGGCTGTCCGTTATGGGTTGCTACATCCATTGTCGTTCCTTGATCCGGGTCCGCTGTGATGCCGTTGGCTGCAAAGTCTGTCAGCGCCACATCTGCTGTGCTTCCGTCGTTATAGGTTAGTGTCACTTCCAGTTCTGCCAGGTCAAGCGCTTCTCCCGCCGTATAGGTCAGCTTGGTAGGCTGCGTTTTTACTACAATTGCCGCCACTGATTGTGACTCTGTTGCAGTAAAGGTGACAGTAAAGGTCAGCTTATTGCCTTCCGCATCCGTATCTATTGTTCCGGCTGTGGCTGTGCCCGCATCTACCGTCGGGGTCAGGATCTGGAACTTGTATCCCGCTGCCGCGGTCAGTTCTATTACCGCTTGGTAGGTTGTACCTGCCTTAAAGTTACCGCCACTTGTCAGGGTCGCTGCTGTTCCGTCGCTGTTCTGCCAAGTCAGTTTTGTTATTGTGTAGCTTGCGTCTCCCGCTGTTAGGGCCTCAACCGCCTGCGGGGTTGCTCCCGCCGCAGGGGCTGTTACTCCCGATACGCTTGCCGCTGTGGCTGATTTTGTCGGTATATCAAATGCATCGCTGTCTACCGTCAGACCGCCGCTGGTGAAGGTTATTTGGCCGTTTCCGGACGCTGTCAGGGTGCAGGTCAGGTCGTCAAAGGTCGCCACACCTGCTACTGCCGGTTTGGTTACGGTTCCGCTTATGACCCATATGCCTGTTCCGTCTTTCGCGCTGGCTGTTACTTCTGCCGCTGACGACGGGCCATCTGCGCAAGTGTTGCCGTATTGGTCTTTTAAGGTTATCACCGGTTGGGTAGTAAAAGCGTCCCCGCTTGCTGCGCCCGGTACGGGTTGTGTGCTGACTGCCAGGCTGGCCACGGCTCCGGCTGTGATGGTTTGGGTTACGCTCAAATCTGCATGGCCAGTGGCGGTTATTATCACATTACCGGTTGCTGGAGTTCTTAGATAGGCATTTATTGTTGCATCTCCTGTATCCGTGCTCGGCTTTAAGGTTACCTTACCGCTGCTTACTTCGTACTGGCTGGTCGCCAGTGTATTGCCGTTGAAGCTTACTCCTGTGATGGCATTTTCGTAGTCTCCATCCACATCAAAAGTAATCTCTATATCGTGATCTATGTCGTTGTCCGATGTGTCGGCAGATATTGCTACATATTTCATCACCGTCGCTTTAGCGTCGTTGGCATTGTCCATGTAGCCCACATACAGCCTTCCATTATCGATTGCTAAGGATAGGAAACTTGCCTGACCCGCTGAAAACCCTGCGTTTCCTACTTCTTCCCAACTGCTTCCGTTATATTTCATTACCGTCGCTTTTTTGGCACTGGCATCGTCCTGGTAGGTCACATATGGCGTACCATTATCAATTGCTAAGGATAGGTAATCTGCCTGACCCGCTGAAAATCCTGCATTTCCTACTTCTTCCCAACTGCTTCCGTTATATTTCATCACCGTCGCTTTATTGGCGTTGGCATTGTCCCTGTAGGCCACATATGGCGTTCCATTGTCCATTGCTAAGGATAGTCTATATACCGTACCTGCTGAAAATCCTGCATTTCCTACTTCTTCCCAACTGCTTCCGCTATATTTCATCACCGTCGCTTTATTGGCGTTGGCACGGTCACTGTAGGCCACATATGGCGTACCATTATCAATTGCTAAGGATAGGTAATTTGCCCAACCTGCTGAAAACTCTGCATTTCCTACAACTTCCCAACTGCTTCCGCTATACTTCATCACCGTCGCTTTAATGGATGCACCGTCATTGTAGGCCACATATGGCGTTCCATTGTCGATTGCAAAGGATGGGTAATTTGCCGCACCCGCTGAAAATCCTGCATTTCCTACATTTACCCAACTGCTTCCGTTATATTTCATCACCGTCACTTTATTGGGGTCCCTGTAGGCCACATATGGCGTTCCATTGTCGATTGCTAAGGATGGGAAATTTGCCTCATACGCTGAAAATCCTGCAGTTCCTACAACTTCCCAACTGCTTCCGTTATATTTCATCACCGTCACTTTACCGGCGTTGGTATAGTCCTTGTAAGCCACATATGGCATTCCATTGTCGATTGCAAAGGATGGGTTATTTGCCGCACCCGCTGAAAATCCTGCATTTCCTACATTTACCCATAGTCCGGCAGCATATGCCTTGTCAGGCCAAAAGCCCAGCCATGACACCAGACCGCTTAATACCACCACTGTAAAAACCGTAGCCAGCCACTTTTTTATTGTCCTTTTATACATAAAATAATAAATCCCCCTTGCATTCAAGAATCCTGTTAGTTAATTAAACTAATCCCCTTTTACTCTTTGATCCTTTTGTCATACCCATAAAGATTGCACCCGAATATTCGTGTTACCGCAAGGCTTGCCCCGTCGGGCAGGGAAGTCCAGATACTGCAGTGCATGCATTTACCAACGCAGGTTGTTCTTAAATTAGAGCTGTTTCTGCTGTAACATCTCCCGATACAGGGGAACTGCTCCTCTGATACACCACAATCAGAAACTAGGCCGCCCGAGGAGATTCCGCCAGCTTTATTATCAGCCATAAGACACCGCCTTCGCTTTGCATACCAGCAAATGATTAAGCATTTAACTAGCTTTTAATTATCATAAAACATCAACCATTAACAAAACCGTTAACAAAATCTACTTTTTCGATCTTTTTTTTAAGATTTACCAACCTTTTTCCAAGGCACGTTATTTCTGTTATAATTAATCTATTAACAAAATGACAGACATTAATGACATAAGTAGTTTGAGGTATAGCAGATGACCAATGTATCAAGCGTAAGAATTACCATTCCCAAAACAATGGCGGGAGAAATCCCCCGTCAGGGGCTTATAGATACTGTTCTTGGCAGCCCCCAAAAAACTGCCTATATTCATGGGGGAGCGGGCTTTGGCAAGACCACCCTGCTGGCGCAGATTGCCAATGCCATGGAGAACACAGTTTGGCTTACCCTGGACGGCGAAAATGATCTTTTTTCCTTCCTGAATATTTTGGATGAAGCTATACGGCAGCCTTTCCCTGATTACGGTTTTACGCCTTCCGAATATTTGCCCTTCGAGAAAAATAACAACAACTTTATAACCATTCTGGCCAATGCGCTGATCAGCAGTATTGAAGAGCTGGCTGCGGATCTCATGATTATTCTGGATGACCTGCATACAGCGGATGACCTCCGGATCAAGCAGCTAATCACCTGCATCATCAAATATAAGCCGGAGAATATCCGGCTTTGCTTCGGCAGCCGTGAGGCCCCCTGGCAGGACCTCCTACCTATGCGTTTAAAGGGGAATATGCTGGAGCTGACTCAAAGAGAGCTTGCCTTCACCAGGGATGAGGCCATTCAAATCTTAAGCTATGATGACGAAAATATCTACTGCCTAACCGAGGGCTGGCCTATTGCCATCGGCTCCTTCAAGGTCCTTCTGGAAGACGGTGTATCTTCTGTTGCTATTCCCGCACAAGGTACTGAAGCCTTATACTCCTATCTCTTTTATGAATGTGTCAACCGCCTGTCATCGGAAACCGTGAATTTTCTTAGAACTGCCTCCTGCTTCGAGGAATTGGATGCACAAATGCTAGATGCAGTTTTAGATAAAAAAAACACCAAGCTGATGCTGGAAAGCCTAGTGTCAAGAAATATATTCACCACCAAGATAGGTACCGGGCAATACCGCTATCATTCGCTATTTAGGGATTCTCTATTGGAAAACATCGAGGTCGCGGAAAAAATATCTTTACAGAATAAAGCCATAGCTTATTATTTTAATCATCAGCAATATGCCAAGGCTGCCAGATACTCTATTCTCTCTAAAAACGCAGCCATGCTGCAGCAAATCATTTTGGCAAGCTACAGGGACTACATTAAGAGCGGCAATTTTAGTGATCTTCGGGTGTGGTTTAAAGCCCTTGAAGATATCTGCGCCATATTAAACCGGGAAGTCCTGCTGGCCAAGGGCATCTTTTTGTCCAGTATAGGCAACTTCAGTGCTGCCAAAGCATGTCTAGATCAAGCAATACCTTTATTAAGCAAGGGTGATCAAGAGCTTTATATAGCAGCAATGGTGCATAAAGCAAGAGTGCTCAGGAATTGTGTCTCCTTCGAAGAATCAAACAAGCTGCTTGACGAGCTTCTATCAAACATTGACGACATTAGCCCCGATCATCTGTACACCATTGCCATCGAAAAAATCTATAATCTCTGCTGGAACTCACAGATCAAGGAAGCCTACGCTACTTCATCCAATATGATAGAAGCGTGTGCCAGAGCAGGCGCGGTAAAAATTAAAGCCTGGTTTGAGAGGTATTTGACAGCCGTACATTTTTTTGCCGGACGCATGAAGGATGCCGTGTACTGTTACGAAAAATCTCTGGAGCTTCCGGAACAGGAACGCCGGTATTTGGATATGCACAGTATCGGCATGTATGCTGCAAAGGCATATCAAATGCTGGGCGACCAGAGTAAAGCAGTGTCTATCATCTCAACAGAGATTCAAAAACTTCGCAGTACGGGAAGATATGAGGAATTGTGGTCGGCTTATCTTTTAGCCGCGGAAATCCACTATCATATTGCCGATTTGGACAGAAGAAACGGCGGCAGTGCGACCTATGCAACAGCCGAAAAATATTTTACACTTGGAATTGAATATGCACCCCTTTACCGCACCTCTAAATACCAGTTAGAATGGGCCAAAATGCAGCGTCTTGTCTACAGTCTCATTTTCACAAGCGGCACCAAAGTGACGATTATAGATGAAATCCTTTCTAACCTTGAAAACATAGACGATTATCTGAAAACTATTGTCCTGGGCAGGCTTTACGGTTATTTTCTGTCGGTGTCCGATTTCCCGAATGCCGTGAAATATGCTTTTTTATCAATAGAAACCGGTAAAAGGGCAAATATGATGATGATTCCAACCATTGCCTACGGCATTCTAGCCGGAGCCGCCATCGCGGCCAAGGATCAGGCCCGGGCTGTCCGGTTGACCCAACATTATCTTAAGCTCTGCTCTGAGAACGGCATCTATGATTATTTTAAAATTCGGAAGATATATGGCCCAATCCTTGAGTTTGCACTTGATAACGGCATAGAGGTTGGTTTTGTAAAAGAAATGATGGCTTTGGCAGGTTATAAAACAAAAAAGGTATATATTAAAACCCTGGGCGGATTTTCTGTTTTCCCGTTCGAAAACAGAAAAAAACCAGTAAAAATGCGGACAAAAAAAGAGCGGGAGCTTTTAGCCTTTCTGCTCGATGCAGGCAGTGAGGGTGTTACCAAAGAGCAGATCTATAATGCCATCTGGTCGGAATCTGAATCTAAAGATATTAAAGGGCTAATCGGAGTTAATTTTGCTCACATTAAAAACGATCTGGCCGTTCTTGGCATTGAAAACCCGATTGTAAACAATGAAAAGCATTACAGTATTTGCAGGGATGAAATTACATTGGATATTGACCTGTTCGAAGAAGCAGCCGAAGAGTTTAAACTTCAAAACAGCAAGCACGCAGCTCAAAAGGTTTTGTCCCTATACCAGGGTGAATATCTTGCCGACTTTGAAGCCTTCTGGGCCCTCAGTAAAAGAATAAGATTTCATGAGGCGTATGAAAATGCATTAAGTTTTCTTGGGCAATAAAAGAGATGTGAGCATTATTATGGTTTTGGAAAATAACAATGCCACTGCTATAATCGATACTCTTCTCATGATATTTACATACCCGCATAAAAATGCGCCAATTTAAGCAATTTGTTTGTTTATTTCTTTTTCTTTTCTTTCTCCATGATTATTCGTTTACTTGGGCGTGTTTCTTCCGGGGGGGGTTTGAGTTTCTTTACAAATGTATCAAGAATAGTTACCTTTGGCTTTTTCGTGGAAATAAAAAACACCACCCTTCTAAAGGATAGTGTTAACGTAATTGTTTATTTTAAAACAAATTTTAATTATTAGTAATTGTGATTTCAGTTATACTTCTTTTATCCAGGTCTACTATAACTCCTGTACCCGGCGGCAAATTGAAAATAATTTGACGAGTTATGGGATCTAAAAACGCCACATTAGTTAAATATACTTCTCTTACATTTCCGTTTGTCACTTGATACTCGACGCCACCTTCCAATAACTTATCCCCTACTTCTAATGTAATCCAGTACGAATTCTCATTATCATTGCGTTGATACACCGGATCTAAAATCCTAGCATAAATATTAGGCGGATCAACTGTTAATCCAAAGGTTTTCTGTATCTTTGATACAATAGAAGTTTTTAAAATATAGACATAGAAAAGAGCCCAAACAAAGCTTATGGCGCCAATTATCAGCACCGTTAGCATTGGGGCCCATCTATTTGACAAAACAAGCATTTTTACTGACTCCAGTTTTTGTACGTCAACCCCGCAAAATAAAACCGTAACAGGGTAGATAATTATATATATTGCTAAAGAGTGTAGTATGCTTCGGTATGTTATTTCTGAAGTATTTGATAGGCTACTTATTCTTACCAGGGAATGTATAATCCCTTGTGCGAGAAAACCGGGTAATATGATTAGGAATAAAAGGAATACTGATAACAAAGTGTCCGGATTCAACTGCATTTAGTGTTTTCCCTTTGCTCATTGGTATCTTTAGCTAGCTTGTCCCATATAATATTAATTCTTTTACTCGGCCGAGATTCTTCTGCAGGAGGCCTTAGCCTCTTTACATGTGTTTCCAAAATTGTAGGTTCTTTAGGATAAACTAGCATATTTCTTATCACTCTACGCATGGCTATCCCCCCCTATAACTTTTTAGGAGTAATTTCTAGAAGTAACTTGTCCTTATTTTAACATATGGTTGCCCTATTTGGTTAATTAATTGTTCGCAGGGAAGCAAAAATTGGGGGGAATGCCATTACGCTTGTGATTGTTGGCGGTTAAAAACATATCCAGCCCTACCTGACTCATTTCATCAGCCAGATCGGCGGGACAATTGAACCCGGGGTACCCGGAATAGCCAGCCGAATCCCCGGCCAGCCTGGTTTCCAGGTTGGCGATACTGTAGTCCGCTGCGCTAATCAGTTCTCGCACCGGCTCGAATATGGTTCCGAACTCGTACCTCCCGGTTTCGGGATTGCGCACCGAGTTCACCACCGGCATGTGCATCAGGAAATCTCCCATGATAGCCAGCGTTATAGTCTCAATGCTCGGTTTGGATATCGGGGGCTGTTCATTCCGGGGCGGTAAACTGTCAGGGTTGCCCCCGCAAGCCGAGCACAAAAAAATAATTACAGCCAACCCCAACCAAAATATTTTTCGCAAAGCCGTCCCCTTGCTTCCCCAAGTGTGACTGTAATGTTTAAGCTTAGATTGGGAGAAACTATCCTCAGTACCGCTTGATGTCATAAGTTCACCCACACCCCGCATATTAATTCGGGCACCCGCAGAAGGGTACCCCCGCGACAAGATTATATTTATGAGCAGGACTATTGAGATAACTACGTTTAAACCGGCAGGTGTTATGAATGTTCATCCCCAAGCGGGTTTTTTTTGAACAGAACGCCCTGGAATATCCCCTGGGACAAGAGCTGCATCAAAGGTTTAAAGAGGAAAAAACACCGGTAAGCATAATTGCCAGCCATAACCGGGTTACTGGGATACCGGGCAAAACTCCTCAGGAATCGTACCGAGAAGCTAAGCGCACCCTGGTTGTAGGAGTGCGCCGCACCTTGCAGTTTTCCCCCTGCAAACCTTCGGCACACTACCAGCTACCCCTGGGCACCAGCTGCAGCGGGCAATGCCAGTACTGTTACCTGCAGACCACCCTGGGCAAAAAGCCTTACGTGCGGGTATATGTAAATATTGAAGAGATTCTACGCCAGGCTGCAAAGTACATCACCGAGCGGGCACCGGGGATTACTCTCTTCGAAGGTGCGGCCACCTCCGACCCCCTGCCGGTGGAACCATATACCGGCTCCCTGGCCCGAACGGTTGAATTCTTTGGGCGACAGCCCCTGGGCCGGTTTCGCTTCGTCACCAAGTTCACTGACGTAGAAAGCCTGCTAAACGCCGCGCATAACGGGCAGACCAGATTTAGGTTTAGCATCAATACGGAACACATCATCAAATCTTACGAAGGCGGCACCCCGGCAGCCACCGCACGTCTCCGAGCCGCCCGCCGAGTGGCGGACGCAGGCTACCCCCTGGGGTTTCTTATCGCTCCCATTTTCGTTTACCCCGGCTGGCAGGATGACTACAGCGGTTTGATCGGCAACCTAGCCGAGGAATTAAAGGATTACCCAGCGGAGAATATCACCTTCGAGCTTATATCCCACCGGTTCACGTTATCCGCCCGCAAACGGATTTTAGAGGTATTCCCTGACACCACCCTGCCCATGGACGAATCGGAACGCAAATTCAAGTTCGGACAGTTCGGTTACGGCAAGTACGTTTATCCAAAGTCGACGCTGCAGGAGATGGATGAACTGTTCCGGTGGGAGCTGGATAAGCACTTCCCCGGCGCTAAAGTGGAGTACCTAGTCTAAGCAGTATCATATAAAAAGGGTGTAGATAAATTACGTATGCTTTTTTGAAAGATTCATCAACAAATATTTCCAAGCGGTTCACCACTTTCTTGAATGACTGTATGGACGGAGATACGTATAGGTTGGACCGTTGTAGGTGAATTGCAGTCGCTTAACTAAACCATGTTTTTCCAATTCCTTAAACCAATGGTAAATTGTTTTCTGTTTTTTTCCAAAGTTAACTTCTGTTGTATAGAATTTAATACCGTTTTCAAGAAAATTAAGTTTTACAGAGTTCATATTAACATCTCCTGAGATATAAAATTTTGTTTTATGTTAATATATGTCAGTTGTCAATGATGACTTAGGGATGACAAATTTCTGTATGATTCAAGCAATGCTGATTTTTCCTGGTACAAGGAGAAATCGGCTTTTTTTTGGTACTATTTCTTTTAACATATATTACCGAAGTTTAAATGTTGACGCACCCAGATAAAAAACTGGTTGACTATATTTGCATAATGTCGGCATTATGCTATAATGACCATAGTATACTACTATACCATGGTCATTATATTTTTAATGAGGTGGAGTTATGAAAAAAGAGAATCGCTTTGATAAAAGAAAAGCTGAAACAAAGGCCAAGATTTTTAAAGCTGCGGTTGAACTGTTCTTGGAGCAAGGGTACGAAATTACAACAATAGAACAAATTGTGGAAAAGGCAGATGTGGCCAAAGGAACATTTTTTCTTCATTTTCCCACCAAAAAAGCAGTTATATTTTACCTGGGAGAGCAAAGGGTAGCTTTAATGGAAGAGATGTTAATAGAAAAGTTAAAGACCATTAAAAGTGCCCGGAAAAAAATCTTTAGCCTGCTAAACGTATTGGCTGAGGTTAATGAAGAGAACAAAGAAATAACCGGTTTAATTACAAAGGAAATATTTAAAGAGCTGTTTTCTGAAATGAATCCTGAAAAGGAAAATCAGATGCAACTAAAAATGATGCTGGTGAAAATCCTTGTAGACGGGCAGCAGCAAGGTGAATTTCACAGGGATTTTAATCCCGTTCATGCCGCCGATATTATCATCAGTATCTATTTCTATACTTTATTTCAATGGTTAGACGGATGGTTAAGCAAGCCTTTGGCAGAGGAATTCTCGGACAGGGTAAAGATAATCATGGCCGGAATTGCATTTACCTGTAATTCAACAGTCTAGTTAAACCTCATATTTTCTGATTGAAGATCAATGAATAAGGAAGTGAGGATAAGATGGTTGCCTTTACCGGTATACTTTTAGGGATGGTTTCGTCCATTATCATGCAAACTATTCTGGCTACCGTACTTCCTGGTGTAGTAAAAGATTTAGGTGGTGCTTATCTATATAGCTGGGTTTTTAGTGGCTATTTGATTGCCTCAACAATTACTATTCCCATATTTGCCAAGTTGGCGGATCTTTACGGGCGAAAGCGTTTTTATTTGGGTGGCATGGTGGTGTTTTTAGCCGGTTCTGCTTTAAGCGGAACGGCTAATTCAATGGACCAGTTGGTGATATACCGTGTAGTACAGGGGTTGGGGGCGGGAGCCCTGGCACCGGCGGCAATTGCCATGATCAGTGACTTGTTTCCCATTAAAGACCGCGGAAAAATGATGGGTATGTTGGCAATTGTACAAGTATTGGCAAATGTAGCCGGACCCTTAGTAGGAGGTCTAATTGCCGATAATCTTAGTTGGCAGTGGGCCTTTTGGGCAAACATCCCTATGGGGCTTCTGGCCATAATTATAGTAGCTGTTGGATTTGCAGAAACTGCTAATGGAAGCCTTCAAACCAATTTGGGCCAGGTTGATTTTACCGGTGGTTTTTTGTTAGGGGTAGCGATAGTACTGTTAATCCAAGGATTTAAAATGATCGAAACCCGGGGTCTGATACATATGCAAACCGGGTTAATTCTATTGTTGGCTGCATTTATTTTTAGCGTTTTTTTATGGCAGGAAAAAAAGCATTCAGACCCAGTGGTTTCCTCTGATTTAATAGCAACTAAAAATGTGAAGATTTCCCTGGTAAGTACCTTTTTGTTGGGAGCAATGATGTATGGAGCAATAGTTGTTTTACCTATCTATGGCCGGTTGATACTTGGTGAAACTGCCATGCAAGGAGGAAAATTATTGTTGCCGTTTGCCTTAGGTTTAGGTTTAGGTGGAATCCTGAGTGGTAAACTGGCTCAAAAGTTTAGCTACGCTAATCTGGTTGTGGGCGGATGGGCAGTGACAACAGTAGGTTTTATTATGTTAGCTTTATCCAGCAGGTTGGAGTTAATCTATTACCCGTTAGCCGGCATGGTTTTTGTCGCTGGAATTGGCTTGGGGGTAATTTTCCCAACCTTATTATTATCAGGCCAAAATGCCGTGGCAGAAAACCAACGAGCCGTGGTAGGCGGCCTGGTGCAAATAAGCAGAAATTTGGGTGGAGCTATAGGTATTCCTGCTTTTACGGGGTTTATTGCACCAACCGGTGGTAAGATTATTGGCGCAACTGGGTCGAGTTCTTTTTTGACGCTTTTCTTATTATTATCCATGGGTTCAGCTGTGGGAGTTGCAGTAGGGTTACGTTTCAAAGGTTCTATTTATACGGATCACAAAGCGCAAATTAAATACTAGTGGTAGATGAGCATTACTAAGAAATTAGGAGGGATTGCTGGTCATGGGTAAGCAATACGTTTTGTTTTTTAATGAAGTAACTAAAGAAAGCATTGACCTTGTTGGTGGAAAAGGAGCCAATCTGGGGGAATTAGTCAAAGCAGGTTTCCCTGTACCCAATGGATATTGTATAAGTGTTGATGCATATAAAAGCATTGTTGAATCAGACATACAAGAGAAAATAAATAAAATAATTGCAGCAGTAGATTGGAATAAACCTTCTGATATAGAAGAGAGAGCCCTTCAAATTAGAGAATTAATTATGAACATTCCTATTCCCGATGAGATAAAAAAAGAGATCGTCTGTGCTTATTATCATTTGAGTCAAGCAGAGCAACCCAACGGGGCCGCAGTGGCTGTACGTTCATCGGCAACTGCGGAAGATTTACCGGATGCCAGCTTCGCCGGACAACAGGAAACATATTTGAACATTCGAGGTGAGCATGAATTACTGATTAATGTTAAATGCTGTTGGGCTTCTTTATGGACAGCCAGGGCGATGGCTTACCGCCATAAGCAAAATTATGATCACAGCAAAGTTTATCTCTCAATCGTTATTCAGCGCATGGTGGAGGCAGAGGCGGCCGGGGTTGCCTTTACAGCTAACCCTTTAAATGGCAGAGAGGATGAAATACTAATCAATTCTTCCTATGGACTGGGTGAAGTAGTGGTGGCGGGGATCGTAACACCGGATAATTTTATTTTAGATAGGAAAACCCTGGGGATTAAAACAAGACTGCTGGGTAGTAAAGAAAAACGACTAGAAATGGATCCGACGGGAAGAACACAGCAAGTTGACGTACCAATTGATCAAAGAAAGAAGTTTTCCCTGTCCGATGCCCAGATAAGGGAGTTGGGGGAATTAGCTATTAGAGTAGAGGAACATTACCAGGTTCCCCAGGATATTGAATGGGCCTTTGCCAAGGGTAAAGTTTACTTACTCCAAGCACGCCCTGTTACTGCCCTTGGCCCGGAAGTCAACCAGGATGATACTTTAACTATAGATAAATTGACAAAAATACAGAAATTTATGCTTGATGATCTTATTGAACACTATCCGGAAGCACCTACACCATTGGATCACGCTGTGGTTACCACAAGCTATCAAGCTATATTAAACAGTGCTGATAATTTAGGCATCAAAATATCCCGGGCCAAAGAAATAATATGTTTAGAAAACGATGGAAGAATTACTCTAGTTCCCCCCAAGTCCAAATATAGCTCAAGATTATTATCAGTACCGGCAAAGCTTTTTAAAGCTACTAAGATTTCACAAGCTCATTGGCAAAAAGAATATCAACAGATTAGCCAAGCAATTTATCAACTGGAAGAAACAAATATAGCGGCACAAAAAGATGAGCAGTTGGCAATATATCTTAAGGAAGTCTTTCATTTGGCAGAAAGGATATGTTATTTACGGTTTTATAATTTTTTTGAAGCAAACTTACTACCATTGGCGGTAATTTCGTTAGTTTTAAAAGTCTTCTGCTCTAAAAACAACAGACCACAATTAATGGATTTGATCACAACAGGGCTTGATTATAAAACGGCAATAATTGACAGAGAAATTAATGGCTTAGCTGTAGCCGCAAGCCTTGAACCACAGGTGCACGCAATAATTATGGATGGCGAGGCAGTAAAATTTGAGAATATAAAAAAACAATTGTTACACATTACCGGGGGGCGGGAATTCCTTGATAAGTTAGAAGACTTTTTAAATGTTTATGGTTACCGTACGGAAAAAATGTATCAGCCGTTTACCAGTAGATCATGGCTGGAAAACCCGGATCAGCTAATGGTAATTATCCGGGCAGCATTACAAGATCCCCAAATAACGGAGCGAAAAAACAATGAGTTGAAGCGCAAGAAAGAGCATGAAACATGGGTGAATAATTTTGAAAATAAGTTGAAAGGTCCTTTTAAGCGGTTATTCCGCTGGGGTTATGATAGTTTAAGAACAAATCACATGATAAGGGAAGAAACTTTGTTTACTTTAGAAAAAGTTTTTACTATCGGTAGAAAGATAAAGAATGAGCATGGAAATCGCCTAACTCATGCCGGTTATTTAAAGGCAGCAGAGGATATTGTTTACTTAACCAAAGAGGAAATTACTCATGGAATTATTGGTCAAATAGAGAAGGATAAATGCCAACAGTTAGTGAGCACGCGTAAAAAGCATTTTAGCCTTAACCAAGCTTTATGGAAGAAAACTCTTCTAAAACTGGTAGAGCATAAAAAGGATGTAGATACACTGCAAGGGATATCGGGCAGCCCCGGCTTTGTGGAGGGACCGGCACAAATTATTATGAATGTGCATGATTATAATAAACTAAAAAAAGGTGATATATTAGTCTGCCCTTATACGGATCCAACATGGACTCCTCTGTTTGGCATGGTAGCGGCAGTTGTTGCTGATACAGGAGGGCCTTTATCACATGCGGCTATTGTAGCCAGAGAATATGGTATTCCTGCAGTACTTGGTACAAAAGTAGGTACTTCATATATTAATGTCGGAGAAATAGTTGTTGTGGATGGCTCAGCAGGAATAGTGTATAAGAAAGGAACAACGGTGCCTGGCCCTTAACTTATTAAGTAGAGTAAACCCCGGCAAATGTCTGGGTCTAATATTATAGTTTTGCGTAGTACAACTAAACTGGATTCGCTACTCAAAAAGCATACCGGGCTGGTACCTTGGAAAATCACCTTCCTGACAACACTTTTGGGACCAGTCCGTCTTATAAACAGTACATTATCTGGCATGTTCATCACTATTCCCGCTCTATGACCAGACCTTATCGTAATCTTTAAATACATATGTGTAAATTTAAAATACAATAGTTGACTTTATAAATATTACTATTTATAATTCGAGCATTAAAAGGAGTGGTTGATATGTCAGTATCTGAGCAGCTTAAAATACTGTGTGTCAAGCTCGGGGTAAGTGTTTCCGAGCTCGGGCGGATGGCTGGGAAAAGCCCGCAAGCTTTCAGCCAAAAGATGAAGCGGGAGAGCTTCACCGTTGACGAGTTGAAACAGATTGCAGAAGCGGCAGGCTGTAAATATGAATGTGCCTTTATCATGCCGAACGGAGAAAAGGTTACATACTAACTAGAAGGAGAAAAATCCAAATGAATATATATCAAAAGGTTGACCTCTTTAAGGCCTCCATCGACAAGGTACGCCCCTTCGCGGGTGAGCTGCTGAAGGAGATTAAAAGCTATTACCGCATTGACCTCACCTGGTCAAGCAATGCCATTGAAGGTAACTCGCTTACCGAGAGCGAGACGAAGGTGCTGCTGGAGGATGGCCTAACCATTGGAGGTAAGCCGCTTCGGGACACGTTTGAGGCCCTGGGCCATGCGCAAGCGTATGACTTCATGTTCACGCTGCTGCAAAGCCGCCGGATTACCGAGAACGACGCTTTGACCATGCACCAAATGTTCTACCGTAAGATTGATTCTGAGGCCGCAGGCCGATACCGCACCCGCTCGGTCATAATTACCGGCTCAAAATATGCTGTATGTAAACCGGGGTTGATTAAGGATGAGATGGGTTTGCTGTTCCAGTGGGTAGCCAACGAGCGGGACAAATATCACCCGGTAGAGTTTGCAGCGCAATTACACAAGCGGTTCGTGCTAATCCATCCGTTCATTGATGGCAATGGGCGCATATCCCGCTTGTTGATGAACACAGCCCTGATTCAGGATGGGTATATGCTGGCCATCATTCCACCGGTCTTGAGACATGAGTATATCACACTACTGGAGAAAGCCCACAAAGATGACCGGCCATTCATGGACTTCATCGCGGATCGGGTAATGGAATCCCAGAAGGAGATCATACGACTATTACACATTCCGTTCCCAAAACTTTTGTAATATCTGAAGACTGCATAATTATGGTTTTTGTCAACCTGAAAACTGAGTTATTTGTTCTCCCTGCCGTTGGCTTCCATCCAGGCAAACAAAAGGGCGCCGCCCCTGGAAACAATATTTGTTAACCGCTGGTTTTTTTGAAAGTCGTTGCTGTTTCACAATTGATCCCGGCGTGAATGGTCATAAAATCCACACCTTCCCGGGCGTGTTTTTCCACCACACCTAAAAATTCTTGGGCGGTAATACTTTCAAGTTCCTTGTCGTAATAGCCTACGGCGTCGTAAATGGGGACCGTTCCAATGGCCGCCAGAAATTTCCACCAGGCGACGTCTGAATTCCCCGGTTTTGCCGTAACAACTCAAGTCCATGATGGCATCTGCTTTGAGTTCCACCGCATAGCGCGCCTTTTCCATCTCGGATTCTACGTCGCAGCAATCCTTGGAAACACCGATGTTAACGTTTATTTTAGTCTTTAGCCCCCGACCGATGCCGCAAGGGTGCAAGGAAAAATGTTTTTTATTGGCCGGGATGACCACCTAGCCCTCGGCCACCAATTGTTGCAGTTTGTCCACTTCCATATTTTCCTCGCGGGCCACAATTTCCATTTCCTTGGTTATGATCCCCTTGCGGGCGGCGTCCATTTGCGTGTTGTAATGCACAATTAATCCCCCTTCCCATTAATGACGGCCCGTAAAGCGCGCACCTTGGCTGCTATATCCACGGCCCCTACAATCTCCGTAACCAGAGCAATACAGCGGGCGCCCCGCCGGCTAACTTCGTTGATGTTATGTTCCTTGATGCCACCGATGGTAACGAACGGTATGTTTACATTGTTGACGGCATATTCCAGGTAATCCAGCCCCACCGGTGCGCACACATCTTGCTTAGTTTTGGTGGCGAAAATAGGCCCGACGCCGATATAATCCACTCCGCTGTTGACAGCGGCCCGGGCCTGGGCAGGGGAATGGGTGGACATACCGATAATCATTTCATCCCCCAGCAGGTGGCGAACTTTTTCCGGTGGCAAATCATCCTGGCCGAGGTGCACGCCGTCGGCGCCCACCAGCAGCGCCAGATCAATATGATCGTTAACAATAAAGGTAACGCCGGCTTCCCTGGTGATGTCCCTTATTTGCAGACATTCATTATATTTTTCCCGGAGCAATTTTTCCTTTTCGCGGTACTGGATAACCCTGATACCGGCGGCAACCATTTGCCGGACCACTTCAATATTGCTTCGGCCCAGGGAATATTCCCCGGCGGTGATGCCGTAGATGTCCGCCTTCAGTAGCCCGGCCATGCCCGGTTTATGTGCCACAATTATCACCAACCCCCGTTAGATCATCTGCCAGTCTTTAAAAACCGGCTGATAACCGTGGTTATAAATCACCCTGGTCATCGCCGCCACATCCCTCTCATCGGAGATATCAAACTGCCCGGTGGAATTTTCGGCACCCGTCCGTCCGCCCACCGCCGTGCAGGACCCCGCCGACATTTTGGTGGCGCCCAACTGAATTAGATGCTCCCGCAGTTCCGGGCTTTCCCGGGTGGAAATGGTAATTCCTCCCCGGGGCATAAACAGTCTGTAAGCGAGGATATATTGGACCAGGTTTTTATCGGTTACCGTTACCCGGGGCGGAAAACCACCCAGATACGGACGCATCCGGGGCGGGGATATACTTACCTCGACGTCGGTATAACGGTTTTGTAAATAGTTGGCGTGCAGCCCGGTGAAAAATGCCTCAGTGCGCCAGTCATGCAATCCCAGCAGGGCGCCCACGTTGACCGATCGGATTCCGGCCCGGCAGGCCCGTTCCGGTGTGTCCAGTCGATAACGGTAATCACGTTTTGGCCCGGCCGGATGCACTTCAAGATAAACTTCCTCGTTGTAAACCTCCTGGTATATCGTCAGGCTGTCCACCCCCGCGGAAACCAACTCAGCATACTCATCCTCGGCCATTGGATAAACCTCTATAGAGTACATTCGATAGGATTGATAGGATATATTTGTGTTTGTACTTATGCTTTAGAAGTGTATCTACAACTCCAGAACGACATGATGGACTTGCCCGTCGTCGTGCAATTCAACGCAAGGTCCCTCCTGCACGTCTTGCTCCGAAAGCGCAACTTCCCGCCCATTAATTTGTAAAGCGGTCGCTCCGCCGGACTTGCGCGACGGATTTTTGACCGTAATAAGGTAGCGTGCGTCGCCAAAACGGTAGCTGACAGAAAACTCCGGCCATTCGCAAGGAATGCAAGGGCAAATGTACAACCGTTGGCCACGGCGGCGCAGGCCGAGAATCCACTCCACTCCTGCCTGGTACATCCATCCCGCAGCGCCGGTGTACCACGTCCAGCCGGCGCGTCCCTGGTGCGGATCCGCCGTGTAAACGTCTGCCGCCATGACGTAAGGTTCACCGGCATATTGCCGCACTTCATTGGGCGTGCGGGTGTGATTGAGAGGATTTAACATCTGAAACAATTCCAAAGCCTTATCTCCATTGCCAAGCCGGCACCAGGCGATAATGCTCCAGATAACACCGTGCGTATACTGGGCTCCGTTCTCCCGAATGCCGGGCGGGTAGCCCTGAATGTAGCCGGGACTCGGATCCGTGCGGTCAAAAGGCGGCGTCAAAAGACGCGCCACGGATAGATCCCGGTCCACCAGCTCGCGGTCGAATGACTGCATAGCCTGTAGTGCCTTCTCTCGGGGCGCCGCGCCGGAGATAACCGACCACGACTGGGCGATGGCATCAATCCGGCATTCCTCATTGTAAATAGAACCCAGCCATTGTCCGGCGTCGGTGAAGGCCCGCCTGTACCACTGCCCATCCCAGGCGTGCTCATCAAGGGATGAAGCCAACTTACCACGTACATCTCGGTAGCGTACCGCCCGCCGGGCATCGCCGCGCCGCCGGCAAAGTTCCGTGAACCGGTTCAGCACTGCACAGAGGAACCAACCCAGCCACACGCTCTCACCGCGGCCTTGGGCGCCGACACGGCTCATACCGTCGTTCCAGTCGCCGATACCGATCAGCGGCAGATCGTGTTCGCCGAAGCGATGCAGGGCCCTGTCGATGGCACGCAAGCAATGCTCGTAAACGGCGCCGCTTTGGGTAGAAATCTGGGTCGGTTCGTATCTTTCATGTTCACCCTCCGGCAAAAGTTCACTATGCAGATACGGCTCCGTCTCGTCAAGTATACTGTCGTCTCCCGTATGCTCGACATACCGTCCGACGGCATAGGGCAGCCACAACAAATCGTCGGAGAAACGCGTACGGATGCCGCGCTGCGTCTCTTCATGCCACCAATGCTGCACGTCGCCCTCCTCATATTGATGTGCGGCGTGCAGCAAAATTTGCGCCCGCGTGAGGTCGGGACGGGAGTGCAGGAGCGCCAATGAGTCCTGCAGTTGATCGCGAAAGCCGTACGCGCCTCCCGCCTGGTAAAAGGCGGACCGTGCCCACATTCTGCAGCCCAGGGCCTGGTAAATCAGCCAGCCGTTCAGCAAGACATCCATCTCCGGGCAGGGCGTGGAAACCGAGACCTGGTCCAAAACACCAGCCCAGAATTCCCGTACCAGTTCAAAGGCCTGGTCGCAGACACTGTTTTGGCAGTATTTTTGCGCCAACTTAACGACGGCTTCCCGGGAATTTTCGCACCCGAGCAGGATGTAAACAGTCCGTTCGGCGCCAGGCTCCAGGGTGAGCTTAGCCTGCACCGCACCGCAAGCGTCATAAAGTGCTCCTGTTTGGCCTGACAGGCGTTCCCTGCCCATGGCGGCGGGATTTTCCAGTGTACCGTTGCGGCCAAGAAATTCGTTGCGGTCTGCCGTCCAGGACAGCTCGTCCGCCCCGGCGGGATTCCGCTTCGCTTCGCATTCCGCCGCAGCCGGTGGGTCGACAGGCGCTTCCGGTTGCGGCTGCACCCCTAAAAAGGCTGTGGCATCGCGAAATGCCTCCTGATATGCGTTGCGGGCCAGCATAATTTGGGCCGACTCATCCCACTCCGTGATGATGAAAGAGGCGTTCGCCTGGCGCTGTACACCCAGCACCCATTCTGCGTAATAGGTGACGGAGAGGCGCCGCCTCTCGGCACTCATGTTCTGCAGCCGCAATTTGACCACCTTGACCGGATCATCCAGCGGAACAAAAACCGTCATTCCCTGCCTGACACCGTGTCTCTCGTGGCGAAAACACGTAAACCCCCGGCCGTGGGTAACCGTGTAAGGTTGGCCTGCTTGTACGGTGGACGGCGTGGTAGACCATAGTTCGCCACTCTCTTCGTCCCGCAGGTAACACACTTCACCCGGCTGGTCGAGCACAGGATCGTTGGACCATGGAGTCAGTTTAAACTCACGACTGTTGCGCCACCAGGTGTAACCCGTACCGAGCTCGGAAACAAGGCAGCCGAAGCGCGGATTGGCGATGACATTGATCCATGGCGCCGGCAGATGATTGCTGTTTTTGATTATAATCTGATACTCCCGGCCATCCGGCGAAAATCCTCCCCAACCGTTGAAGAACATTAATTGGCGCATGTCGTCCGGCGGATGGGCAGCAAATCTGTTTAACGGCGCTGCCGGCGTGAGGGGTGCCGGGAAGACGGTATCCCACCGGGGTAGTTTGGTTTGCGCCTTGAGGCTGGGGCCGCCTGCCCGCAGCACAACGCGGGCTGTGGCCAGCAACAGTGTCCTGTCGTCGTCCGGCAGTTGATCGGCATTGATGATAAAAACACCGCCGGGCCCTGTACCATGCCGATAAACGACTTGTTCCACCGCCCGCCGCAGTGCTTCCTGCAAATCCTGCTGGTATCCCCCCGCCGATTCGTTTAGAACGACCAGGTCGAATAGGAACCCCAGGCGGCGTAAGTACTCGTGCCCGGTCAGCAGCTTGACGACAAACTGCATATTGGCCCGGTTCTCGATCCGTACCAGGATCATCGGCACATCTCCGGAAACTCCGTAAGCCCAGAGGTCGGACTGCCCCTTTACATTGGCATTGATATTAAGCTTGCGCTCCTGCCGTAGTGGCGGAGTATACAACACCCGGCCCGCAAAAGCTTGGAAAGTCATGGCCTTGGCGGCAGTCAAGTGCAAATGTCGAAGTTCGATTTGACTGCGATTCCAGGCCAGTTGAAATGTTCGTTCCACTGCCAGATCCCCCGGGAAACGGCTAACAATGTCCATCGCCTCTTCCTTCGTGTCTGCCACAGCAGTAACAGCGTTAAGTTGCACCTGTTCACCGGGCTCAATGCTTAAACGCCTGCGCATGATCAAGGCGGGGTCTGCCACAGAGCCCACCGTGCCACGCAGGCGGGAACGGATTCCCTGCGGCTGGGAGAGCGGATGACCCCGGCCGATAAAGACGGCCCGATCAGTCTCGTATTCCACCGATCCCAGTGTTTGGCCTGGACTTATAAGCGAATGCGCCACCCATAACGGTGGCTCGTCTTCCTCGCGAGGTCTACGCCGGGCCAGCAGGCACTGGGCATCCTCCACATATGCCGTTTTAATGAACAATTTGCTAAAGGCCGGGTGCGCATCGTCGGCGCTGGGAGGCGCCAGGGCCAGTTCAAGAAACGTTGTGACTTCGATGATCCGCGCTTCATTCCCTGCGTTGGTGAGCGTCAACCGGCGGACTTCCGCATTCCATTCCGGAGACATACAGATTTCCAGGCTCGTCTGTACGTCTCCGTCCACGCGCATAAAGGCTGCCCGATCAAGGTAGAATTGCACCCGTTGTTCATGAGACGGGACACGGCACGGCTGAAACGCCGGCGACCATAGCATGTCGCGGGTAACGTCACGAATATACATGTAGCTCCCCCAATTGTCCAACACCGGATCCTCCCGCCAGCGCGAAATGGCCAGGCCTTTGTACCGGCTGAACCCGCTGCCGCTGTTGGTTACCATGGTCATCAATGTCCCGTTGGAAAGGACACACACTTCCGGTGCAGGTGTATCCGCGTTGAGGTATTCACGCAGGGCTTCGGCCACTGCCGGCCTGGTATTAGGCACATGCACCCGGGCCAGGGCGGGATGTTTAATGATTTTAGGCTGCGGGGGAATACGTTCCTGCAGCAGCAGTTCCGCTGCCTGCACGCGCTTATCACGGTGAAAACGTTCGTATATTTTTTTCGGCGCCAGCAAGTTGGCCAGGGCGAGCAGGCTCATGCCCTGGTGATGGGCCATAAAACTGCGGATGACTATCCTGGTCTGATCCTTCGGCAGCCGCTGGGACGTGAAATCTATGGCTTCGTAGTAGCCGTATTTCCCCCGGGCGCCCAGATCATCAAATTTGCGCAAATCCGCCAGCCCTTGCCGCTTGGCAAAGGGTAAGGCCAGGATTGTCGCGTAGGGCGCCACAACCAAATCTTGTTCCAGGCCGCGCTTGAACCCGAGGCCGGGAACGCCAAAGGCCCGGTATTGATAGTTCATCTGATAATCAAAGGCGTAATAACCGGATTCGGAGATGCCGAAGGGGACTCCCCGTTGATGCGCGTACTGGATTTGCCGTTTGACCACCGCACGGTAAGTGCTGTCCCAGACGGTGTTTCGGTAGGTACGCATAAAGAGCCAGGGCATTAAATATTCAAACATGGTCCCGGACCACGAAAGCAGCGTGACCCGCCGCCCTACCCTGGTCATTGTCCGCCCCAGCGCATGCCAGTGCGACACAGGCACATGACCCAGGGCGATGGCAATAAAGCTTGACTGCCTGGACTCTGATGCCAGGAGGTCATACAGGATTTGATCCGGTTCACGCAGCCCGGCGTTGTAGCCCAGGGTGAACAATTTAGCCTTAGGGTCGTAAAGCGGGCGAAAGTCTGTCCCATTGATCAGCGCCTCCAGGCGAGCGATCAGATTTTGCCCGCGGGCCGGCCAATCATCCAGGACGCTTTGGGGCGATGTTCTGCTATGGGCTACATTGTTATCTTTCAATGCAGGGGTTAACTCCCCGGCAAATAAAACATTAAAAGCTTCCGTTGCCTGACCGCGATCTTGATCAGAACCTGGCTGTTCGCCTTCGCTATCCGACTTGAGCCAGTCCTCAACTCCCTCTTTGACCGTCATCAAACTGCCGACGAAGTTACCGGAATCCACTGTTGATACGTACAGCGGAGGTAGTGGTTCGAGGGTGACCGTGTCGTACCAGTTGTAAAGATGGCCTTTCCATTTATCCAGGTGCTCCACCGTACTGATGGTGCGTTCCAAACGCTCAATTAAGCCGGGCGTATCGATGAACCCGAAATCCCGTGCCGCCAGCGCGCAGGCGAGATAAAGCCCGATGTTGGTGGGCGAAGTGCGGTGCGCTATCCCGTTGGGCGGCTCGATTTGCACATTGTCAGGTGGCAACCAATGATCTGTTTCAGTAACGTAGTCTTCGAAAAACGTCCAAATCTGTTTCGACAACTTGCGTAGTTCGGCCTCCTCAGCCGCTGCCAGCGGGCGCTCGGGCCGCTGCACGGGTCGGTCCAACCAGCGGACCGCCAGGGGAGCGACAGCCCATACAGCGGAAAGCGCCAAGCCTGTCCACTGCAGCGCCGGAACAGCGCTAGCCGCCGCTGCCAGCGCAAAGAGGAACACCAGCGTGTAACCTCCGTACATACCCAGCAGCGCAGGGTAGCGCCTGCCCCGACTACGGCGTTCAATTTCCGCGGCGCTGACCCATTCGAGCAAATGGCGTTTGGACACGAATAAGCGGTACAGGGTTCTGGCGATTGCATCCAGCAACACCACGCTTTGAAACGGCAGGGTCATAATGGTTAACAAAACTTTCCCGGCTGTAGCCAGCAAGCTCCGGGGACGCCAAACCGTCCGCCTGATGGCCACCAATTGGCGGATCAACGGCAAGAACAATGTAACGAACACCAAAGCAAGCCAGCGCCCGGGAGAGCCTGGTAAGACGGCCAGACCCAGCAGCAGTACCGTAAAAAATGCCATCGGAAGCAAACTGCGGCGCAGATTGTCGATCATCTGCCAGCGGCTTAAAGGGGATAAATCTACCGGCAAAAGCGTTCCCCGCCGGTCGCGGACATGATGAAACAGCCAGGGGAGCAATTGCCAATCGCCACGCACCCAGCGGTGCATTCTCTTCTGATAAGCGCTGAACGTAGAGGGGTGCTCATCGATTAATTCAATGTCCGACAGCAGGCCGGCGCGCAAAAATCCGCCTTCCAACAAGTCGTGACTAAGCACCCGGTTTTCTGGAATACGTTTACACAGCACCTGGGCAAAGGCGTCAACATCGAAGATACCCTTCCCCGTAAAAATGCCCTGCCCCAACCCGTCCTGGTATGGATCGGAGGCGGCAAAGGCGTACGGATCGATTCCCGGCTCCGCCGTCCATATATAAGCAAAACGAGAGCGTAAGGCGGCCCCGTGGCTAATGCCGATACGCGGCTGCAGTACGCCGTATCCTTCGATGACCCGTGTCCGCGTACGGTTTAACCGCGGCCGGTTGTAGGGCAGATGCAGGGTGCCGATCATCCGCTGCGCGCTTTCCAGCGGTAGCTGCGTATCCGCGTCAAGGGTGATGACGTAACGGATGCGCGGGAGGATAGACTTGTCCCCGACTACGAAGGTGTAAGTCGTATCAGCCCGCCCTTGAAGCAGTTCGACAAATTCAACCAATGCGCCCCGCTTGCGTTCCCAACCCATCCATACCCCCTCGGACGGGTTCCACAATCTGCGGCGCTGAAAGAGGTGAAATGTACTACCGCCCGGGCGGGAGTACTTGCAGTTTAACTCCTCAATGCTTGCGCGCGCGGCTGCAAGGACGGCAGCATCATCAATTGGGGATGATGTGTGTCCCCTTTCCTTTGATAATGTCTCCGCGTCTGCGTCAACAAGATCACCCAGGAGAGCGAAGTGGATATTCGTGTCGCGGTTGGCCAGGTAATGCAGTTCCAGCCGCTCCGCCAATTCCTGCACCTCTTTGACCGTGGACCAGATTACGGGAATGACGACCATAGTGGTCGCTTCATGAGGAATCCCGCAGGAAAAATCGTATCTCAACAGCGGCCGTGGCCGCCTGGCGCACTCGATCAGCCAGTGTGCCGCCGTGACGGCCCACTCGCTGGCTGGGAACGACAGCGCCAGCAGTATCATCGTCCACTGGGCAGTGGTAAAACCGGTGCCCCTGGCGACCCACGCCGCAAATCCCGACAGGACGACTAAGAACAATCCTATGAGGAGGGTAAAATACGCGCCGGTGGCACGACGTAAAACTCCTATTTCCGGTAAATACCGGGGGGTGCTGCATATTTTCAGCGTGCGCTGCAGTTCTTTAACGCCGTCCGGTTCCAGCAGGTAATAGGCGACAAATGTCGGGCGCGGCAGTTCCTCAATTGGGGAGGAGGTGTGTCCCCTTTCCTTTGAATTTGCCGGGCCGCCGGCGGCCTCATCATCCTGTGCCCGCTCCGCGCACGCCTGTTTGTATTCCTGTGCCGCAAGTTGGACGGCCTGCTGTGCCACCAGATTTTCCGGCACCCGTAAGCGGCGGGCCAATTGCTCAACGTGCTTTCGCAACACTTCACGGCTTGAGAAATCAAGCAGTGGATAGACACCTGCGCTTTCTTCACGCAGAGTGTGTTCAACCATGCAAATCTGCTCGAACCGATCGCGCCAGTGCAGGCGCGAAATTTTGCGCAGGCTTCCGATGAGGTTGCCTGTGGTTACTTGATAGGCGGCCTGAAGCTGATATTCATAGGAGACGATTCGATCAAGGCTTTCCGGGCCGTTTTCCAGTTTGCATATCAGCCATTCTCGTACGGTTGCCGAATCGTCCGCCCACTCGCGCAGGTGCCTGATCAAGTGAGCGATCAGCGGGCCGGAGAGCGGTATTTCCTGGCCCGCTTCTTCAAGGGCAGTCTGAAGAACATCAGGACTTAACTGCGACGACTCAATGCGCGCCAGCAGCCGTTCGACCAGCATACACACCTCTCGTCGTTCGCGGACCAGCTTCATGACTTCGGCCAGGCGCCGGATCAAGGCGATGCGCAGGATAAGCGGGGTCGCCCACGCCTCCGCAATGGTAAGTACCGCTACTTCCTGGTAAGAATTGATGTATGAAACGAGCGATTCTTCGTCCATGTTTCCATCCACATGTTCGAGATAATCAGCACATATAGACAGTACCCTTGCCTGGCCGGTTTTGCGCAGGTGCGGCAAATCCCGCAAGAAGTTTTTGGAAAGCTGGTGCCGGACGACCAACACCTGTTCTTCGATGAACTCGGCATGATCGAGCAGCCATTCTTCCGCGGGCTGCGAACAGCTTGCGCTGATGTCCTGCAGGGAGCGTATAAACGAGCGTAAATTCTCAACGTCTGTATAAAACTCCCGCCACAGGTGCTTTGATGGTCTGCTTCTCACGTAAGGGTCGTGTGTTAAGGCAAGTTCATGGGCTTTTTGCCGGAGTTGTTCAGTATTTAAAATCATAGGTTCTCCTATTGACAGTTAAAAAGTTGAGAATTCCTTACCATACGATGCTGCGAAATCCGAAACAGTTAAAATATGCCCCTTGGGGATATTAATTATGTCGTCAGTGGTCAGTAAATCTATTAATAAAATTTTTCCAGCTTAAAAATAGGATAGTCGGTAAAGATAAATAAGGATTTTAAAATTATTATAAATAAAGGGGGAAGTGGCTTACGTTACTTACTGATATACCCCTTGATAAAGGTGGCCACCAATCCAAAGGCAGCCAGCAGAGCCATAAAGGAAACGGCTTTAGTGCCGGCGCTGCTTGATTGATGCGCTGACTCTTCTTTAAGTTCATATGCTTTAACATTTTTTTGCCCCTGTTCCGGCTTTTCGGTTTCCTGCGGCGCAGATTGTTGAGTTTCTGTACGTATATTAAGCTGGGTATTGTGCTGAGCCGGTTTGTCTCCCACCGGAGTCGCGGACTGTGCCAATTGTCGGGTTTGAGTTGGCGCTGCCCCGGCCCCGGATGGCAGCTTACTTTGCGGTGCCGGCTGGATCGGTTCCACCTGCTCCGCCGGTTCAGGCGAAGCGTTGCGGGAAGGCGAACTGGATAACGGCGACGCATCGTGATCTTGATCCTGGTTTTGCTTGGGGGCTATATTCAGTTGTTGGTCAGTTGATGTATAAAAAACTTCCTTAAACTTATCCATTGTATCACTGTCTACAGTAGCATAACTGGCCAGCCACTCGTTAAATACAATGTTGCTGCAGGTATGGTGGCAGCAAACCACTCCATATTGGGCAGCCGTTTGCATGTAAGTATCGGCCAATTTGGTCAACGTTTCCTGATCGGCCTGCCACATCTGCCGCCGCGCCGCTTCCAGGTTCCAACCGATGATAGATTGCAGCACAAAAGGATCCAGCTGGCTCATGATCTTGTCGTCAAAGACAAAGGTTTCGGCTACCTGCCGCCAGGCCCAGTCATCGATGCCCTCCAGGGTGGCATCCACCAGGAACATGTTCGCTACGTGGTTACCGATCTCCCGGGATCCGGCATAACCTTCCTTGAGCATTCCCTCGATCCATTTGGGGTTTAACAGCCGGCTGCGTAATTCCGTGCCGACAAACTCACTAAAAGTCTGCACCCGGGGACTGCCGGTGCGCGTGTTGACCATATAAGTCTGCACCTTATTACCGGAAGCCGCTTCCGCCGCCAGTTTCAGCCCGCCCAGGTACTGGGCCACGTCATCGTTGTCCAGCGCGCCCCAGAGGGAATCCCGGACCTGGGTAACCAGGTCCACGCTCTTTAGGATTTCCCGGAAGGTATCCTGAGCCGGCACACCGTAAGCGGTCTTACCGTAGATGTAGGACATCCGGCTCATGTAGGTGTCCACAAGATCCTGGCTGTCTTCCCAGGCGCTGGTGGCCTGGCCCAGCTCTGAAACGCCCGTGCCGTAGGTTCCCGGAGCGTCACCAAAGATCCTGGCTTGCGCCAGATCGTCTGCCTCTTGCTCTGACAGGCCCTGCTCCCGGAGCTTGTCCCGCAAGGTTAGATAGGTCTTGCGCACCAGGTTGCTTTCCGGGTTCTCTTCCAGTAAAGCAACTTGCCTGAAAGCGTCGTCCAGCACGCCAACCGTATGGGAAAAGGTATCCCGAAACAGACCGGAGATGGTTACCAGCACGTTAATCCGCGGTCGCCCCAGTTCCTCCAGGGGAGTAACCTGCACCGTGCTCACCCGGCCGCTCTTATCCCAAACCGGCTCGGCACCAATTAAACGGAGGATCAGAGCCACGGATTCTCCCTGGGTGCGCATGGTCTCAATGGCCCAGAGGACCACGCCCACCGTTTCCGGATAACGCCCTTGCTCCGCATAGAATTTTTCCAAAAGCTGATCGGCCGCCTCTTTACCCGTCTTCCAGGCCGCCTCGTCGGGCACCATGCGCGGGTCAAAGGAAACCATGTTTCTGCCCGTGGGCAATGCGTCGGGTACCCGCACCGGGTCCCGCCCCAACCCGGGCTCGATAAATGCACCGGAAAGTGCCCGCAGCAGATTGGTTATTTCGTTAGTAGTCAAAAGCAGGCACTCTCTAATTTCATCCCGGCTTTCTTCTCTGGCTACCGCATCGTAATTTACGATGGATTCAACCATCAGATCCAGCATTTCTCCTTGGGGCGGCAAGCCGAAGGTATGCAAGCCGTAAGGCATGAGCTCCGTGGCCAGCTCTTCCAGGTATTCATGGAGCAGGGAGGCCACCTGAGCAAAATCGGCCGTTTCAAGATCAAGGCTCAGATCCCGGTCAAGGCTGTTCGCCTTAACCTTTTCAATAATCTGTTCCTGCAGGTTGGACGCTCTGGCAGTATTGCCCACGCTTACTGCGTTCTCGTAGTCCACTACTAGTTGCTGCAGTTCGGCCAGTGCGCCGTAGAGCCCGGGCTGGATCATGGGCGGCGTGAGGTGGTCGATGGTCACCGCATACCCCCGCCGCTTGGCCTGGGTTCCTTCGCCGGGATTGTTCATGATGTAGGGGTAGATATCCGGCAGATTGCCCATTAATACATCCGGCCAGTCATCTTCCCCCAGCCCCACGCTCCGTCCGGGCAACCATTCCAGCGTACCGTGGGTGCCCAGGTGGATCACCGCGTCAGCCTGGAATTCCTTCTGCAGCCAGAAATAAAAAGCTATATACTGGTGTGGTGGAGGCAAAGCAGGTGAATGGGCGATTTTTGAGGGATCATCCCCCCAACCCCGCATAGGCTGCGGGCCCAGGAAAATGTTGCCCAGTGTGGCCCCGGGAATAACCAGGTTGCCCTCATAAACCATGATGTTGCCCGGAGGCGGACCCCATTCCTTTTCCACCTGCGCCCGCAGCTCCCCGGACAAGGTGGCGTACCACTCCAGGTATTTCTCTACCGGCAAGAGTAGGGCCCCCGCCTGCACCAGTGCGTCCAATTCACCCGGTGCCCAGCTACCGACATTCCTTCCTTGTCGGTGAATGAGTTCTTCTATTACCCGGGAGCTGAGGTCACCTTCCACCCGGTAGTCATTATCGCGTAATGCCTGTAAAATAACCGCTGCGCTGGCAATGCTGTTTAAGTAGGAAGCGCCAATATCATCTTTGCCCCCGTGGTGGTTATAATAAACAAGAGCTATTTTTTTGTCCGTATTGTCCTTTTGCTGCAGGTTGACCCAGGCCAGTGCCCGGCCTACCAGGCGTTCAATGCGGTCGGGAAGGGGTACTTTTTTCACTATGGTAGCTCCCGTACTTTCGTCTACCTTGACTACCGTGCTGCCACCCATGAACACCGGTTCAATACGCCCGTCCAGCTCAGGATAGGCAATCTGCCAGGCCACTTCGCTGCTGATACCGGCCGGGTTGCTCTGCCATTCTTCCAAATCGCTGCTGTAAACCGGTGCCATAACCGGTACATTTAACTGTTTAAATAACTCGATACCCTCTTCCGGCTGGCCGTAGATAAAGTTAAACCCCACCGCCGCAATAAGAAAGTCTACCTGCCTTTTGCCACCGGGCATGAAAAAGTCCTGGAACGCCGCTTTACGGTTGCTGCTATCGCTGAAAACCAGGAGCGCGTTGGCCCCTTTGGCTTCCAGTTCCCTTTGGACGGCCAGAAACATATCGATATCGTTATTCTTAAAGAAGCTATCATAGGTAGTTATACCGACCGATGGAGCCCCCTCTTTGAAGTGCCCGCTGACTTTATACCAGGCCAGATAACCGCCTAAAGTATCGAAAGTACCCGGCGGAAGTCCCATACCGTCTTCTACGTTAAGGGTTAATCCTTCAGCATCCGGGTGATAGATAAACCGGCCGGGCATATTGATCGGGTCTAACTGTTCCTCGGTTGCGACCTGCCCGTATGTGGAGGCCAGATGCAATACCAGCTGCCGCATGTTTTCCACGCCGCCGAACTTAAAATAATTAGTTAGTAAGCTATCTTGACTATCATCAATTTGTGGATATTCCTGAAAAGAACCGCTCCGGGTGGAAAGTACCTTGCCTTCCCATCCCTCAGGCAGGTCTTGCAGCAACGGCCCTATCGTTTGAATACCGGTGGAACCAATCATCTCCAGCAAAAACACATCGGCATCCTGTAAAGATTGCTTTAACTGCTGAACCTTTTCTTCATTTGCCAAGTCATTGGAATTAAATAATTTCAGATCAATTGGGTAATCCCCCAACTTGTCATAAGCATCCACCAGGGGCATTAAAAAACCCTCACTGCCCAAAAGCATGACCACCCTGGTGCGGGCATTTTCATCCGCTGCAACCACCGGTACCTTAATTAGTGGAACAACAACAAGGGCCAAAAATATCACAAAGGTAAAGATTATATTTCTACGTAATTTATATGTCCTTGAGAACATTAAGTCTTTGCCACCTCCGTTATTCTTTGCCATCTTCAATCATAATCAACTTTCCGGTTTTCGGATCCCGGTACACCGTGCCCATCTCCCGGTACCCGGAACCCCCACCTTGTTGTATTTGGGGCACCTCCTCCAGTTCCTGGCCCCGCTCCACATTAATTACTTTTTGCATGCTTTGCATCAGGCGCTGTTTTTCCTCGGGTTTAACTTTGGCAAAGATAATGTTTTGCAGGTTCCAGGAAAGCACCAGGGCTACCATCAATCCACAGCAAAAAACCAGCATCACATCAACCAGGTTGCCCAACCCGCCCAGGGGATCAACTTCTTCTTCGGACAACCGCCCCCGCCTCATTCTCCTGGACAGCACGTGTTTCACCTCCCACCACCAACTCCAAGAGCAGTTCCATGTTACCCAGATCCTGCTCGTACCAACGCCGCCGCACCTTGGAGATCAAGGCAGCCACGGCTCCGGCCGCAATGCCCGCCACCGTGGTATCAAAAGCGATAATTACCGCCTCGGACAGTCCTCGCACATCGCCCTGACCAAGGGCGGCCAGGCCCGGGCCCAGGGGAATAAGAGTACCCATAAGTCCCAACACCGGCCCCAGTTTGGCCAGCAGATCTGTTTTCCCCAGCACCTTCTTGGCCCGGAATTCTTCCCGATCAAGGATATCCCGGGCAATCAGTTTTCTGACTTCAATAGAAAGGTGAGCTCTGGCTAAAAGGTCGGTAAGTGGTTTCTTCTGACGGGGTAACAACGAACTGCTATCAATAACCTTCTGCAGGTTTTTCATCTGCCAGGGTGCAATGTTTCCCACATCGTGAAAGACTTCCATCATGTTTACCGGTTTGTTAGCTTTCCTCCTTTTGGCCTCTGCCACAAAGGTGCCTAACTCCGTAAAAGCAATTACCAAAAAAAATAGCAGACCTAAAACAACGGGGATTAACAAGCTCTGTGCAGCGGCATGTAAAATTTTTGTCAAATATTCTGAACCGGGAATGTTCACTGGTTATCACAATCCTTTACATAACTAATTTGGTACATGATATACCCCCAAAACCCCAGGCCAACCATCCCAACCAGCACCAAAGCCACCAAGCGAGGTGAGCTTATGGACAGAGGGGTTAAGGGCATGGCCATAGACTGCACAAAATTGGGGATAATCAGGGCGAAGGTGAGGGTTAGTATGCCGATAAATAATAACAAGTTATTAAAGATGGCTGCTGGATTAAATCTAATTAAATGAACAATTCTCCTGATCGCTACGGCAATAACCAGCACCAGGGTTGAAAAGAAAAGGGCTATAGTCCGGCCAAGTTCTGATAAGGATATGCCCACCATGGAACTGATCAAAATTACTGAAAAGGACAGGGCAGCCAAACATAGTGGGCAGGGTAAAAAGCCAAGGATGAATTTCCATTGACCAGGTCTGAATCCGGGTTTTACAGCTCTTTCAACCGGTTGCCCGGATGAAGAACATCCCTGCTCCGGTTCTTGCTGTAGGCCAAGGTAAATCAGCAGTATGGCCATTAGTAAAGAACCAACAAAGGTATAGCGATCCAGAAACGTAACCAGCATTTGCTGGTGAGCGCCAAAAGTCAGTACCAAACAGTACAGGCTAATGCCGAAAATGCCGGAAACCAGTACCAGCCATCGCCGGTTCAGCCAGGATGTCCCTAAAATCAGCCCCGTTTTAACACCTAAAATTATGGTGGCAACCAGTAAACCGCCCTGAAACCATAACATACTTGTCGCCTTCCTTCATAAATTGTAAATTTACTGAAACCCTCCTGATTTTTGCTTATTTTTATTCACATCCCGTGTAATGCGCATAATAAAAAATCCTCCGTCTTAATAAGACAGAGGACTGATATCAGAGAAACATAACGCTTCTCCATACATAAGAAATCACCCCCCCTATCCGCGTAGGCAGTACGATACTCCGGGACAGGCAGGTCTCCTGGCTTAGGTTCATCAGTGTTGCCACGTCTTCCCATCCGGCACTCAATGACTCAAAAATAGCAAAACATTAAGTGCGGACAGTGACATTGTGTGGCATACTTCCCCTTTACAGTGGCGGGACCGCGCCGGATTCACACCGGCTTCCCTTTTAAGTTTGCACCCTTCTGGTGTAAACACCTGTCCGTTTAAAAATTCATTTGTTGTTACGCTTGTCAACCAAATATATTATTTAACCTTTCTACCTTATTTTTACCCTTCAAGTAATCTAATAGGAGCACAACACGTATTTTAATATTAACACGTATTTTAATATTAATAATAAATAATAAAACCTTAGCTCCCATGGGCTAAGGTTAACAAGCCAGTAAGTTACCTTTACCTGTTAAGTTAAGGCAACCACACTAACCCTCTCCGCGGGAGGTTATCGTGTTTTATCAGGTAAGGTCTCCTGACTCGTGGCTCATAGCGAACCTCCCGCCTTCCCAGGCTATTTAGAAAAACCCAGTGGCACTTTGGGAGCTGCTCCCCACTTACAGTGGCCGGACCGCCCGGGATTTACACCCGGTTCCCTTTTCACCCCCGGCGTAACCGGAGGAACCTGAAGAACAAGTTATTTAATTTATGGATATTTTAACACTTTTTAAAAAATATGTCCACTATTCGAGGCCGGCCTATAATACTCCCATAGGGTGGGACACAAAATTCAAAATGTAAGTTATACTAGAAACATGAAAAAACGAATGCGATGAAATTGAGGATATTCGTTATGCCGAGGCTGTTCTTCTAATCATGGGCTTTTCGCCTCAACACTGAACAAGCAATTTATTTTGTCTAAAGAGCAAATTCAACAGTTCTTAGATACGTTTTTTGAACAGTTACCTGCCTTTCTGAAATGTTCGCTTCAAAAAAAGGCGGCTGCTTGATATTAATTGTTTTCAATCGCTTACGTACAAAAGGCTTGAGCTTATTTTACAGGTGCTAAAGCTGAGTATTTATTTAAATAAGGGGACTGGGTATTGGAGGTTTCTATGATTAATGAAAAAGTGTATTTGTTATCTAAAGTTCGATTTTTTGCCGACCTTACTGCCCATGAATTAAGCGAACTAGCGAATGAATTTAAGTGGCAAGAGTATAAACAAGGAACTGATATCATAAAACGAGGCCAAACGGAACACCATTATTATGTTTTAATTAAGGGACAAGCTGAAGCATTAGTTTCTAAACAGGGAATTAATGCTTGGAAAGTAAATCTCTTCGGCCCATATGATACCTTCGGTGAAATCTCTCTGTTCACAAAAAAACCTGCACCAACGACGGTTCGTTGCTTAGAAGATTGCCGCGTTTTAGTATTAAATGCCGATAATTTTACTCAAATGCTGATAAGGTGGCCTAAACTTTATCAAAAATTTATTGAACAGCTATACAATAGTTTAACTGATGTTAATCATGAAATATGGAATGCTAAATATAGAGATTTTTTAAGTTTAACTTTGCAGCTAACCCATTATAAGGATAGATTTTACGAAACTTGGGGAGGTGTCCGAACAACTAGGGAAATTGAAAATAAAATTGCCGAGTTGGTTAAAACAAAGGAAAACTTGCTTCTATTTGGTGAACGAGGCACAGGACGGCAAATGCTGGCCTGGTATTTACATAAACGCAGGTTTGGAGAATCGGCCACCTTTGTAGTTATTGATGGGCGTTATTTTGATCAGCAGTGGAGCGAAATGATGTTTAAATCTGGAGAAGAAGGTACTTCAGCATTTAATTTTTTTGAAATAATCCATAATGGTACACTATTGTTCCGGGAAATAAATGAAATATCCCCCAAGACTCAATTAAAATTAGCTGAATGCCTAAAAATGAAAAAACTGAACTGCCTTGTGATAGCTAGCTTACAAGGGAACGTGGATCAATTGTCCCCTAAAATAATACCGGAATTAATGGAGTGCCTTAACCAAACTTATACAATAACACCGTTACGCGAACGGAAAAGGGATATCCCAATCATAGCCCAGGGTATCTTAGAAAAACTAGCCCTTAAGCATCATAGGACGACCCCTGTTCTCAGCAAAGAAGCGGTTAAGTTACTTCTTTCTCATAATTATCGACAGGGAAATGTGACTGAGTTAATTCAAGTGCTGGAAAGGGCATTTTTTCTGGCTGAAGATAATTCAATTGGGCTGGAGCACATTTTTTTTGGTCCTACAGCTCAAAAAATCGGAAGCACGGTTAATCTTCTTTCGTGGCCAAGTATTGAAAACATATTAAAAAGAGGAGTGCTTATTTCTTGGCTTAGGCGTATTACCGCAGCTATTTTTATATCAATAATTTTATTATTACTGCTGACTCCCAAAACAGCTATGGCTAACTTAATTGTTACTTTAGTTTGGTGTTTAGGCTGGCCTGTTTGGGGTTAGGCCTTAAAACCCCTGTAGGGATAAATCAAGTCTTTTATGTTTCTGCTTTCGCAGTAGGAGCAACAATCGCCATTTCAATTGGTTTGCTTTTGACGATTTTTGCATTTATTATGGTGATCATTCGGAAAAAACTAGCAAAAAAATAAGATCCACACCGTAATCTCAAATTGTCAAAGCTTTCATTGCTGGGACTTTTCACGGGCTTGATGATAAGCACTTGAAGGCTTATCTTAACGAATTTTGCTACCGCTTTAATCTCCGTCGATTCAAAGGAAAATTGTTCAATTGTCTCGTAAAGTGCTGTCTTTCATCGCCTAATATTACCTTTACTGGGCTAACGGTATAATCATGTTTTTTAATTGCGTTACTTCATAAGTGCGGGTATTAACCACCCTTTTAGCTTACCAAATTTGCACATGTCATCATATATTTTTGTCTCTGTGTGAAGGTTTTTTATAGCTAAACCACGCATAACATCATTAGTTATATATGTACGAACAGTATGAGTTAGTGTTGTCATCAAATTTTCAACACCTGACTGCCAACAATAAAAAATGCCATGAAGGTGACTTGCTCTCTCCAGAGTGTATTTACCATAAACAATTATTTGTGAGAATTCACCAACCTTCATTTGCACTTACCCCTTTATAAAAATTTTTCTGTACTTTATGCTTTAACCCAGCATTTCCTAAGGTAATCTATTATTTCATCCGCCCGGTTAATCAGGCCTTTCCCATTTCCTTCTATTGACCAACGGAAAACAGTGGTTTGCACTAACCCCATGCAGGAAGTAGCAGCCATGTCAACATTTAAATCCTTGCGGAAGGTTCCTTTTTCAATGCCCTCTTGGATAATTCCGTGCAAAAAAGCATAATATCCATTAATGTTTTGTAAGTACATTTCCCTGAGTAAATGGCTACCGAGATATATTTGTTCGGAAAAAATTACTCGTGGTATTCCCTGGTTTTCTTCCAAGAGATTGAATTGAAAACGAATGATTCTTAATAATTTCTGTAAAGAATCACCCGTATCGGAGTCAATCTCCGTTATTTTTTTGTGCAAATTCTCTTGCACAAATTTGAGCGCAAAAACTAAGATATCATTTTTGCTTTCGAAATATTTGTAGATAGCGGCTTCTGATATTCCTACCTCTTTGGCTAACCTTTTAGTTGTAAGTTTATCAACTCCTTGTTTGGCTATAATTTTTAAGGCAGCCTGACTTATTTGTAGTCTTCTTTCCATTTGAGTTGTTTTTTCTTGGATCATAGAATCCTCCAATGATTAAGTAAGTATTCACCAACTTTCTAGTCAAATTTATACAAAATTATTTTATTTGTCAAGTTTTCAACTTTTGCGCCCCCAAAAGGGCTTTGAAAGTTTAAAAAACGCTGATTAAACTCAGAAAGCAAAGCTTGACAACGGAACCTTTCATGTTTAATATTTGGTGAGTAAATACTTACTAAGGATGGTGAGATTATGGAAAAACATGGAGTAGTTGTTAAGTTCAGATGTTTCCATAGCCGTAGCCCTGTTAAAAAAGGTGCCAGATAAGTGTGCAATTTTTAGGAAACTGGTTTTGCCGCTGCGCGACTGGGTTTGACGGTAGTAGCAATAGTACTAATTGGGTACCATGTGGAATTGATTGCCGGTACATTAATTTACAGTATAGCGAAACAGAGGGGAAATTAAAGGGTGTGTAATAAACCCGTACAAAGGAGTTATCTGAAATGAATAAAATAAATAGTGCAAATAAACGCCTTACGCTAGTTGACAAGTTGAGATTAGTGGTACAAATCTTCTGTTTAATTGTATTTATTTTTTTAATATCTATAAATCAAAATAAAATATGGATGAATATTATGCTAGGTTCATTCATGATTACCTTTATATTTGGCCGTTTTTATTGTGGATGGATTTGCCCGATAAACACGTTAATGCGGCTGGTTGATTGGTTGGCAAAAAAGTTAAAAATACAGCATAACGATATACCACCTGTTTTAAAATCACCCTGGTTGCGTTATGTTATTTTTATATTATTTTTGGTATCAATGATTTTACTTAAGGATATTATCAAATTAAACATGTTGCTTATCATCATGCCGTTTGCTTTGCTGGTTACGGTATTTTTACCGTCTGCAGCCTGGCATAGATATCTTTGCCCGTTTGGTATATTGTTCAGTATCCCAGCACGATTATCATTGTTTAATTTCGGAATAAACAATGATAATTGTGCGTCTTGCGGTAGGTGTAGAAAAATATGTCCCGGCGTTGCCGTGGAAGAAGAACGTACAAAAGGGAAACGCTTTTTTGTTTTGCCCCGGCATTGTCTGCTTTGTTTTGAATGTACTAAATTTTGCCCCCAAAAAGCTATTAGTGTGTGTAAGCGATAGGCGCACCGCTTCGCCAAAGCCAAACACGTCGGCATTCAACTTCTGGGCCTCCAGCCCAAATAAAAGGGCCTAAAAAGACCCAATTTATAGTTTGAACAAATTAACATAACGGAGGCAGAAAGGTTAACTAAGATCAACATCATCACCCTGCGTAATGTTAAAGACGCAGCCCGCCAAATTAAAGCTTCGGGCGCCCAGTGGGTACTAATCAAAGGGGGACATTTAGAAGAACAGAACGATTTGGTTACGGATGTATTATACGACGGATGGGAATTTCACACCATTACCGCTCCCAGAATTTCAACTCGCCCTCTGCACGGCACAGGTTGTGCCCTGGCCTCCTGCTTGACCGCAAAACTTGTCCAAGGTTTCTCCATGCAACAGGCGGTGGAGAATTCTTACTCTTTAACAGCCTGTTCCAATCTCTCCAGCGCTTGTTGCAGTATAATGCGGGGGCAGGCCAGGTTAAACCTTTGAAAACCCCCGCCACCGGACCCGAAGACGTACCCGTCATCCAGTGCTAAACGGGCCTTACTACGCATAAAATGCTGCAGCTCAAGGGCATTCATACCTAAACTTCTCAGATCAACCCAGGCCAGATAGGTTCCTTCCGGCTTAATCACTTTAAGTCGGGGAATTTTATTATTAATGTAATCGGTAAAGAACTTTACATTAGCCCTCAAATATAGCAGTAACTGGTGGAGGTACTCATCACCGTAGCGGAAGGCAGCCTCAAGCGCAATATAGCCAAAGGAATTGCCGCTGTTTTGGCCGGCCCTGGACCTAATAAACTCATTACGCCAATGCTCATTGGGAATAACAGCAAAGGAAGTGGCCAATCCAGCTAAATTAAATGTTTTGCTGGCAGACATAAAAGTTATGGTCTGCTGTTCAAACTCCCGGGATATGGTTGAGGTAACCGTATGTTTAACATCACCAACCAGTAATGCACAATGAACTTCATCAGCAATAAGCATACAGTTGTTTTTAATGCAAATTTCACCTAAAGCAGTTAGCTCTTCCTTTGACCAGACTCTCCCGACAGGATTATGCGGGCTGCATAAAATAAGCATCTTAATCCGGGGCATCCGTACCGGAAAGGCCGTGACAGGTTTAAATAGCTGTTCCAGATTATTAAAGTCCATGGTATACCGCTCACCGTCAAAGGCCAAATGGTTATGTAGAACCTGGCAACCGTTGTCTCTAATGGCGTTAAAAAAAGGATAATATACCGGGGACTGCACTATTACCTCATCTCCAGGATTGGTAAAAGCCCCCACCGCTGAATATAACCCATTAACCACCCCGGCCGTAAATACTAGCCATTCTTTTTTTATTTTCCAGCCGTAGTCCCTGGCCAGCCGTTCAATTATAGCTTCATACAACGATTTTGGTGGAAATGAATAGCCATAGACGGGGTCATTGGCCCGTTCTTTAATAGCCTCAACCACCGGTTCCGGGCAGGGAAAATCCATATCTGCCACCCACATATTAATTAAATCATCCCTGCCAAATAATTTAATACTCTTGTCCCATTTTATACTATTGGTATTTTTCCTGTTAATAATATGGTCAAAGTTGTATAGCATCTTTTATACCACCATTTTATAGTTTTTATATTTTAGCCTGGTAATCACCTGTTAACCCATAATCAGACGCATTTAGGAGAGACGAGCAGTTTTTATTTTAGATGGTGCGCGGCGAGGTTTTGGTTATTCTTTAACTTGTCATACAAAGTAGCCCTGCTAATACCTAATAGTTTTGCCGCCTTGGACTTATTGCCTCCTGTAATTTTTAGTACTTTTGATATTGTTTCATGCTCTGCTTCTTTTGCTACTATCGACAAAGCAAGCCCAGGATCCTGATTATACTCTTTATCTTGCTCCCAGGAATTAATTCCTAAATCAGCTATTTGAATTGAGTCTCGGTGGCAATAAATTACCGCCCGTTCGATTATATTTTCCAATTCCCTAACATTTCCGGGCCACTGATAAGTTCTTAAAAATTCCATAACTTGGTTTGCTACACCATCAATTTGTTTTCCAGATTCTTTATTACATCTATTTAAAAAATACTCTAATAAAAATGGAATATCCTCAATATGCTCTCTTAAAGGTGGCAGCGTAATGGCCAACACCTTTAACCTGTAATAAAGGTCCTTTCTAAACCGCCCTTCTTTTTTAAGCTGATATAAATTTTTATTTGTCGCGGCAAGTATACGGACATCAATTCCTTTTGTCCTAATGCCCCCCACCCGCTCTATTTCTTTCTCCTGGATCACACGCAATAACTTGCTTTGCAAAGGCAAGGGCATGTCACCAATTTCATCTAGAAAAATAGTACCTCCATCGGCAAGCTCAAATTTACCTGGTTTGCCATGCCTGAGGGCACCCGTAAACGCCCCTCCTTCGTAACCAAACAATTCCGCTTCGGCCAGCTCGGTAGGTATCGCAACACAATTTACCTTTACAAAGGGGCGTTTAAAACGGTCGCTTGCATTATGGATAGCCTGCGCCAATAGCTCTTTTCCCGTACCAGTTTCGCCATAAATAAGAACCGTGGAAGAACTTGTAGCGGCCTGTAGAGCTTGTTTTTTAATTTCTTCCATGCTTGCACTCCTGCCAATTATACTTTCAAATGTATACTTAGTACCGTTCAACTTAGATAGTTCGTTATTATTTTTTAGCTGTTGGACTAGAGAAACTCTTTGCGTATGCTCTTCATTTTTAATGTAATGTTTGGCCGCCCCGATTTCCGCGGCATCCTGTAAAATTAAAATTGCTCCTTGTGTCTTGCCGGCATGAATAATCGGGAGCCCATTGACAATGAAAGTCGATGACAAAAATTTCACTTTTTGTGGTCCTGTCCAAACCCCATTGATGATTTCCTCAAACGGCAGGTACGGTAATAATTCTTGAATTTGTTCTCCAACTCGAACATCTGGAAGCAGCCGGTTAAGATAAACACTGACTAAATTTATGATTCCCCATTCATCGGTAGCAACAAGCCCGCAGGGTGCTTGTTGGAATATATTAGATAGTTCTTCATATAAAATTTCAATGTGGTCAAGCAGATGCATTACAGCGTAAGCCTGGGTAATGGTTCCACTCGGTCTGCCATTAGGATCTATTACTGGGGTCTGTCCAATACGAGGGTTACGTAACCACCGTATTAATTCAGTAAAATTATTAAAGGTTTTATCCTCCCGAAAGTACATGATGTCCCGCAGATAGTATTTTTCTATGCTGGTATCAAGGCTGATTCCTTGAAGTAGGCAATCGTATAAATTGTGGCGGGTAAACATGCCAATTAACATCCCATCTTTGTTAATCACAGGAATACCTGTCAACCTGGCGCTACGGTAGGCAAGCAGAGCATCTTTCATTGTGCTGTCAGGATTTAGGGATATATTAACCGGCTCCATAATATCCTTTGCTTTCATAAGTGCCACCTTCCACCAAATTTTAAATAATTTCTCTTAAGATATACCGTTTTAATTTGTGACTATTGCACATAAAAACGCCGGGCTGCATTGCGAAAAGCAAAGCTAGCCCGGCATAAATTCCGGATCCAGTCTCCTTTTCGCAATGGAAGGCATGCCGGTTTCCCAACTTACCCTAAAGGCCTGGCAACCATACCTTTGGGCTAAGGTTTGTCAGGCTCGGAGAATAATTACTATACAATTTTGCAGGGTATCCCTTTATCGGTTCCCGACCTCAAGGGTATAAAGAAACCCTTATTAACGCCTAATGTATTTGCTTATCTCTCACAGTAGCTGAAACATGTTAGTACATCCAATATCGCTTTCATTTATTATGGTTACCAAGTTAATGAATAAAAACAGGAGCGACAATTACCTACGGGTTCATATTGGCCTATGGATCCAGCAAATTATTCCACCTGGTTTTAAGACCGTTATGTTTTTGTAAGCATATTGCCGCCAGCATTAACTACCGATTCAAGTCTCCTTTTCACAATGAAAGACATACCGGTTTCCCAACGTACCCTAACGGCCTAGTAACCATACCTATGGGCTAAGGTCTGCCAGATTCGGAGAACGAGTAGAGAACGAGTATTATACATTTTTTACAATTCGACTTAAGATGTTGAATTCCTGCAACAATGCAATAATTTAAATCTCATCTTTCAACGGTATATTAACAAGACATCCGTTGCCTGTAGAATAAATCAACACTTTAATGAACAGACTATATTTAACCAGAGGAGGGATGTCTTAGAAATGAAGAATATTAACCTTGCCACTACAACCAGTGCCCAGGATAGCGGATTGCTTAACATGCTGCTACCCAAATTTGAATCCGCAAGCAGTTTCAAAGTGAGTGTGCGTGCGGTTGGTAGCGGGATGGCCATGGAGTTGGCCAACAAAGGCGAAGCTGATGTGCTACTTGTTCACGACCCGGAAGGGGAAGAAGGATTAGTAAACAGCGGTGTAGGAATCAGCAGGAAATTGGTAATGCACAATGACTTCATCCTGGTAGGTCCGCATGAAGACCCAGCGCGAATTAAAAACGAAGATTTTATTATTGAGGCTTTTAAAAAAATTGCTCAAGCTAAAACCGTGTTTGTATCCCGTGGTGATTCTTCGGGCACTGACAAAAGAGAAAAGCAAATTTGGCAAAAATCAGGGATCAATACAGGAGATATTAATTACCATAACACCAAAAGCGGTATGGCCGAAACTCTGACAGTAACCTCGGCCAAAAAGGGATACACACTCACCGATCGGGCAACCTTTATGGCTCATAAACAAGAGTTGAACCTGGATATTATGGTTGAGGGCGACGACCTTCTACTTAACCTTTACCATGTTATACAGGTCAACCCCAATAAATTTCCCCAAGTGAATGCCGAAGGAGCAAAGCAATTTGCAGACTTTTTGCTTAGTCCGAGTGCCCAAGAAATCATCGCTAAACATATGCGGGACAAATATGGCCATTCATTATTTATACCTGATGCCGGAAAATCAACGGACGATGTAAGACGTAGTGATTGGAAACAGCAGGTTATTTACAGCTGATTAAAAAACCTCTTTACTGCCTGGAGTATTTACAAGTCATCCATAGAAATCGTGGATTCAGGGGTACTCATTAATAGAGTACCCCTGAATTGATTTATTTCATCCCTAGTAGCTCCCACCTTTTGTTACCTTTTCTTTTTTTAAAATCTAAGTTTTAATTTCATACTTTATACTTCTCTGGTATCCGGTTTTTTTCAATTTATCTAAATATCTTAATCTTGGAATAATTTCCTTGTGTATCTCACATGCAACAGATTTTCCTGATGAAGTACCGGTCAACAACAACTTATCATGCGGACATCCTCCCTGACAGATAGTTTTAGATTCACACTTTCTACATTCTTCTGGGATGTCTGGTCTTGTAACATCATTATGAAACATATCACATTGTATCTTACTTAAAGGTTTTGGGTCAAATATTGTTCCAGTTTTAAATAAATGGTCTCTAATACATGGCCCAATTGTTCCATCGGGATATACGGCAGCAAGTCTTTTTCCACAAGGGTATGGAGAAGATTCAAGACCCCACATAGGAACTAAAGTATCCAACAAGAAAGTAGTATGAACATCATATCCCTTATCAATATAATCTTCCAGCGTATCACATACTTTATGATATTTATCCAATAATCTTTTTTTATATCCAGTGTCCGACCCTCTGTATATATTTTTTTGGTATCTTAAACGATATCCATTTTCTATCCCGAATTTTGTTATATCAATAACTCTATCTAAGTTATATTCATCCATAGTAGCTGCTATTGTTTGTCCTATAACATTTGATCTTTTACTAATTATTTTCATTCTTCTTGACAGTTCTTCAATACTAATATCTGTAATACTCGTAGTTATCCATTGAATGTCTTCAAGGTTATCCCAATTTACCGAATCAACTAAATCACCATTCGTATATAGCGATCCTTGTATACCATCCGTATTTTTATAGACAGAATCCATAATTTTTTTTATTCTATCCGTTCTTAGTAATGGTTCCCCACCAAGAAAAACAATTGTATTTACTTTAACGTTATTAACTTTCCAGACCTCTGGAATCCATTCTAATAACCTTGAGAAAGTATTCTCACTCATTTCCATTTTATCCTCATCACCAACTTGATTATAGGCATAACAATAGTTACACCTCCTTGTGCACTTGTATGATAGAAATAAGATAAACCAGAAAAGAGGTAACTTACCCCAAATGCCTTGTCCCTTCACTCTTCCATCTTCAATAGAATACATTCTTTTCAATTGCTTAGCATGTTCTGTAAATTGCCTCATGTTTTATTACCTGGCCTTTCCTTATCTTTCTAACAATCATTTGCCCTTCCTCATTTTATATCATATATGCTGAAACTTTTTCTCCCGCCGTGAGCCAACCTCTACCAGGCGGTATATCCACGAACAAATTGCAGTCTGCCATTGTTCTCAAAACACTCTGCCCGGTGAGAATTCTTGCCCTGGCGATTCCTCCTTCTATAGAAAGCCTGGCCGCCTTCAATCTTCTTGCATCACTTTTATGGTAACCGTCGGATAGGATAACCTCTACTTTACGGGGCAGGATATATTTATGGCCCATCATTTTTTTCAGGACAGGCTTAACTAAAAGCTCAAAAGAAGTAAATGCAGCTCCCGGATGACCGGATAAGCCCAGGATTAATTTGCCGTCTTTTTTCGCCGCCACTAAGGATTTGCCGGGCCTGACTGTTACCCCTGAAAAAAGGCTCTCAACCACCGCCATATCCAGGGCATGTTCAACCAGGTCATAATCTCCGGTTGATACTCCTCCCGTAGTAATGACCAAATCCGCTTTTTCTAGGGCGGTTTGCACAATAGCTGCTATTTTTGCTGTTTCATCATGCACAATACCCAACGGGAGTGGTTCTATCCCAATATTCCTGAGAAGGGCTGCCAGGAAATACTGATTGCTATTATAAATTTGGCCGGCACCGAGTGTTTGGTCAAGCCCTGCCAATTCACTACCTGTACTGATGATAGCAACCTTAACTGATGAATAAACAGGTATGTCATTAAACCCCGCCGCAGCCAGCAAGCCAAGCAGGGACGGGGTAACCGGCGAACCCTTACAAACAACATTTTCACCGGCTATTATTTCTTGGCCGGCTTTAATTACGTTGGTGCCCTCCAGAACCTGGTGATAAACCAGGATATCCGCCCCCTCCCGCCGAACATCTTCGTATTTGATCACCGCATCAGCCCCCGAAGGAATAGGCGCACCTGTCATCACTTTAACTGCCGTCCGGGTCGAGACTTGAAAACGAGGGTTCCTTCCGGCCGGCACTTCTTCCAGGACCCGGAGTTGGGCCGGGGCATTTTTCCCGTTCTTTTCGGTATCCCGCCCTAATAGGGCATACCCATCCACTGAGGAACGATTAAATCCCGGTATATCTTCCTGAACCGTCAGGTCTTCCCGAATTGTACGTCCCAAAGCTTCCATCAAAGGCAGCTGTTCCCCCGGACGGGTGACCGCATGCTGCAGTAGAAGATCGCGGGCTTGTTCCAGGGTTAAGTTCCTGCTCCAACAATGGGGTGAGATAGCGCAATAATCTTGGGGAATATTGATATTTATTAAAGCCTTTTCAGGAGTGCTCAGTGTTTGTAATTCATCCTCGACATAGTTAATCCTAACCATGGGAAACTCAAGAATCTCGGAAATATTCCGATCCGCAGGAGGTATCAATATATCCGATAAAATATCCTCATATAAGCCAAGATTGGACATTTCCCTGATAGAAACGTTTTCACAGTTTAGAGAATTAACTGCGTTTAAAATAATTTTTTGCGTTTCTTCAATGGATACCGATAAATTTTTATTTCTCATTTTGAACTCTCTCCCCAGCAAAACTGTGTACTTAACTGTTTTGCGGAATATTTTTACATAATCGATGTCCCATGCGTGTGCTCTGCATTATGGTATAACCTTCCAATGCGAAATCGTTTGCAGGAGCTATCAATCATCCTACAATATCCTCAAAGTGTATAGATTCTACCCTGTCCTTCAAGTACTACCTGACGCTGTCCCGTAGCCGTTTACTGAGCAGGTCTTAGATGCAAAATGCCGGGCAGTTTTGCGAAAAGCAAAGCTAGCCCGGCATAAATGCCGCATCCAGGTCTCCTTTTCGCAATGGAAGGCACGCCGGTTTCCCAACGCACCCTTAGGGCCAAAAAACCGTGGCATCAATGCTTTAGGCTATCTGGCTCGGAGCATATTATTAAAATGTAATAAAGTTTCCCCAATTATAGAGAGGACAAGATTATACCGTTAAATAAACGAGTTGTTCCTTGTTTTAAATAACTTCTTTTTTCTTTCTGACAATAGTTCTTTCTCCTTCAGGAACGGGCGACGGGACGGGCTCGCCGGAAATCTTCGTTACTGCACCAAATTTAGTGGGGCAGGCTTCAAAACAAGTTCCGCATTTGATGCATTTTTCCTGGTCAATAACATGGATCTGGTTCTTGGCACTGATAATAGCCTCAGCCGGGCATCTTCTCGCGCAAGTCATACAGGCCCGGCACTTTTCACATGCCCCACACCCCATGCACTTTTTCACATCCACCTCGCAAACAGAGCCGGAGGCAATGACCGTATCACGCGAGAGAAGCGTTAAGATCCGACCGGCGGCTCCATAAGCCTGGTTAATTGTTTCCGGTATAAGCTTGGGATAGTGAGCCAATCCGCAGAGATAAACGCCGTCGGTACCAAACTCAACCGGTCTTAATTTGACATGGGCTTCTTTGAAAAAGCCGTCCGGGCTTAATGTTACTTTGAATAATTCCGCTACTTCCTTGGTTGCTGAGGAGGGAATAACAGCGGCAGCCAAAGTTATTAAATCAGCATCTAGTTCAAGCCGCTTACCTAAGATAAGGTCGGTTACGGTAACTTTTAGAACCGGACGGCCCTCATCGGACTCACCAGATTCCACCTGGGGCGGTTCATCCGGTGCATAACGGATGAACCGGACTCCTTTACCGGCCGCTTCCCGGTAATAATCTTCTTTGAAACCATAGGTTCTCATGTCTCTAAAGAGGATGTAGATATCCATCTCGGGGTTTAGCTCTTTTAGTTTCAGGGCGTTCTTTATAGATTCACTGCAACAGATGCGGCTGCAATAATTTCTGTCTTCGTTGCGGCAGCCTACGCATTGGATCATCACCAAATTTTCGGCGTTAATGAGCCTTTCGTCCTCTTTGGTAGTCAAGGAGTTCACCACATTGGGAGCCGGCCCCACTGGCGCTAAAAACCGACTCGGGAATATCTGTAGGACCCTGGAAAGCGCCGCTTACAAAGACTCCGAGTCTGTTGGTCTCCATAGGATTGACCGGATTGACCTTGCAAAAATCGTGATGATTGAGCTCGATGCCAAACTTTTTGGCCATCTCCTGTGCATCGGCAGGAGGATTTAATCCGACGGATAATACCACCATATCGAATTCTTCTGCTTTTACTCCATCGTCGGGTGTAGAATAACGTACGGTGACATTTTTGGTTTCCGGGTGCTCTTTTACTATTGATGTATAGCTTCTGATAAACTGCACTCCGGGTAATTTCTCCGTCCTTTCGAAGAATCGTTCAAAATCCTTGCCATAGGAACGAATATCGTTATGGAATATGGTACATTCAGCCTCTGCGTCGTGGTCTTTGGTTAAAATTACTTGTTTCTGGGCGTAGGTGCAGCATACAGCTGAACAATAGCTGTTACCACCGGGGATAACCTGTCTGGAGCCAACGCATTGGATCCAGGCTATTTTATGAGGATGCTTCTTGTCTGAAGTACGCAGTATTTCACCTTGGTATGGCCCAGTGGAGCTTAACAGCCGCTCAAATTCCATACTGGTTATTACGTTTTCAAAATCTCCGTAGTGATATTCCGACCTGACTTTGGGATCATACGGTTCAAGACCGGTTGACAAAATTATTGCGCCTACATTTATTTCTTTTGTTTCCGGCGTTTGATTTAAATCTATGGCGTTATTTTTACATACTCCTTCGCATATTCTGCATTTATTCTCTTTAAGGTAGAGACAGCTTTCATCAATATATGCGACAAGGGGAATAGCCTGTGGAAAATAAATATGGACGGCTTTATTCTGCGATATTTCCTGATTGAATTGATCAGGGTATTGGACCGGGCAGTACTCTACACAGGTAGTACAGCCCGTGCATTTGCTCTCGTCAATATATTTGGGCTTTTTATTGAGCATTACCTTGAAGTTGCCTGCTTCCCCCACTACACTTTCAACTTCAGTATAGGTTAAGACTTCTATATTTTGATGCCGGCCGACCTCGACCAGCTTTGGCGATAGTATTCACATGGAACAGTCATTGGTGGGAAAGGTCTTATCTAACTGGGCCATATGGCCTCCGATGCTCGGCGCTTTTTCCACCATGAATACTTTAAAACCGGTAGTGGCCAGATCCAGTGAGGCTTGAATGCCGCTGATCCCGCCGCCAACAACCATTACATCGCCAAAGTTACTGTCTCCACGACTTTTACAAAGCTGTTTAATTGTTTCTTTTAGCTCTTTTGCCACTTGCTATCACCTCATTTCATCAGGTTTAATGTTCCTATACTCTTCTGGTTAACCATACTTAGTTTTTCAACAGCCAAGCAGTTTCGGGTGGGTAAACACTGCCAGGTAGTCGTCGCGGGCCTGACCAACCAGGGCAATGCCCAGATCATGAGCAAGCGAAATGGCATTCTTTGTCGGCGCGTGCCGCGAAACAACAACCGGGGTCTGCATCTTTGCCGCCTTGAGCAGCATCTCGGACGATATGCGACCAGTGATCAGCAGCAGTCGGTCTTTGGTTGATAATCCCCTCAATAGACATTCACCCTGGATCTTGTTCAAGGTGTTATGTCGTCCGATATCCTCAGCCACTACGAGCAGGTTCCTGGTATCGGACAGAGCTGAAGTATGCACGCCGCCACTAAGCCGGTACAGATCCATCTGCTCTAAAAGCTGCTTCATCAGTGACAGCACTTCCGTTGGTGCAACAACAAGATCCGATTCCACCCTTTGCCCCTGAGTTTTGAAGACTGAACTGCCACTGCAGCCAAGTTTACGCAACGTTGGCAATAGATACTCGGAGTTTTTGAGCCGCACATCGGCCCGCGATACATCCTCACGCAACCGCATGCTCACCACGTCGCCAATGTCTGAAATGATACCCTCTGCGTAAAGATATCCGATAACAAGGTAATTCAGCTTGGCTGCAGTACACAGGATTGTGACCAGTGCTTCCTGATTCACATAAATAGTGAGCTCCATCTCGCAGGGCACGTGAACTGAGGTACTGACCCATGCCCCGTCTGAAAAGCGTTTACAAACCACTTCCGCTGCTACACCTTGCATATCTGATACTCCAATTGCTTTTTGCATTTCAGCTTCCCTTCCACTGGGGACATTCCTCGACCCCATAGCCTTGACCCATAAGCAGAATAGGGGTGTCCCCTTTCATATTTGGGGGACATTCCTCATTAGTCCCTCTCTACCATTCGGGCCAATGTATCCACCAGCGTGTCTAATCCATGCCTGTCCACCAAGTGTTTCAATCCCATTTCCATCTCACCCAAAATCACTTCTTCTTCGACTTCCTCTTCCCTTTCTTCGTAAATCAGGACATCATTTAAGCACACTTGAACACAGAGCGGCTTTTCTCCTGGCGGCTTTTCTCCTGGCGCATTTTCTTCACACATATCGCATTTTAAAGGGAGGCCGGAATCAGGCTCTTTGAATAAATCCCTGGATGGACAGGCAGCCCTGCAGAAGCCGCACTCGTCGTATTCCTTTCCGTCAATTATATATTTATCTCGGCCCATGCATTCGGCTGCAGCCAGCTCACCCGCAAATACCGGCAGCCAGATGTCTTTTAGCCGGTGGGTCATCACCTGAATCCGGGATCTGGCCGGATTATTGCTGCTGTATTTCGGTATAGCATGAAATGAGGAGCAGGCTACTTCACAGGCCCGACAGCCATTACATTTATCTGCATCGACTTTGATCGTCTTGATCTTCTTCTTAATCTTGGCCATCTTTTAACATCCCCCTCTTTTCAAGGTCTTCGGCAACATAACCCAGATCTAATTCCTGTAATCTTTCTTTAGTAGGGATACCGTCATAATTCCATCCCTTGAATTTGTAATACGTAGTTAAGAGATTTTCTTCAAGCTCGGGAAATCTCTTCTTCCAATGGTCTTCAGGCGGTTTCTCATCAGGCCTCATCATGCCTCTTCGATTATTAAACGCTCTGTGTAAATTACGGCTCCGATTGACTATTTTCTTTAGTCCGGCTTCATCTAGATCCATCCCGGTGGCCGCCGAGATTATTTTTGGGTAATTGTGAATATGATAGGGAGGCTTCAGAACAAACGATGCCCACCCGGCACATATCCCAAGGGCGTCATCAACGTTATGCAGCATCTCCATCCAATCTACAATTTCACAGCACATTTCAGGGGTCGGGTAATATGGATTTGCGTTTTCTCCGCGCGATTCCCAGTCCAGTAAATATTGCTTGAACTTTTCATCAGGAAGCTGGGGCCAGTCCTTTACAAACTCCTCTCTATCCTCTTTTCTGGGAATAGCCCCCTGGGGCCAATTGCCTTCCATTTGAGTAATGCTTATCTTCTCGTTGGTAGAATACATAAGATAGTAAAGCGGATCCAGCATGCCCAATTTGATATTCATCTGTTCGTGTTTTTTAATGGTATTATGATCAAATGCCTCTGCACCATTGCCAATCTTGCGGGCTGCCCAATAAACGCCGTCGGCCAGAACATCTCCTATTCCTTCCCGCCGGACAACTTTGTCAAGCAGCCAGAAAAATCTCCCTTCATTATCGGATGGGCATCCTGCAAAATCTGCATCAGTAAGAATACCAGCTTCATAAAGCTCAACAGCGAAGGCCAAAATTTGCGGGGTTGAAAATGAATCCAATCCATACTCAGTAGCGCGCTGTAAAATTTTCCAGGTGAAATCAAGATCGTCTACGTAAGCTGCCATGGTATAAGTAAGTTTCGAAAAGCATTTCATCATGAATCTTGGAACATCCTTGAAGGAAATTAAGGCCCCGCATTGTTGTGTACAGTTAAAGCAGCTTATTAAACGCTTTATCGCAGATGTTTGACTCTTCGTCCAACTCTCTTCGGTTTCCTTGGTCCAAAAGTCTTTTCTCCGGCTGCGGGCATTTCCCCAAGCAAAACCTGTAGTATGCCACTCTTCATCAGCGTATTTCATCGCTTGCGGCGAACCAATAATAGCGCCGTGCTGAGGTGAGTGCACTGCTATCTTAAGGTGATTTTCATTCCGTAATTTTACGAATTTTAGCACCTCACCCATAATAAGTTCCCTAAATTCTTCCCCTCGGGCAATGTAGACGTCCTTTGTTCCCCGGACAGCTATCGCCTTTAGGTTTTTGTCCCCCATAACGGCGCCTCCTCCGCCCCGACTGGAACTCGACCTTGACTGTTCGATAGAAGCGGTGAAAACTCGGTTTTCACCGGCCAAGCCGATAGCGGCCACCTGGGCTCTCGGTTCTTTCAACTCGTCTCTTATTAGGTCTTGCGTTTCAACAGCACCCTTGCCTCTCAAATATGATGCGTCACGTATTTCTACTTTGTCATTGTGTATCCATATATACACCAGATTGGGTGACTTGCCACGAATGATTATTTTGTCATACCCGGCATACTTCAATTCCGCCGCCCAAAATCCCCCCATCATTGGATAGGCCAGTAAATCCGTCTGAGGAGAAATGAAGGAAACAAGGGTACGATTAGCGCTGAAAGCTGGAGTGCCACATAAAAGACCAGAACTGAATATCAGTAAATTCTCAGGATCAAATGCTTTAGTTTCAGGGGGAACCCTATCCCAGTGCAACTTGACACTGGTACCAAGACCACCCAAATGAAGTTCCATTAATCTCGGGTCAGTTTCTACCTTTTCAATGTTTCCTGTGGCTAAATCAATTTCCAAGTTATATCCTGTCTCTGCGTATCTCATTTTTCAACCCCTCTAAGTATCTTATTAGCCCCTTTCGGGTAACTCCGCATGCATTGCTTTCAGTTGCGCAGGTTGTTCATGGCATCTTAGCTTAAGGTCTTGTTTTTTGGGGCGACGCCGCGCGCGCCGAAAGCAACAAAAAGTATAGGTTAAAACTGTGGTGGGGATAAATGGTTCCCACGTCCGTCTTGGTGCGGCTAACTTGTTATGATTATTAGGCTAACCATGTCAGAATAGAAGTATATTTTAAATATAGCAATTATTGTGCCAAGCACCCGTTGAGTCTTAAGTGTTTTTTTCAGCAGGGTAACTGGTGTAATAGCCAGGCAACCCCTAACCGTATGCAAGAAGATTATCCCCGAGTTGCTTTCACCGTGTAGAGATTTTCATACAACTGCAAGCTAAATAACAACAGGCTGTTCGGCAGGGATATACGCTGACAGTGATGTGTGAAGATATTCTTACACTGTCAGTCAAATCAGTCACATTTTATTATTGCTTCGATATTAACATTGAATTTTCCAAAATTTATCTTTCACTGCCCGGATAAAACCACCTTCTGGGTCTGGGGGTCGCTCGCTCCATGACCGTTGTTATGACAATATGTATTGACAGGCATCTTTTTTTTCAAAAACCGAAAAAACCAGCCTTTCCCTTTTAGGTATACTTTCAAAAAAAAGGCCCGGTTTTGTGGAAAACCGGGGTTGTAAGGAGTGTAAAAGTTTAACGGCTCTAACCTAAATGAAAGTTTATCGTTTGGCCTGCCGTCTTAATACAAAAGACTTATGTGATTTGCCACAGGTTGTCCTTTTTCCAAAGTCAATATTACATCACCTAGAATACTTGCGTCTTCTTCGTCGTGCGAAACCACCACGAAAGGTATTTGCCACTGCCGGTGCAGCTTTTTTAATTCTTCCCTGAGCATAATCTTATTTTCCTTGTCCAGGGCGCTGAAGGGCTCATCCAGCAGCAGCAATTCGGGCTGCACCACCAATGCACGGGCCAGGGCGACCCGTTGTTTTTCCCCGCCGGAAAGCTGTGCGGGATAACGGTCGACCAGGTGTCCCAATCCAAATGAGTTCAGCATTTCCAAAGGATCCGTCACGTCATTTGTTTCGTTTTTTTTGTTCCGCTTGTTTTTTAGTCCGTACATTACGTTCTGGTGCACGGTCATGTGCGGAAACAAGGCATAATCCTGGAACAGGTAACCCACGTTTCTGGACCGGGTGGGGATATTGATTCTTTCATTTGAAGAATATAATACCCGTCTGTTCAGTGTAATTTGTCCGGAAGACGGCTTTCGCAAACCGGCCAGGCAGTGCAGGACAGTTGTTTTTCCCGCCCCGGAATGTCCCCAAAGGACGAGAATCTGGTTGCCGAGTTTCAATTCCAGTTCCATGGTGAAGTGCCACAGTTTTTTCGTTAATCGTAACTCTAACATATTCATCACCGCAAATATTAGTAATTGCGCCTCTTGGCCCACCGGTTGACCCAGAAAATTACCACAAAGCTGAAAATAGTAATAATAGCCACCAGTGTTCTGGCCGTGGCGTTGTCCCCGGCGTCTACCGCAAAATATATGGCCAGGGGAATGGTCTGGGTTTGCCCGGGAATGTTACCCGCCACCATCAAAGTGGCGCCAAACTCGCCCAAAGCTCTGGCGAATGATAAAACCAAACCAGCTATTATCCCCGGCCAGGCCAGGGGGAGGGTGACGGTAAAAAATATTCGCCATTCACCGGCCCCTAGGGTCCGGGCCGCTTTTTCATAATTTTCGTCCACACTTTTAAAGGCCGCCTTGGCACTCTGGTACATTAGCGGGAAAGCCACCACCGTGGAAGCCAACACTGCGGCCCACCAGGTAAAGATTAGAGATATGCCCAGCTCAGATAAAAAGCGGCCCAAAAAGCCGTTTTTACCGATTAACATCAGAAGTCCGTAACCGATGACTGAGGGTGGCAGCACCAAGGGCAAAGTCAATGCCGCTTCCACAAAGTCTTTCCCGTAAAATTCCCGGCGGGCCAGCAACCTGGACAGCGGCAAGCCCAGGCAGGTGACAATAAACACTGCTATAATTGCAACCCGGAGAGATAGAAAAACGGGATACCAGTCGGCAAGTTGAAAGAACATGAATCAGAGCTATTTAATCAGGGGCTTGAAGCCGTACTTGGCAAAAATTTGTGCCGCTTCATCCCCCGAAATGAATTCGGTAAAAGCCTGTGCTTCCTCCGGATGCCCGGTGTCTTTGATCACGGCCATAGGATATACAATAGGCTTGTGTGAACCGACCGGCGCAGCGGCAACGATTTTAATTCCTTTACCGACTACGGTATCGGAACTATAGACCAGGCCGGCATCCACGTTACCGGTTTCCACGTAGGTTAGCACCTGGCGCACATCCTTGGCCAGGACCAGTTTGGGTTGGATTTTTTCCCATAATTCCATGCTGACCAGGGCTTCCTTGGCGTACTTGCCGGCAGGCACGGATTCCGGTGTGCCGATGCTGATCTGGTCCACGTCGCTACCGGTCAAATCCGCAAAGCCGGTCAAATTACCATCACTTTGCGTAATCAGTACTATTTCGTTGCTTAACAGGTCCTGACGGGTTTCTTTAACAATCAGCTCCTTATTGGCCAGGGCGTCCATCTGGGATTTACCCGCAGAAATAAACACGTCTGCCGGCGCCCCTTCCTCAATTTGTTTCTGCAGGGTCCCAGAGGAAGCAAAATTATAGGTTATACTAACTTCAGGATGTTCAGTTATGTAAATTCCCTTTAGTTCCTCCGCCGCATCTTTAAGGCTGGCTGCCGCCGAAATGGTCAAGCTCACCTGCTCTGTTTGGGGCTTGATTTGTTCCTTGTCGGTCCCGCAACCGGTCGCTACAGTTGCGATAAAAAACATTACTAGACCCAACAAAAATGATAATCTTTTCATTGTATTGGTTACTCCTTTCCAATGCTACCAGTGTTATAAAAGTGCTTTTTCATATGCTGATTCAAAGCCTGTACCTCGTGAAAGGGCATACCTTTGTCTGATAAAAGAAAACAAGCTTTCCAGGACGGAATAAATCGTCAACGAAAAGATAACAAGTAAAGCAATACCCATAAAAACGTAAGTTAATGAAGTAATAACGCTGTCCATTTGCTCTCACCCGCTTCAACAATTATTTTCTTAAAAGTGAATAAACATTACGTAACGTTACAAAACGTTACTATGTATAAATAGTAAATTGAGTTATAATACTTGTCAAGGTACTGGGGGGGGGAATAAATGATGAGCGAAGAGATTTCTTTAACACCTGAAGAAGTAGCACGCATATTAAAAATTGCTAAAAACACGGTTTATGAATTGATAAAGCGGGGAGAACTCCCGGCTTACCGGGTTGGTCGTAAAATTAGGGTTGACCTACAAGATGTGGAAGCCTATAAGAAACATGGTAAAAATATCGAATTGGCACCGGCCCCGGCTACAACTTCACGCCGCACCCCGCCTTTGAAACCGCAGCATTATAGCCCGGAAGGAACAGTTTCTTACCATCAGGAACTGGTGATCTGCGGTCAGGACGAAATCCTGGATATTCTGACCCGACACCTGGAGCGACACCCCGATGGAGTTCACGCCTATCGTCATCACGTGGGAAGTTTCACCGGCCTCCAGGCCATGTACCAGGGCAAGTCCCATATGGCCGCCATCCACCTGTGGGACGGAGACACCGGGATGTACAATATCCCTTATGTACGCCGTCTTCTTCCCGGTGTTCCCTTGGTCATTGTGCATTTGGCCTACCGGATGCAGGGATTTTACCTGGCGAAGGGTAATCCCAAGAGCATTAAAGAATGGAAAGACCTGGCCCGGCCAGACGTATGCTTCATCAACCGGGAGAAGGGCTGCGGCACCCGGGTTTTACTGGATGAACAATTACGCCAACTAGGACTGGATAGAAGGCTGATCACGGGATACGATAAAGAGGAACTATCCCACCTGGGCGTGGCCAGCACCGTGGCCAGGGGGGAGGCAGACGTTGGTCTGGGTAAAGAAAAAGCGGCCATGCAGGTACGGGGGCTGGATTTTCTCCCTCTGCACAAGGAACGCTACGAAATGGTGATCAAAAAAGAAGACCTGGACAAGCCTCATACCCGTGCCGTAATCGAAATTCTCCAGTCTGAAGAGTTTAAAAAGGCAGTCCGGGGCTTGGGGGATTACGATTTAACTGAAACAGGCGGAATCATAGCTGAGGTATGACATCGATCCTGCGAATCGCTATTTTACTAATGTTTCAATTAAGTAATCCGGGCAGAATCGGGGACGTAAATTTTGGGTTAAGTAAAAAAGACTTTTATTTTTTATCCGGGTACGCTTCCGATGTTGATCATATAGTTTATAGTTTTAATGCATTGGGATATATCTATTGGGAAGGCTGGAGAGCAACAATTCTGCTATATCCAGAACAAGCACGTCACCTTTTTCCTGTCGCTCTATTTCTTCCTCAAAAATAGTACGGCAATAGGGGCAAGTGGTAATCACCATTGAACTATCCATAGCTAAAAGCTCTTTAACCCAATTAATGCTTATCGGGTTTTCCTTTTCCAGCCTGGTCCAGAAGCGACCGCCGCCGGCACCGCAGCAGAATGATTCCTTTTTGTTTCTGGGCATGGGAAATTATTAATAGAGAAAAAAAATATTATTATTCGCATATTAACCTCACACGACATCATTATATCCATTGACAAAGGGCTTAAAAAAACACCATTCGCCCATCAAAAAGACCGGGGTGCAGCAAAAACACAGCACCCCGGTCTTATAAAGACCCAGTAACATGCGCTCCTTTCCGCACTAGGAGGGCTTGACGGTTTCCCATCAAACCCTATCGGCCGGATTATCATAGCTTTGCTTTAAACAAACCGGCTTGAAACAATTATTATTCATGTATATGCTCCTTTATTTTATTTATTTTAATAGCGCAAACTTTATACTCACCGGTTTTGGTAATCGGGTCTAGGGCAGCGCTTGTAAGAACATTGGTAGGGGTTTCCCCGTAATGGAACGACATCCATACCATACCGGGGGGAACACGGTCGGTTACCGTGACTTTAGTGGTAACCTCTCCACGCCGGGAGGATACCCTTGCTATATCACCGGAAACAAATCCTAAACGGGCGGCGTCTTCCGGGTTAACTTCGGTATATTCATCCGACCACATGCTGGCGATGCCCGCCGAATAAGGTGTGGTTACATTATAGTGATACAATATCCGGCCCGTGGACAGCAGGAAGGGATATTCCTGATCAGGCATTTCCGCAGGAGGAATATGCTCGATGGATTGGAAAAGACCTTTGCCCCGCACAAACGAATTGGCGTGCAAATAAGGTGTTCCCGGGTGCTCAGCGGTTGGACAAGGCCACTGCAGGCCTTTTTCATCAATTCTGGTATAATTTATACCACCGTATGATGGAGTCAGCGATGCCATCTCCAGGAAAATTTCTTCGGCAGTGCTGTAGCTCATTGGGTGCCCCATCTTTTCACAAAGAGCTATCATGGTCTGCCAGTTGGTTTTGCCCGGCAGCGGTTCAATTGCTTTTCTAACACGCTGTACCCGACGCTCAGTATTGGTAAATGTCCCATCTGTTTCAGCAAAACTGGCGGCAGGCAGGATTACATCGGCATATGCAGCGGTTTCTGTAAGAAACAACTCGTGCACTACCAAGAATTCCAGCTTATCCAGCCCTGAACGGATATGGTTGCTGTTGGGATCCGTCAGCACAGGGTTCTCACCCAGAATATACATCGCTTTGAGCTCACCGGAATTAGCCTTGTCAAACATTTCCGGGATCATCAATCCAAGCTCACCGGCTAAAGGCACGCCCCAGGCCTGTTCAAATTTTCCCCTTGCCGCCGGGTCAATCACACGCTGATAGCCTGGAAATACGTTTGGCAGCGCCCCCATATCACAGGCTCCCTGCACGTTATTCTGCCCGCGAATCGGGTTCACCCCCGTGCCCGGGCGTCCCATATGTCCGGTTAGCATAGCCAGGTTGGCAACGTTCATCACATTGTTTGTTCCACAAACATGTTCTGTTATGCCAAGTGTATAAAAAGCCATCGCTTTATCTGTACCGGCATAAAGGCGGGCCACCGCATACAGGTCTTCAACCGGTATGTCGGTCAGGTCCGACACATAATCAGGTGTGTATTTCCCAACTGTTTCTTTAAGAGCTGCGAAGTTCTCGGTTCGCTCATCCACAAACTGCTGATTATATAAGTTTTCGGCAATGATGATGTTCATCAGCCCGTTAAGAAATGGGATATCGGTACCCGGTTTAATGCGCAACCAGTAATCGGCTTCCTCAGCAAGTTCTATGCGCCGCGGGTCCACCACAATAAGTTTTGCGCCCTTGCGCGCTGCCTGTCTCATTTTATAACCAATCACCGGGTGGGCTTCGGTTGTGTTGGTGCCAATCAAGAACAACAATTCAGCATTTTCAATTTCTGAGATTGAATTGGTCATTGCACCGCTGCCGAAGGAAGTGGCCAGACCGGCCACTGTAGGGGCGTGTCAGGTACGGGCACAATGGTCAACGTTGTTTGTGCCCATCACCACCCTGGTAAATTTTTGTAGCAGGTAATTCTCTTCATTGGTGCACCTGGCTGAACTTAGGCTGGCAAATGAATTAGACCCGTGTTTTACTTTAATTTCACTAAGCCTGTCCGCTATTAAATTCAATGCCTCATCCCACGATGCAGGCTCAAAACACCCTTTCCTTTTAATTAAAGGAGTAGTCAGCCGACGGTCATTATGAATAAAGTCCCAACCAAACCTCCCTTTAATACACAGTGCGCGTCCGTTTACGGCGCCTTCCGGGCTGGATACGACGCCAACCACTTGATCATCTTTTACGCACAGATCGAAACTGCAGCCGGTGCCGCAGAACGGGCAGGTTGTTCTAATTTTTTGGTACTCCCAGTGCCTGACTTTGCCCTGCATTTGTTTCTCCGTCAGCGCACCCGTGGGACATACGGAAACACAATTCCCGCAGAAAACGCAATCGGACTCCCCAAATGACACATCATAAAAGGTTGTCGCCTTAGTCTCAAAACCTCGGTAGGCCCAATCCAGGTTATTTTTACCGGTTATTTCCGCACAAGCACGGATACATTTACCGCATAAAATACATTTGTTAGGATCGCGGAAAATAAATGGATTGCTGTCATCTACCGCATAATTATGTCTTTCACCTTGCAATGAACTTTGCTTGACTCCGTATTCATAGCAGTATTGCGCCAGCTTGCAGTCACCCATTTTTTCACAGGTTAAACAATCCTGTGGATGGTTGGCAATTAACAACTCTAAAATTGTACGCCTTGCTTCAATTACCACCGGTGAATGGGTTTGCACAATCATTCCCGGTGTAACTGTTGTTACACACGAGGCCGGCAAGTTCCGCATCCCTTGGATTTCCACCACACATAGACGGCACGCCCCCAAAAAACTCAGATCGGGTTCGTAACAAAGCCTGGGGATGTGGATACCCGCTTGTTCAGCAGCTATTAATACCGTCGTGCCCGCTAGAACTTCAACTTCTATATCGTTAATACTCAAACTGACCATTTCCAAACTAACATCACTCCTTTTTGCATTAGAATTTTATTAACTAATTTGTTTTATTAAACAACGTAGTAAATACCAATGGGTTTAGAGGTACTTTCAACAGAAAAAGGAAGGCGGAGAGCCCAGGACAGCCTGAACCCGTGTATGTTGAAGAGACCATCTCCAGACTCTCCACTCCAATGGAGCCAAAATAAAAAGCGTTTACAAACTGTCAATCAAGTTCATATCTTAACTTAACTTGATTATTAAAGTTAACTATGTCAGAACAGAGTATATTTTAAATATAGCAATTATTATGCCAAGCACCGTTGAGTCTTAAGTGTTTTTTTCAGCAAGGTAACTGGGGTAATTGCCAGGCAACCCCTAACCGTATACAAGAAGGGTTGCTTTCGCCGTGTATAGATTTTCATACAATGGCAAGCTAAATAACAACAGGCTGTTCGGTCAGGGATATACGCTGACAGTGATGTGTGAAGATATTCTTACACTGTCAGTCAAATCAGTCACATTTCATTATTGCTTCGATATTAACATTGAACTTTTCAAAATTTATCTTTCACTGGCCCGGATAAAGTAACCAGCCTTCCCTTCGCACCGCGGCATGACAGTTTTAGGTATAATTTCAAAAAAAAAGCCCGGTTTTGTGGGAAACCGGGGTTGTAAGGAGTGTAACATTTTAACGGCTATAACCTTAATAAAAGTTTATTGTTTGGCCTGCCGTCTTAATACAAAAAAGCTTTACCCAATTATGCAAAAGGATAAAGCTTTTTGTAAAAAAAAGCTATTCTCTCCTTTCCACAATGGGAGGCACACTGGTTTTCCAATGTACCCTAACGGCCTGACAACCATACCTTAAGCTTAGGTCTAACAGGCTCGGAGAATATTAATTTTTATGTTTATTCCCTTTGCTCAGTAAGTGGTAAAGCGTCTCACTTTACTTTTTTCATATGTTTTGTAAAATCTCTGCCAGAATAAGCACAACAATGATCAATCAGAGAATTAAAATAATCTCCTAACGTTTAATTATATTAGTTGGCTATCCTTCTCATCTATTGTTTCCTCGCCATATGCCGACTTCAGGATTATAACAGATAATTCCTCGCCTTTTTTTACGGGCGGGTGTCCCTCCGGAAGGTCAATTAAAGCATTACATTCTCTGAGAAACGCCTTTGTCATGCTTGATTTTTGGCCCGGTAATATTTTTACGCGCCACCCCAAATGTTCACATGCTACTGATGCCAGTAAAAAACGCCTGGAGCCTCCTTTTTTCAAAAAAACATTGTCACTTACAGCGGAAAGTCGTGTCTGGTATGGCTTCAGATTCTGCATAGCACGCAAAACCGGAGCAACCAGCAAGTGGTAGCCAACCGCGCAGGCTGCCGGGTTTCCTGAAAGCGAAATAACCAGCTTTTCCCCAAAGGATGCTGCGCCACTATGGCTGCCTGGTTTAATTTTAATTTCCCAGAACAATAATTCTGCCCTACTTTGCTTGATTAAGGGAAAAGCTTGATCACTAACACCGTATGCCGCCCCACCGATAGTAATCAAGATGTCGGAGCAATGAAGCAACTCTTGAAAGCGTTTTCCCATTTGATTGGCATTATCAGTTCCGGCGACTTCTACACTAATTACCTGCCCCTGCTCCTGCATTACCAGCGCCGCCAGATGCAGGCCGTTACTATCCCGCGTTTGTCCCGGCATTGGTGTTTCCCGGCAGGAAACAATGTCCGGCCCTAGACTTAGAATAGCAACCCTGGGCTTCCTGTACACAGTCACTTCATTTCTTCCATACGCTGCCAGAACGCCGGCCATACCAGGGCTGAGGCAGGCGCCTTGACGCACTAGCAAATCACCCTTCCGAAAATTCTCACCCGAAGGTTTAATATTACTGCCCGGCACAATCGCTTTATTAAATGTAATGTATTCTCCCCTCAACTCAGTTGCCTCTTGCGGTACCACTGCCACCACCCCATCAGGCAGCGGACCACCGGTAACCACCCCGACTGTCTGACCGGAACTGAGTGAAGCAGTGGGCATTTCTCCCGGCAGAAGGCGCTCTATAACCTGATAAGGTCCACCTCCCTCAGGCACAGCATAGCCATCCATAGCCGCCTGCGCGTATGGGGGCAGGTCATGCTCCGCTATAATATCTTCGCAAACAATGCGGCCTAAAGCCTGCAGCAGGGGTAAAGACTCTCCCGGCAAGACTGTAACGTGGTTTAAGATAATATCTTGAGCCTTTTCTAATTCTACTTTTTTAAGCACTCGGCTTCTCCCCACCTCTAATGTTTAGATTCCTGTCGCTTTACCGAAAGCACAGGCTGGATAGCGGCAAACCTGGCATTCTTCACACAGTCCGCCATGACCTAACGCCACAATATCTGACTTGGTCAGACGCTCTCCGGTAAAAATACGCGGCAACATCAAGTCAAAAACAGTAGTCTTGTTATACATCACGCAGCCCGGCAGGCCGCAAATCGGCACTTGGCCCAGGTAAGCCAGCATAAACATAGATCCAGGCAGTACCGGCGCGCCATAAGAAACAACATCTGCTCCGGTCGCCTTAATCCCGGTCGGTGTCACATCATCCGGGTCTACCGACATACCTCCGGTAAGTATCACCATTTCCGCTCCTTCACTAATCATCCGGCGGATTTCATTGGCAATCAAGTTAGAATCGTCAGGCAAAGTTACATGGCCGAATAACTGTGCGCCGAAAGATGTGACTTTATTGCTGACAACATTCGTAAAGCCGTCCTTAATCCGTCCCGAACAAATCTCGTTCCCGGTAGTTATAATGCCAACCGAAAGTGGCTGAAATGGTTTTACAGTCAATAATGGTTCCGCCGCACTGCAGATTTCTTCTGCTTCATCCAGGATTTGACGTTGGATCGTGAGTGGAATAACCCTGGTTCCGGCAACAAGCTGATCTTTAGTGACTACCCGATTATTATGTATCGTCGCCAACACCACCCCATCCAGGTTATTGAGGTGGCTCAACCTGTCGCCCCGCACTTTCAAGATGCCGTCGTAAAAGGCCCGCAGGCTTACTTTGCCCTGGTTTGGCTCATCCCAGTTCAAGCCTGGCCCGGCGACAAGTCGGGCTAAGAGCATAGCTGCTTCGTCCTCATGGACGAGATCAGGTGAATTTTCCCACACGTAAATATGTTCCTTCCCTAAATCACGCAGCTTAGGAACATCTTCCTTCGTCAACATTTGACCTTTTCGGAAGGCCCGGCCTTTTTCACAACCAGGGATAATTCTAGTAATATCGTGACAAAGGATCATGCCTACCGACTCGGCTACAGGCACTTTTAGCATGTATACCCCCCTAGCTCTCTCGCTCCCGACAGGACAGACACTATACCCTGTCAATGAACGTTAATTAAATAAACATTTGTATCAAACCAATAAGTCTAAAACCCATAAATGCTGCGCTGTCTATAAAATGAAATTATTTTTTAAAATAAGTTAATGAACATACATTAACTTATTTTTTTAAAAGGCCTCGATGACCTCATCCCGCGATTTTGACAATACCCGGGCTGTATGGTATCATTTTTCTGCTTTCTATATAATATTGAAGGGAGCAGTAGGGAATTTGACAGGGACAAGACAGCGCAAAGAAATGCAGACTTCCATTAAGAAAAACTGGTTGCTTGATAAAGCTGGAATGCTCTTCTGGCAAAAAGGGTATCATGCCACAAGTATGAAAGATCTTGCTAACGTATGTAACTGCAAGCCCGCTAATTTTTACAATTATTTTAAGAATAAAGAAGACATCTTGTACGAAGTAATCAAAAACATTACCGAACAAGGCGTTTCATCCATTAGACACCTGGATGATGATGAAGAAACAAGCCCGGTTGAGCAATTACGGTCACTAATCAAGAGCCATTTCGGCTATCTAGCAAGTATGAAGCAGTCAAGCATATTATTATCCGACACAGGAATAAAATACTTATCCCGTGAACACCGAAAAGAAATTATTGAGTTACGTGACTTATATGACAGCATTCTCCGCAAAATCATACGGAGAGGTATTGAAGATGGCGAATTTGCCCCCACAGATGAGCAGGTTGTCAGTAATCTAATCGCTTCTGTAGTGGTCCGGAGCAGCATCTGGTTCTCGAACAAAGGAAGGTTATCTGTCGACGAGGTCGGTGAGATCATGTTTAACTTTGTTTACAGTGGCATCGGGGGCGAATAATAGCCATTCCGCAAAAGATGCATACAAGAACTCATCAAACTAATTTACTGTCGTACTGACAATCTCATTAGTTAAAGTTTAGCCTGCCAATGACCTTGTTAAAATTAATATTACATTTAGAAAAGAAAAGCTTTGTCCCATCTGGCAAGAAAGGACAAAGCTTTAAAAACAAAGCGATTTTCTCCTTTCCACAATGGGAGGCACACCGGTTTCCCAATGTACCCTACGGTCAGATAACCATACTTACGGCTTAGGTTATCTGACTCGGAGTATCGTATTTGGTAGTAATAATATGAACCGTACCTATTTATATCTTCATGCTGAAAGCCAATCTTAAGCTCTAAAAGTAGCCATCATTTTTCTTATCTTATCTTGACAATAGAAATACACACAGTTCCATGTATTAATACGCAATGAATTAATAGCGCTATTTTAAAAAGCATTTTATAATCTGTAAATAATAATATATATGTTAATTACGCATGTCAAGATTTTTATCAGCTCTTTAATAAATCAGAATATTCGATCTATAATATCGCATCGCAAAGTCAATAAAAAAATTTCATAATTATTCCCTTTACTCAGTAAATCCACATTGGATGAGAAAAACATGTTTCATCATGCGTTAACGGTATTATGAAAAATTTTTGCATTTTTTTTTGTTGTAATTGTGACAGGCATATGATAGTATAATCAAAAATAAATTCTCCGAGCCAGCAAACCTTAGACTTTATGTATGGTTAACTGGACGTCAAGGTATATCGGGAAACCAGTATGCCCCCCATTGTGGAAAGGAGAAAGATATCTTTTTTATAAAGTTTTATCCTTGTCACATATCGGATAAAGCTTTATAAACCTTTAAGTATGGTGGACTGGCAGTCGCCCCCATTGCGGAAAGGAAAAAGATGTCTTTTTAGAGTAAAGCTTAATCCTTTTCACATACTGGATAAAGCTTTATTTTTTTATAGTTTTTAACATTGCTGCTCTGTAACCATGCTAGATTATTGCTTATATTTTATTGTTTTTATTAATGGTCATTAATTAATAAATAACAACACTGTTTATCCTGCACTCAAACCAGCAATATTGATACATATTTGTTAAAATCAGAAACCGGCTGCAGATAGTTAGTTAATAACCAAAGGGGGTGGGCCATTAAGAAATACACCAACTGTAAAGTTAACTTACCCTTGGGTTAATGGTCGTTAATTAATATCTAGGGTAAACGGTAGAAATTTCACATCACCCCCGACCTAGTTAATAACAGCTTTAGCCAAGATTTTAGTTGGTAAGTTAATTAGCTTTATTAAAGCAAAGTAATAAAAAGTGGAGGTCGAGCAAATGGAAAAAATTCAAACTGACTGTGGCTTGTGCATTAACTGCTGTGGCATAGATTGCTATGTGGAAGATGGCAAGCTAGTTAAGGTTGAGGGCACGCCGGAGCACTGGTTGAATAAAGGGGAATTATGCGCTAAAGCTAAATTTCTGGTGGAAGGAACCTATTCTCCTACCCGCTTAAAATACCCCATGAAGAAAGTTAACGGGAAATTCCAAAGAATATCCTGGGATCAGGCATACGAAGAAATTGGCTCTAAATTATTGGAACTGAAGGAAAAATACGGAGCTCGCACCCTGGCTACCTGGACCGGTTCAGTGGGTGTCGAGCACTTTGAGATGGCGGCTTTTAACCAGCGTTTAGCCAAAGCCTACGGTTCTCCTAACTTCTTTAATCCGGAAGGCATTTGCTTCCGCACCCGGATCCTGGCTCGCCAAATTACGTTTGGCCGCTATCCTGTGGAGCAGCCGCGGAATGCCAAATTGATCATTCTCTGGGGACATAATCCGGATGCTAGTTATTTCGTTATTGGCAAAGAAATCCGTGAAAGGCTCGAGAAAAAAGAAGTAGAGCTAGTGGTTATTGATGTGCGCCGGATTCCGCTGGCCAAAGAGGGCCTGTTTTTACAGCCCCGCCCGGGCACCGATGCTGCCATCGCACTGGCTATGATGAACACTATTATCGAAGAAGATCTTTACGATCATGAATTCGTTGAAAAATGGACTACAGGATTTGATAAACTGGCAGAACACGTTAAGAAATACACACCGGAAAGAGCTGAGGAAATTAGTGGTGTGTCGGCTGAAGAAATAAGACGAGTCGCGCGGATGTTTGCTAATATCAAAGAGGCTGCCATTTTGGAAGGTGTGGGCCACCTGAACCAATATCAAAACGGCCTCCAGACTGAAAGATGTTTTTGCATTTTGATGGCCATTACCGGCAAAATCGATCGCCCGGGTGGATGGGTCACTTGCCCGCAAATTCGTCTGGCCGACCTGCGCGTGAAGGTAGAAGAAAAGAATCTAGGTTACGATGAATACCCGGTATTCCACCAGTTCAACAAGCGCACTCCCCCATACGGTTCCGCATCTATGATGACGGAGGCGATGATTACAGAAAAACCGTACCCGATCAAGGCCTTCATTAGCTCGGGCAGCAACCCGGCCCTGACCTTCCCCGATACCGGGCGTTTTTTAGAGGCTTTAAAAAATCTAGAACTATTTGTAAGTATTGACCCGTATATGACCGAAACCAGTCGGCTGGCTGATTATGCTCTACCTGCCTGCACCTTCATAGAAGAGACCGGCGTAGGTGGTTTCCCCTATGCCATATCACACTGCGTTCCCTATATCATGCTGCGCAAAAAAGTTATTGAGCCGCTTTATGAGAGCAAGCCGATCTGGCAAATCTGGAGCGAACTGGGGCATAAGATGGGCTACGGCGAGTATTTCCCTTGGAAAACAGACGAAGAGGTAGCGAAACACCTTTTCTCCACATCCGGGGTCACGTATGAGCAACTGGTTGAACATCCTGAAGGTCTATATTTTGGCGAGATAGAATATGAGCTTTTTAACAGAGTCGGTTTTGCTACTAACAGCAAGAAAGTAGAACTCTATTCCGCAGAACTGGAACGGTTAGGCGCAAGTGGTCTTCCGGAGCACGTCGAGCCGGAACAGAGCTATGTGGCAAATCCCGAGATAGCCAAGGAGTATCCGGAAACATTGCTCACCGGGGCCAGACATCAGGAATACATTGGAGCTCAAATGCATGATGTGCCCGGCCTGCGGGCGTTGATGACAGAACCGAAAGCAATGATCAATATTATCACCGCCAAAAAATATGATATTATAGATGGTGAATTGATCGGTGTGGAAACACCGCGCGGCAGGATCAAAATTAAAGCACAAGTAACCGAGGATATCAGGCCGGGTGCGGTGTCCATTCCCCACGGCTGGGCACAAGCCAATGTCAATATCCTGTTGGACGCTAAAGTTAGAGATGCAGTGTCAGGTTACATTACGATGAGGGGTAACGCCTGTCGCCTCGTAAAAATAGATTCAAGTAGATAAGTAAGCGTATTAACATAGGTTCTGTCTAGAACTAAGACCTTATACTTATGCTAAATTACAGAAAGCCGGCGTCATACAAAACCAATGGTTAAGTATGATGCCGGCTTTCTTTAGTTTTAGTCTAGTTCTTTTCCACTGACGAAAATTTACTCATCAAGGAGGTACCCGTTACCTTAATTTTATCCGCTCTTTCTTTGTTAATTGGTACTACCGGAATTGTGAGCGCATTAATGTTGGGTTGGGCAATCCTATTATCGGTTCCCGGCCTCCAGGGCACAAAGAAACGAGTTTTCCGTCCACCGTCTGTAAATGCAGTTGAAACAGCTCTTGGTTTTTTCGCTGACCATCTCTTCCGGAACATCCGGCTTGAATTTGCCGCAGGCCTCGGTATTGGTCCGTTCATCACCGAACTGTCTCATTTCGCTTTTGTCCATGGTCAGCCATTGCCCATACTCTGCACCGGGTACAACCAAAAGGACAGGCCGGCCGTTATACAGTACCGGCTTGGCCTTCCACTTGATGGTGACAAGCTCCCGGTCAGCCAATGGTTTCATATCCGTGGTATATACCCCTGTAATCAGTTCTTCCCACATCAGCTCCGCTACGGTAAAGCTCATACCCTTCGTCATACGTCCGATACCGCCTTTTACTTCACCGTCATTACCGTTCAGTCTAAGACCGACACCGGCCAGGGACCCGATTACACCATCACCGCTGCCCCCTTTTTCCGTTAAAAATACCCCGGTTTTGGCAGCCAGCCGGTAAGCCCGGTCTTTGTTCAGCACCTCACATTTCGCCTTGAAACCAAATTCAATCAGTTCCTCCCGGTGGTTGATGTTTTCCAGGTCGGCGATACATATCCCCGGGTCGGAACCGGCCGCGCTTTCCGACCCCAGGTATTCAGCCAGTTGCCATTTCAGTTGTTCATAGTATTGATACTCAACTTCGGTATTAAAGCACATTGCACTGTTGTGGGAAGTGTATGGCACATCCGGATGCAACAGCAACTGGTGCCGGGTAACAAACCCACATTTACCCCAACCTTTTGTTTCAATCATCTGAAGCATTTCTGAAGCGATCCATCCTGTTCCCCTGGACTCAAGATTATCGGTATCGTCAATACAAATTAACAATCGCATGAGCGTACCCTCTTTTTTCTATAGTTGCAGCAGGTTTAATCTTAAAACGTAAAATTTAAATTCCCGGTCCACCCGATGGACTAATTTTCTTATACCCTTTGCCGGACAATATTTTAGCCAGTTGACTGTCCGAAAGCTCATAGTCAAAAAAGTTACGGTAAAAATCCCTGGTTTCCTTTTCTATATCAACGTCGCTGAATAACTCGGGGTAAACTGTTTTAGCCGTCCAAAGTATAGCCAGCGGTGTTTCGATGGAATTTGGGTGCCCCCATCTGGAAACGCCTAAAGGAAGGAGATAGATATGCCCTTCCCGGTATGCCCTGAGGTTATGGAGCTGTGGGCTTTGCTCGATGTAGGTCAGAACATCTTCACCGTTGATAAGAATATATTCGGGATTATGCTGCATTAATTCTTCCAGTGCAATAAAGTGTTTACCCGTGATTGGAATGTCTTCCTGCTCGCCTAATAAGGCTACATTCTTTGTTCCCGCCAGATTGAACACATCCTCGGAAAGGGTGCCAGGTATATCGGTTCTTAATAACTCGTTCACGGCATGATAAATGGTTTTCTTTTCATTTTCGGGAATACCATTGGTTCTGTCAGCAACGAGATCGACGACAGACTGCAAGTACTGGTTATAAGCGGCGGCTTCCTGCTCATTGCCGGTAATGGTACCCATCATCCCCATGATCCGCTGCTGCTCGGCTATGTTTTCGTAAGCAATGGTAATAGTAGGTATCCCCAGTTTTTCTAATTTTTCCACGGTTACATCATCAAGCGTCACTTCCGGATTGGCGATTAATACTTCCGGTCTGGGCTTTTTGACCACTTCCTCAATGTTAAGGGTATTATTCCCTTTTACTATTCTGGCGTTCTGCAATTGAGGATATATTTCCATAAATAAAATGTCTTTGGTGTTACCGTCCGCCATTGTAACAACCTGATCCACCTCACCATACATTGCCAATATATGGGTGGCAACAGCGAAAAGGCTTCCGTAATATTCCGGATTTTGTTTCACTTTTACTTCCTTCCCTAAATAATCGGTCACGATCACATATCCTTCTTCCGGTGTTGTATCCGTGACGGTTGTTTGAGAACAACCGGCCAGAAAGGATGATAGTAAAAAAATTACAGCCAGCCAAGAGATAATTCCTTTATTCATTGCCATTCGCCCCCCGTACAAAAATCTACAGGCACTAAATAATTAAGCACCCTGTCTCCATTAGAATCGCTAAATTTTTTGGTCCAAACCCGGAAAATTTTAGCCATGTTTTCCTGGTTCAAAACATCGGCGGGGAAACCAACCGCACCAAACGCCCCGTTTTCCATCAGTGCCACCCGGGTTGGTAATCCGCAATCTTCAAAAAAGTAGGCATGGTTTAGAAAATGAGTAGCCATGATTACGGATATACCCTGGTCTTTAATGATCTGGGCGATATATTTAATCACATTCAGTTCATGCCGGAAGTCCAGGTGAGATGTCGGTTCATCAAAGATAATTAGCCGGGCTTTCTGGGCTATGGCCCGGGCAATTTTGATCAGCTGTGCTTCACCGCCGCTTAATTTGGTAAAGATGCGGTCTTTGAATTTATACATCCCCACACTGTTCAAGGCTTGTTCGGCAATATCGATATCTTCTTTGCCCGGCGAGGAAAACAACCCGGAGTAAGCCGTTCTGCCCATTAAAACGATCTCCAACACGGTATAGGGAAAAGTTCGATCGCTTTTTTGGGATACATAGGCAATTCTTTGGGCCTTTTGAGCCGGGGACAATGTTAATGCATCGGCTCCGTCAATGAATACCTTACCCTCGTCCGGTTTGTTCAGCCCCAGTATGCAGTCCAGCATGGTTGTTTTTCCACACCCGTTGGGACCGAAAATGCAAAAAATTTCACCCTGTTCGACTGTAAAGCTGACTCCGTTTAAGATCTTTTGATCATGATAACTAAAACTCAGGTTTTCAACTTGTATTTTGGCCATTACCAACTTCCGCCCCCCTTCGTTCGCTTAAGAATGACAATGAAGAACGGCCCGCCTACCAGGGCCGTCAGAACGCCGAGGGGAATTTCGGTACTGACGATGCTGCGGGCAATCAAGTCTACAATTAAGAGAAAACAACCGCCTACAGATAAACAGACCGGCAATAAAATACGGTTATCGTTGCCGACAAGCATTCTTACAATATGGGGAATAATCAAGCCAATCCAACCGATGGTACCGCTGACGCAGACAGCGCCGGCGGTGGCAATCGAAGTACAGATAATAATAATCACCCGGCATAAACCCGTATTTACGCCCAATGTATTTGCTTCTCGCTCGCCTAGGGAAAGTACATTAACCCGCCAACGGACAAGCATGATACCGGTGACCCCAATAGTAATCGGGATCAGGGCCACCGTCATGTCTTCAAAATTAGCCCTGCTCAAGCTGCCCATGAGCCAAAATGTAATGGTGGGGAGTTTTTCCATTGGGTCGGCAACAAATTTCAAAAATGAGATCAAGGCGCTAAAAATAGATGATATGATGACTCCGCCCAAAACCAGGGTTACCGTTGGTGCCGAATCATATATTTTACCAGTTAAAAAGCTTAACAACACGGCCAGGATCCCAAAACAAAAAGACAAGGTGTAAATCATAAAAGAGTGGTGAAAGAAAACAATCCCCAGGCAAGCGCCAAAGCCAGCGCCTGCGCTGACCCCCAGCATACCCGAATCAACCAGGGGATTCCTGAACATGCCCTGGAGAGCACCACCACAAATAGACAGTGCTCCTCCGACAACAAAGGCCAGCAGAGCCCGCGGCAATCTAATGTCAAAAACCAGGGCATATTCAATGGCTCGTTCAGGATCGGAAATCCACTTTTCTCTTTCGATTAGAATGGACAAAATATCGATGATTTTCAAATCATATCTTCCCACAAATAAGGAAAGGAGAATTAACATGATTGGTAAAACAAGGCAGGCTAAAGCAACAAACTTGGTGTAGCTTTTATTGAGCATTATTTTTCCTTTTGATCAATGCAAATGCTGCCGCGGCAACAACAACCAGGGCTATAACGGCAATCCACCATTGGGATGGGTTACTATCGGTTGACGCAGAGTCACTGCCGGTTACCTCCGATATATACCCCGGTGTTGAAAAAGTGTATTTAATTTCTTGACCCAAAATGTCGCCGTTTTTGGGCTGCAAATTCGGGCTGATGGTAATTGTATATTCCTCCGCCTCTTTAAAGGCCTCTGGTTTAATAATAATGTCATTTCTCTTTTCCCTTTCCAGTTGATCGTCAAAGGTGACGACTTCAAAGGGGACGGCATTGCCGCTTGAGTCAACCATGGAAAAACATTGGCGATTGTTTTCAACTATTGCGATATTGGCGACATTTTTACTAAAAACGAATTTAATCTCCCGGTCAATATTTACGTTTTTCTCCCCGTCATCTACAGTGGATGAAACAATATCAAACGCGTTATTATTTGCTCCCCCTGAACCGTCTCCCGCGGCCAAGACTGTAAGAGAAGGCCATCCCAATAGTAAAATAATTATTAAAAACGATAATTTAAATATTTTTTTCATTCTAGCTAACTCCTTAATTGTTTTTAGACTTTGATTTTAAAACTGTTTTTTATGGTTTTGTTATCCTATGCCTTACCCCAAGTTACAATAATCAGCACTTAGCACCCCCAGTATCAATTATTTAATTCATTACATAATTCCCAATGGGTCAGTTGATTACAAGGCCGTTATGCTGGAAAAAGCATATTGCTGGCATAGTATCTTTGCTGCTGGAACAAAAAAATCATTATCATTTTTCAATGTCTTTTCCACCGGCGAAGATTTGCTCATCAAGGAGGTACTCGTTACCTTAATTTTAAATAATTGATGAAATAGGCAAGGTTTCCGTGCTAAAGCGGTAGCCCGGCCAGCATTAAAGCCGCCCCGAATTCTCCCAACGCCCTGGCTTGCATAGTCCTCTCTTTTTAAATAAGAGCCTTTATGAAGGTCGTTTCAAACTCTTGGTCCCAAGATTCGGCACACACGCCTTGATGCCAAAAAAAGTTTTCCAGGACCATATGAACCGCCAGTGAAGAAGCGGTCAATATGATTACCGGCATCAATATGCCTGAATATATTAAAATGATATCCAACGCCTATCCCACCCTATGGAAAAGCTTTTTAAAATAGGCGGCGTTCTTGACCGTAACAGGGGAAAAAATATTAACCCCCGCATCAACCCAAAACGACGCTTTTGCTTCAGGAAAACATCTCGCCCTGATATCAATTCCCGCTCCCGCTATACTTCTCATATACTGTATAAATTTAATTGCCCCAGTTTCATCACCCGGCATTAAACCGGCCATCGGTGAACCGGCGGCAAATGCAGGGTCAAACAGAGAAATATGCACGGCTTCCACCTGAAGGTCCTTAAAAATTTGGGCTGCCTCCCGGTAGTCGCCCTGTTTTTCACCAATCCCCACTATTATGCCGCTCTCTACCTCCAGGTCAATATCTTTGCACTCTCTAATGGTATTAATCCTTTCATCCAGCGAATCACCGGGCTTAACTTTGTTAAAAAGCTCCCTGTTTACTGTTTCCAGCTTACACGTGTACCTGTCTACACCGGCGTTTTTAAGTCTCACCAAAGAATCACGGTCCAGTTCGCCAAAGGCCACCATCACTTTCAGCTTTGTATTAATCTTGATTAGCTTAATATAATCGGTTATCCCTTTGGGCAAACGCTTGCCCAACCAGCCTGTAACCAGGAAGACCCAGTCCACGCCTGCTTCCTCGAGCTCCCGGGCCTGCCTTAAGACTTCGCCTTTGCCAGTGAAAAAAGAAGCGTCCACCAGCCTTATATCAGCCACGCTATTACCCTGATGAATGAAGCCGCAGTACAAGCAAGGTTTTTTACGAATACAAAGATTGCTTACCTTAATCACGCCGCAGAGCTTAATTTTTTTCTTACTTTCCATATAAAAAGTCACCTCAAAACAGGTTGTGTCTTTATAAATAATGCACCACAAACAGCTCCTGATCGCTCATTTCCCGGGCTTCTGCAAGTCGGAAAACCCTTTGGGGCTTGATGCTTATGGTCTTATTTTCCTTCATCCATATTACTTCCACGTCATTATTATTCTCTTCAAAGGAGAGCCGGGGCGGGTTGGCGAAGCGGGCTCTGGTAAGTCCTTGCAATACATCGACCAGGCACCCGGGTCCTTTAACTTTTAGCTTTGTTTCGGCAGACTGAATTTTTCCCAAGTACTCTTCGGCTATTAAAGCCATTTTGATCCCCAGATGCAACCAAGTACACTCTTCCTGGTGGTGCCTCATGGCTTCTTTAAAAAAGATCTCTTTTCTCATCTTATACTTGGCCGGCCGGATATAAGGTGTCCCCGGAGAAAAAATGATATCCTGTTCAAAGTAAGGTTTTATATCCAAAACGGGCGTGCCTGCCACAGCATCAAGTCCTGAAACGTAAATATGTTCACCCTCTACCCTTTCCAACCCAACCAGGGTAAGAGCGATGGGATTGGGTCTGGCCGGCGCTCTTAAGCCAAATACCCCGTATTCCGGCAGGTCGGGGTTAAGGCGCAAAGGCGCTATCCGTAATCTATCCCTCCTGGCCTGGTGAAACCAGCATAATATCCACAGATGCGAGTTTTCTTCAATCCTGTGCAAGGCCGGCACAAGTTCCGGGCGTATTTTTACGATTGCCCTTTGGCCCGCTATGGTCATATCATCCGGGCTTTTAACGTCGGAAAGAACGTATCCGACGGGAACAATGGTTATACTTTCCACGAGTTATTCACTCCAATCACAGGCAATTTTACTATTTATAAATATAGCGTCTTAAGCAGCAATCGATGACCCCCAACAGAATTGCCCGGGAAACAGTTAAGCTTCCGGGGTGCAGAAGTTGATGGTGGTATCGCCGTCCACTACCTGAAACACCTTGACCCTCAACCCATAGGTCTCGCTCAGGTTTTCTTCGGTCATCACCCTTTCAGCCGGACCTTCGGCAATAATGCCGTTTTGGCCCATCATTGCCACTCTACTGCTCAGCAACCAGGCATGGTTGGGAAAATGACTGGTCATGATAATAGTAAGACCTCTGCCTGCAAGGCGGCTGATGGTCCGGAGGATCAGCGTCTGGTTTTTAAAATCAAGGTGGGAAGTCGGTTCGTCAAACAGGATCATCTCGGGTTCCTGGCAAAGCGTACGTGCGATGAGCACAAGCTGGCGTTCGCCGCCGGACAACATAGTATAGCGTTTATCGGCCAGGTGACCGATACCCATCTCTTCCATAATGTCTCCGGCCAGCTCAGTGTCCTGTTCCGAGGGTACTTGGAAAATACCCAGGTGGGGGGACCGGCCCATTCTTACCACTTCAAGCGAGCTGTAGGGGAACGGTGCGCTGTGCTCTTGGAACACATAGCCCATGTTTCTTGCTCTCTCGATAATCGTCATCTTTTGCACATCCCGCCCGTCAATCTGAATCTCCCCGCTTTGTGGGGTCAGGTCGCCGTGGATGCAATTGAGGAGTGTAGTCTTGCCGCAACCGTTTGGACCAAGCAAGCATATGGTCTCGCCCTGCTTCACGCGCAGGTTGATATCACGCCACACTACCTTGTTACCGTAGCTGAATCCGGCGGAGCGTATTAACACCTTGGCCGTCATTATCCCCATCCTCCTTTCGTCTTCCGCAGCAAATACATAAAGAACGGGGCGCCCACCAATGCGGTAAGAATGCCTAAAGGTACTTCTGCCGGAGAGATAATACGGGCTATGTTATCAATGAATATCAGGTATGCGGCTCCTACGCAGAGCGTGGTGGGCATGAGAACCCGGTGGTCGGGTCCCACCAGCATCCGGCATAAGTGGGGAATGACCAATCCCACCCAGCCGATAATGCCGCAGAAGGCGACTACTACCGAAGAAATAATAGTGGTACAAACGATGACCATGCCCTTTAGCAGTTCTGTGTTTATGCCCAGCGACCTAGCTTCCTGGTCCCCCATAGAAAGCACATTGAAACGCCAGCGGACGAGGAGCAATCCGATGACGCCGACCGTAATTAATACCAGAGCAAAAGGCAAATCCTCAGGACGCACACCACCCATGCTTCCCATCAGCCAGAATACGATGGCTGGAAGCTTATCTTCTGTATCGGCGGTGTATTTTAGCAATGAAAGCAACGACTGGAAGAGGGCGGAAACAACGATGCCGGCAAGGACAAGCATCAGGATGGGGGTCGTCTTGTAAATACGGCTTGTAAAGTAAGTGATGGCGACGGCAACGATACCGAAAACGAACGCCAAGACCTGAATCATGAACATCGAGCCATCCATAACTATCGCCAGCGCCGCGCCAAAGCCGGCACCTGCGGAAACGCCAAGTATGAAAGGGCTCACCAGCGGATTATGGAACATCCCCTGAAAAGCGGCACCGGAGATGGAAAGACCGGCGCCGGCTGCCCCCGCCATGATCGCACGGGGTAATCTTACCCGCATGACCACTGTTTCCATAGTATCAGTCCAGGTCTTGTCAATAGGAATAAACAGCAGCTTATGCGCCAGTATTTTTAAAACGGTAAGGGGGTCGATGAAGAGACGCCCCAAAAACAAAGAAATGAATAAGAAAAGTAGGGGGAGGCCGGCAAGTAGCGCCACTTTTCTCCAGGAAAGCCTTTCGGTTTCCGTCTGTATGTCCAGGCTCTTTTGTTTATTGGGCAGTGTTGTCTGTAACCTATTTGCCGTGGTGCGCATGACCTTCCTCCCATAGATGATTAGTTAATTGGTAGTATTTACTCCACCCAACCGGCGAGCGCCTTTTCCGCTTCCGCTGTGCTCAGCTCATAGTCGTAGAACGTCTCGAAGTAGTACTTTAGTTCCTTGACCAGGTCAACATCTGCAAACAGGTCGGGGTGCAGTTGTTTGGCCAACCAGTAGTAGTACACAGCGCGGCTGGTTCCCTTATCCAAGAAGAAGACACCGGCGGGAATGCGATAGAGGCGGTCATTCTTGACCGCGGGCAGCGATGTCCAATCGGCGCTTGTTTTAAGTTCTTCAATAATTTGTTCCGGATTGTGCCCGTGGTTATCCACGATAATAACCTCGGGCTCCCAGGCCAGCAGCTGCTCTTTGGTAATTTCCGGGAACTGGCCGCCCTGCTCCACGCTAACCATTTTACCCCCGCAAAGGGCAACTTCAAATTGTTTTGGCGTCAACGGCCATGTGGCGAGGATATTCGGGCCCCAGCTGTTGCCCCAGTATACGATGGGACGTTCATCATCCGGAATTTTTTCGGTGCGGGACAAAATAAAGTCCACAGTTTTGTCAAGGTAGCTTTCCCACTCGGCATAGCGCTCGGGCGCACTACCGCCTAGCGCGTCCGCCAGCACTGCAATCTGTTTTTTGGAGTCCATTAAGGTTTCCTCTAGATTTGTGGGCTGAAAGCTGGACCAGTTGACCACAATAGCGGGAATACCGGCCGTATCAAATTTCTCAAGTTCCTTTGCAATATTCCAATAAATAACCAGATCGACTTCCTGATTAAGGAACTCTTCCACATTCACCGGTGTTTGGGGCCCGACGCCGGACATTGTAGGGTAGCCGGAAATGTCCGGATTGGTTAGGCGGGCAAGTGGATAGGCAATGGGATGGTCCTCCCTGACTAGCCCGATCTGGTCTTTAGCGCCCAGCATAAAGACCATCTCATACGTGGGGCCCTGCATGGTGGCTACCTTTTGGGGCTCTATAGGTACAGTCACGGTTCTCTCCGCAAGGTCCACCACCTCCCGTGTCGTCGTTACTGCCTCCTCGGGTTCAGGGGCACAGCCCCAGGCTCCGATGAGGAGTGCCGGAACCATTAGTGCAAAGATCAACATTCGGATCAACTTGTTCATTGTTTTCTCCTTTCGCTGCATAAACCGCGCGACGCGATAAAACGAAGCGCGGTTTCAAACCGGTACCGTGGCTGTTACAGTTCTCCAGTCCGGGCGCGCCACTGGGCGGAGTTGGGGAAGAAAAGCGACTCGCCGTAAATATCCTTCTTGAAATTATCAATCACCGTCTGCGCCTCGTCCGAGGTGGCATACTCCACAAACTGCATCGCCAGGTCGTACTTGACCTGAGGGAACATCTCCGGGTTGACCGGGATCAGGGTAATGAAATTTAGGAGTGATTCGTGCTTCTCCACCAGAACCTTCAAGGTGATCTCGTTTTTAAGAACCAGATAAGTGGCCCTGTCCATGAAGGTGTACGCCTGTTGTTCATCGGTGTAGCGCAAGGTGGCGCTGTTGCCCTGGGGGCCGCCTTCCCAAACCAGGTACCAATCGCCCTGGGGTTCCAGTCCTGCCGCTTCCCAAAGACCCATCTCACTGACGTGGGTACCGGACCGGTCGCCGCGGCTAATGAAGAGCGACTCCGTTTCCATAATCCGGTGCAAAGCCTCTGTCGGGGGCAGCCCATTAATCCCGGCGGGGTCGGCTTCCGGACCAACGATAACGAAGTCGTTATACATCAGGTCGATGCGCTCGGTTCCATAGCCATCGGCCACAAACTGCTCCTCAAGCGCCCGGGCGTGTACCTGTACCAGGTCAAAGTCCCCGGTCTTGGACATCTCCAGAGCTTTACCGGTACCCGCGCCTACAAAATCAACCCTAATGCCCGTTTCCTCCTCGAATAGCTCGGCCAAGGTGCCTACGATGCCGGCGTCAATGGGGCCGATGGTGCTCGCCAGACGAATGAAATGTCCGGTATGTACATAAACCACCCCTTCGGTCTCGTTCCAGTCAACTGTCTTGCCCAGAGCCTCACTGACAAAACGTAACGGCACCATTACACGCTGGTTTTGCACCAGGGCCGGAGCGTCGAGCTGCACATCTTGATCATTTACTTTAGCTTGAGTGCTGCCAACGGGCATGGTAATAACCGAGCCCCCGTGGTTGACGATAGCCGTTTGGGCGGCTTCGTCCCAGTTTACTGTAGCACCCAGGGCCTCACTAACAAACCGGATGGGGACGAAGGTTCGACCGGCATCGGTATCCAGAAAGGCCCCCTGATCCGGAAACACTACCGGCTCACCATCGACAACCACATTGACGGCGGATGGCGCGGCGTAGGCTACCGCGGTGCCGAGAGAAAAAACCAGTACTAGCGCCAGAATAATAGTCAATCTTTTTTTCAAAACGATTACCTCCTTCTTGTTTTAGGTTACTAAACAGGATATTGATACCATCAAAACCGGTAAAACCACGCTACGTTCCGATATTTCCACCTCCTGTCAGGTAAAAAAAGATCCGGGTGGCAAAAAGGAAGCCAACCGGATCTTCGTTTCCGGATATGGCTCCTTTCCACAATGGGAGGCCTGCCCGTTTCCAGGCAAACCCTACAGGCCCGGTGACCATAGGGGGTATGTCCTTTAGGTCGTAGGGCTCGGAGCAATATGCTGTTAACTGGTATAGAACTCGTAACACCACTATAGTTAGTCAGCGTTCGGAAGCATGTATACGGATTATCGGCGCCAAACTCTCTATTATTAAGACATTTCTCCCCTCAAGGACCTGCAATAGTACATTCGAAAAATCCTAAAGCCTTGCAAATATAGGCTTTATTTTTTTGC